>CAZRHK010000006.1:0-13396 GCA_964599815.1 uncultured Bifidobacterium sp. | reverse complement strand
TTGATTTCACCGTCCACTGACAATGGAGGAGATACCTGACCACCAGGAGCATGTGATGCGGTTGCAGCCATGACTTCGCCGGTCTTCAACACGATTTCACGTGGGTCAAGCGGCTTACCTGTTGCGTGAGCTGGGCACACGCTGGTGCAGCGACCACACATGGTGCATGCATCGGTGTCCAACAACTGCTTCCAGGTGAAGTCTTCAACAACAGCAGCACCAAATGACTCAAGAGACGTTTCGGTGAGGTTTGGCATTGCACGCATTGCGCCCTTTGGACGATCGCGGTCCTTGAGGTACATGTTCAACGGTGAGGTGAAGATGTGACGCAACATGGTGATGGGCAAAATGGCAAGGAACGCAATAAATGCGAGAACGTGTCCAATCCACATTCCTTGTTGCCAATTTTCAAGTGCGCCAAGCGACATTCCCTCTACGGCTTGTGCGAGTGGGTATCCAATGAATGACCACACTTCAAAGCCCATGTCTTTGCCAGCAGCTGTCGATGCAGCAATACGGAACATTTCTGCACCGAAACCAGTGAGACCAATGGCAAGCAAGACACCAAGGATGACTCCGTGTTCGGCCTTTGTCTTGATGCGAATGCGGTATGGCTGCTGGATATAACGGCGAACAATTGCCCACACAACACCAAGCGTGAACACGAGTCCAGCAAGATCGCCAATGAATGCGTATGCCTGGTACACGCCACCATGCAAGAACTTCAACGACTCTGGCAACTGGTGGTCAATTTCAAGTGTTGTGGTAACGCCCAACAACACCAAGAAACCGAAATAGATCATGGAGTGCATGAGGCCTGCAGCGCCATCGCGCAACAATGTACGCATGTAGACACCGGCGCGATAATCAGCAAGGCGACGCTTTGCATTCTTTGCAGTGGTCTTGCGGCGATCTGGTGCACCGCGTTCCCAGTTGCGAATGCGATCTGCGAAGCGGAATGAACCCCACACCAACATCACGGGGATGACGGTGTAGAACGCAACTTTCAATGCGCTTGGAATTCCACCGAAGACTTCACGATGAATCTCAGAGGTGCTGCGCCAACCGGTGAAGTTGGGGATGATGCCTGAGAACAGGGTGAACGTACCCATGCCAATGCCGAGGGCAATGGACAACTGGTACGGGCGAAGGCGCTTGGGAGCCTTCTCTGTGGCAGGTGCTGCGTTCGTGCTCATAACGGACACAACGCTAGTGCCGATAGGGGTCTAAGCCCTGCTCCGCAGGTGAGATTCGGGTGTGGAATCAGCCGTAATGTGCGCGGTCGAGTTCACGAACTCGAGTAGCAAGTGCCTTCAGCAACTTGCGTGAAATGGCGGGGATGTTGTCAATGGCACCCTTGAGGGCACGCTCTGAAACAACAAGCAAGCGAACATCGGTGTCGGCAATCACAGCTGCAGTGCGTGGACCATGGTCCAACAAAGAAAGTTCACCAATGACGGATCCGCCCTTGGCGGTACCGATCTTCTTGCCGTTGCGCTTCACCGTGGCCGTGCCTTCAAGAATCACGTAGGCCTCGCGACCGGTTTGACCTTGATCCATGATGATGGTTCCCGCCTTGAGCACACGCTCGGTGGAGTTCTTTACAACCAGACCAAGTTCTTTGGTGGAGCACTCGGAGAAGAGAGCGATGCTGCGGAGATGATCAACGGTGGACTTTGTGCTTGCCATGTGCATAAGTGTAATGCAGATGGAAAGGCCTGTTTTTCACTGAGGGACAACTTCTCACTTAAGAGGAGTCACATGTGACTAATGCTTCGTGCCCGCTTGGTTAGCAACGCCTTCAATAGCGGCGCGAATCTTTTCTTGGTCTCCGAGATATTCAACAGATGCCACGTCGAGCGAATCAGTCAATGAATACAGGCGTGGAACGCCAGTTGGAATGTTCAGTTCCGCAATGTCTTCTTCTGCAATTCCCTCAAGAGACATCACAAGAGCTCGGAGCGAATTGCCATGTGCCGCAACAAGAACATTCATTCCCTGTCGCAACTGAGGCACCACGGTCTCCATGAAGTGGGGAACCACACGGGCCACCACATCTTTCAAGCACTCGGTTGCTGGCAGAACCTTTGGATCAATGAAGCGATAGCGCGGATCGTTCACGGGGTGTTCGGGGCTATCGGTATCAACGGGTGGCGGCGGGACGTCGTAGCTACGGCGCCATGCGAGAGTCTGCTCGGCACCATGCTTTTCAGTGGTGGCTTTCTTGTCCAAGCCTTGAAGCGCGCCGTAATGGCGCTCGTTCCACTTCCAGTGGCGCTCCACCGGCAACCACACTTGGCCCATTTCGTTGAGAGCCAGATGGCAGGTCATGCATGCCCGAGTTAATAAGGAGGAATGGGCCACATCGAATGTGAGGCCTGCTGACTTCATCACCCGGCCGGCTTCGGCGGCCTCGGCTTCGCCTTGTGCCGAGAGGGGCACGTCGTGCCAGCCCGTAAAGAGGTTCAATTCGTTCCACGTACTTTGGCCGTGGCGGAGGAGGACAAGATTTCCAAGCACGTCGCCATCGTAGGGCGACCCGCCAATGGGAGGGAATTTGGGGTCGGACAAATGTTGAGTCGCTTTGTATCAAGTTTTCTGTCACAAAGGTTGTAACGGTCCCTGCAGAGCCTTATTCTGACCACATCTATCCACGCCGACCCCAGCAACGATGAGGAGCACCCCCATGGCAAAAGCAGTAGGAATCGACCTTGGAACCACAAACTCAGTGGTTGCAGTCCTTGAAGCAGGTGACCCAGTAGTTATCCCGAACTCCGAAGGTGCTCGTACCACACCATCAATTGTTGCCTTCTCGAAGACAGGCGAAGTGTTGGTGGGAGAAGTGGCAAAGCGTCAAGCCATCACCAACCCAGATCGCACCTTCCGCAGCATCAAGCGCGAAATGGGTACTGCGTGGAAGTCAGAGGACATTGACGGCAAGAAGTACACGCCACAAGAAATCAGCGCTCGCACACTCATGAAGTTGAAGCGCGATGCAGAGGCCTATTTGGGTGACACCGTGACCGATGCAGTCATCACGGTTCCTGCATACTTCGACGACGCGCAACGCACCGCAACAAAAGAAGCTGGTGCAATCGCTGGTTTGAATGTTCTTCGCATCATCAACGAGCCAACAGCAGCTGCGCTTGCATATGGTCTCGACAAGTCATCACAAGACGAAACGATTCTTGTGTTCGACCTTGGCGGCGGAACATTCGACGTGTCTGTTCTTGAAATTGGAGACGGTGTCTTCGAAGTTAAGAGCACACACGGCGACACCCACCTTGGCGGAGACGACTGGGATCAGCGCATCATCGACTGGTTGGTGCAGCAGTTCAAAGCAGCACACGGTGTGGACTTGTCACAAGATCGCATGGCATTGCAGCGTCTGAAGGAAGCCGCTGAAAAAGCAAAGATTGAACTGTCACAAACACAGCAGACCCAAATCAACTTGCCATTCATCACTGCAACAGCAGAAGGTCCGTTGCACCTCGATGAATCACTGTCACGTTCCAAGTTCCAAGAAATGACCGCAGACCTTGTAGAGCGTTGCCGTGTTGCATTCGAAAAGGCATTGAAAGATGCCGGCCTTACCAAGAGCCAAGTGAATCACGTGATTCTTGTTGGTGGTTCAACACGTATGCCAGCAGTGCAAGAACTTGTTATGTCACTCACCGGCAAAGAGCCAAACAAGACAGTAAACCCAGACGAAGTGGTTGCTGTGGGTGCTGCTGTGCAAGCAGGTGTGTTGAAGGGCGATGTAAAGGATGTTCTGTTGTTGGACGTCACCCCGTTGTCACTTGGTATTGAAACCAAGGGTGGCGTGATGACAAAGCTCATCGAGCGCAACACCACAATTCCAACGCGCCGTACTGAAGTGTTTACCACTGCAGATGACAACCAGCCATCAGTAGAAATCAACGTGTTGCAAGGTGAGCGCGAAATGGCCAGTTACAACACATCGTTGGGCAAGTTCCAACTTGTAGACCTGCCACCGGCACCACGCGGTGTTCCACAGATTGAAGTCACCTTCGACATTGACGCAAACGGAATTGTGCACGTGTCTGCAAAGGACCGCGCAACAAACAAAGAGCAGTCCATGACAGTCACTAACTCAACCTCGTTGAGCAAAGACAAGATTGAAGAGATGATTCGCGACGCAGAGGCACATGCCGAAGAAGATCGTCGCCGCCGCGATGAAGCAGAAGTTCGCAACAACGCGGATTCGCTGGTGTATCAAACAGAGAAAGTCTTGCGTGAGCAGGGTGACAAGGTCTCGGCTGAAGAACGCGACGCAGTGGAAGGCCCGCTTGCAGCGTTGAAGAGCGCAATCTCTGGAAACGATCTCGAACAGATCAAGTCAGCAACCGAAACATTGATGGGTGCAAGCCAAGCGTTTAGTCAGAAGTTGTACGAAGCAGCTGCACGTGACAGCGGTGCAGCCGGATCATCGGCATCTGGTGCAGCGGCTGCATCTGATGACGACATTGTTGATGCAGAAATTGTGGACGAGCAGTAAGTCATATGTCAGACCACGAATCTGAGTCAGTTCACAGCGAAGAGGTTGTCAACGAGAGCCAAGAAACTCTCGTTGACGACACAGTTGTAGAGCATGACATCGCTGCGTTGTTGGCAGAGCGTGATGAATTCAAAGACATTGCGTTGCGTCTGCAAGCCGACTTTGAGAACTACAAGAAGCGCGTTGCACAATTTCAATCAGATGAAGTAGATCGTGCAACGGGTCGTTTGGCAGAAGCGTTGTTGCCAGTGCTAGACGCATGTGAAGCAGCATTTGCGCATGGCGCAGACGCAGTAGAGCCAGTGTGGAAGGCGCTTCTTGGTGCGCTGTCTCAACAAGGACTCAAGCCATACGACCTCGTCGACAAGCCGTTCGATCCTGCAACAGCGGAAGCTGTCATGCATGAACCAGGCGAAGGTGGAGAGCCAATTGTTGTTGAGGTTCTACGCACGGGATACGAATGGAAAGGTCGTGTCTTGCGCGCCGCAATGGTGAAGGTGAGGGGGTAGGTCTTGACTGCCCAACGCGAGTGGTTCGAAAAGGACTACTACGCAGTTCTTGGCGTGTCGAAAGATGCGTCAGACAAGGACATCACTAAGGCCTATCGACGTCTTGCGCGTCAGTATCACCCCGACGCCAATCCAGGTAACGCAGAGGCCGAAGAGAAGTTCAAGCAAATTTCTGCTGCATACGACGTTGTTGGTGATGCCACAAAGCGCGCCGAATATGACGAAGTGCGTCGCATGGGACCCATGGGCGGTTTTGGCCCAGGCGGTAACGGCAACTTCAACTTCGACATGGACGGCGACGGACTTGGCGACATTCTTGGCCAAATGTTTGGCGGACGCGGTCGTCGCACCGGAGGAAGCGGTGTTGGACCACAGCGCGGCAAAGACATTGAATCTGCGCTCACCTTGTCATTTGAAGATGCTGCGCATGGTTTAACCACGTCACTTCATCTCACAGCAGATGCAACGTGTACCTCTTGTACTGGCTCTGGTGCTCGACCTGGAACATCTCCAAAAATGTGCAGCGCATGCGGTGGCCGTGGGTCGGTTGCCGACAACCAAGGATTCTTTGCAATGTCGTCACCATGCCGCTCGTGTGGCGGCAACGGAAAGATCATTGAGTATCCATGTTCCACATGCAGAGGCTCGGGTATTGAACGACGCCCACGTGAGGTGAACGTGCGCATTCCAGCTGGCGTTAACGATGGACAACGAATTCGATTGAAAGGTCGAGGCGCACCAGGACGAAACGGTGGACCAGCAGGAGATCTGTTTGTTGAATGTCGCGTCACTCCACACGCAGTCTTTCAACGTGAAGGACTGAACTTGTTGGTGCGAGTCCCAGTGTCTTTCACTGAAGCAACTCTGGGTTCAACAATTTCTGTCCCTACCTTGGAGAACAGTGATGTCACGTTGCGGTTGAAGCCAGGAACGCAATCTGGTTCTCGCCATCGAGTGAAGGGCAAAGGCATTGTCACACCAAAGAACACCGGCGACTTAATAGTCACCGTTGATGTCTCTGTGCCAACGTCGTTGACGGACAAAGAACGTGCAGCACTCGAGGCACTTCATGAAGTTCTCGCATCTCCCCGCAGAAAGGAGACGTCATGAATAGACAACATCATCAAGCGGTGTATGTCATTTCAGTTGCTGCTGAATTGGCCGGCATGCATCCGCAAACTTTGCGCATTTATGAGCGCCGTGGTTTGTTGACTCCTGCGCGAACGTCTGGTGGCAATCGCCGCTACAGCGATGCAGACATTCAACGTTTGCGGCGCATTGCAGAACTTGCATCAAGCGGCATGAATCTTGAAGGCATTCGACACGTGATGTCATTAGAAGAAGAAGTGGTGCGTCTTCGTCATGAAGTTGCTGAACTTCGTCAAGCGTTAATGGATGCAGTCAACGCACTTGAAAACAATTCGCGCGGTGCACTTGTACCTCTTCGTCAAGCAGTCACCTTGTTTGGTGAGCGTCCCAGTATCTTCCACCCACATCGGTAAGGAGGTCAACTGTCATGGCAATTGATCCAAAAAAATGGACAACGAAAACAAACGAAGCCATTGGTGCCGCCGGTGATTTGGCGCGTCAATACGGCAACCCCGAAGTAACACCAGACCATGTGATGGTGGCGTTGACGTCGCAAGAAGGAACCATCGTTCCGTCGTTGTTGCAGAAACTTGGCATTGCAGCAGGAATGTTGCGCGCAAAGGCTGAAGAAGCGGTGAATTCGTTGCCGCGGGCACAAGGTGGCGCCGAAGCACGAATGAACCGCGAGCTAGGGAATGTCTTTGAAAATGCCGACAGCGCCCGTAAAGACCTCCACGATGACTATCTCTCGGTCGAGCACTTGTTATTGGCAATGAACCAACGAGTCGGTATCTCCACAGAAGAGATGTTGTTGGCGTTGCGCGAAGTTCGCGGTTCGCACCGAGTAACAACTCCAGATCCAGAGTCACAGTTCGCAGCTCTTGAAAAATATGGTCAAGATCTCACTGCGCGAGCACGCGCGGGAAAGATTGACCCAGTCATTGGTCGCGACGAAGAAATTCGTCGAGTGATACAAGTGTTGTCACGTCGTACCAAGAACAACCCAGTTCTCATTGGTGAGCCAGGTGTGGGCAAGACAGCAATTGTTGAAGGTCTTGCTCGCCGCATTGCCGATGGCGACGTGCCTGAAGGTTTGAAGAACAAGAGACTGGTGTCGCTAGATCTTGCGTCGATGCTTGCTGGTGCAAAGTACCGCGGCGAATTTGAAGAACGTCTGAAAGCGGTACTGAAAGAAATCACGGACGCTGAAGGTGAAGTCATCACATTTGTTGATGAGATGCACACCCTTGTTGGTGCTGGTGGTGCAGAGGGCGCAATGGACGCCGGAAACATGATTAAGCCCATGTTGGCCAGGGGTGAGTTGCGCATGGTGGGCGCTACCACTCTTGACGAGTTCCGCAAGTATGTGGAGAAAGACCCAGCACTAGAACGTCGTTTTCAGCAGGTGTATGTGGGTGAACCAACAGTGCCCGACACTATTGCGATTCTTCGTGGATTGAAAGAACGCTACGAAGTGCACCATGGTGTTCGAATTCAAGACTCCGCATTGGTCAGCGCTGCAGTGCTGTCAAATAGGTATCTCACAAATCGCTTCTTGCCAGACAAAGCCATTGACCTAGTGGACGAGGCTGCCAGCAAACTTCGTATTGAAATTGATTCGCTGCCAACTGAGATTGATGTTGTACAGCGACGCATTCTGCAACTAGAGATTGAAAAGGTTGCACTAGAGAAGGAAACCGACTCCGCATCGCGAGAGCGAATCAATGCACTAGATCTTGAATTGTCTGAACTGCAGGCACAAGTGGACAAGATGAAGTCGCACTGGGAAGCAGAGCGTGAAGCAATTTCTGCCATTCGTACGCTGAAGGAAGAACTTGAATCTCTGCGCATTGCTGTGGAGCGCGAAGTTGATCTGGAACGTGCAGCAGAAATGCGTTACGGACGCATTCCAGAGCTTGAACGTCGTATCGATAGCGCAACTGCACATCTTGATGTGTTGCAAAAAGACAATCGCATGTTGAAAGAAGAAGTAGACGCTGAAGACATTGCCGAAGTGGTGTCTAAGTGGACTGGTGTGCCTATCAGCAAACTTCTGGAAAGCGAAATGCAAAAGCTTGTTCATTTGGAAGCGCTATTGCATCGACGAGTTGTAGGCCAAAGCGCCGCCGTTGCAGCTGTTGCAAATGCCATTCGTCGAAGCCGAGCAGGCCTTAGTGATCCGAATCGACCTATTGGTTCGTTTATGTTCCTTGGCCCAACCGGCGTTGGTAAAACAGAACTTGCGCGTGCCCTTGCCGAATATTTATTCGACGATGAAAAGGCAATGGTACGAATCGACATGGCTGAATACATGGAGAAGTATTCGGTCAGCCGACTCATTGGTGCGCCTCCTGGCTACGTGGGATACGACGAAGGCGGTCAGCTCACTGAATCTGTTCGTCGTCGGCCATACAGCGTTGTTCTTCTCGATGAAGTAGAGAAGGCGCATCCAGATGTGTTCAACGTCTTGTTGCAGGTATTAGACGATGGTCGTCTGACAGACGGCCAAGGTCGCACTGTTGACTTTTCAAACGTGGTGCTCATTATGACCAGCAATTTGCCAGGCGAACCTATTGAGTACTTCCGCCCCGAGTTTGTGAACCGCATCGATGAGATTGTTCGATTCCAATCGCTGACACAAGACGACCTCACTCACATTGTGGAGATACAGCTGGAACACCTGGTGCAGCGATTGGCAGATCGCCGCATCACCCTGCAGGTCACGCCCGCTGCCCGAATTGCACTAGCGGAACAAGGTTTCGATGAATTCTTCGGAGCCAGACCCCTGAAGCGACTCATCCAAAGAGAAATTGCAGACAAAGCAGCATTGTTGATCTTGGAAGGTTCCGTTGGTGAAGATGGCGCTGTCCGTGTTGATGTTGTGGACGGTGTGCTGACAGTTTCACCTGGCCAATAGATGTCGTAATCTTTCGTGTAGTTGCTCAGCAACAACGGGGGACACAATGCGAACACCTATTTATGTTCTTGGTGGTTATCAGACCGACTTCGCACGTAGTTATGCGCGTGATGGTCTCGACATTTCCGACATGATGCGCGAAGCCATAGAAGGTGCATTGGAAGATAGCGGTCTCGATGCAGAAGACATTGAAACAGTGCACGTGGGTAACGCATTCTCGGAACTACAACGCCAACAGGGTCATCTGGGCGCAATGGCATCGCAAGTGGTTCCTGGTTTGTGGGGTAAACCAGCCATGCGTCACGAAGGTGCGTGCGCGTCGTCGTCGCTTGCAATTTTGTCTGCAATGGCAGAACTAGAAGCTGGCCGTTATGACTGTGCACTTGTTGTGGGAGTGGAAGAACAAAAGGCGCTTCCTGGCGATCAATCATCAATTGCACAAAATGCTGCGTCGTGGCAGGGCCATGAAGGAATCTCGTGCACCTTTATGTGGCCTGCAGTCTTCGGATTGCTTGGCGAGGAATACGCGTATCGGTATGGATTAGATCGGCAGTATCTAAATCGCATCTCCGAAATCAATTACACAAACGCAAAATCAAATCCTCGCGCACAAACCCGCGGATGGAAATTCACTGAGCTGAGTTTCACTGATGACGACATTGCTAATCCAGTGATTGAACCAGGTACACGCCGACAAGATTGCGGTCAGATCACAGACGGTGCAACTGCAGTTGTGCTGGTATCGCAGCGCTTTATGGACGCACAAGCTGCACGTCGAAACATCAACGCCGGAACCACTGCGCAAATTCTCGGATGGGGCCACAAGAACGCAGGCATCAAGTTCTTGGACAAGTTAGAACGCAGCAAGAACCATGCGTACGTGTTTCCACACGTTCAACAGACCATCGTCGACGCATTTCAACGTGCTGGCATAAAGGATGTGTTTGAACTTGATGGAATTGAAACTCACGATTGCTTCACCACCACCGAGTACATGGCCATTGATCATTTTGGAATCACCGCACCTGGTGAGTCGTGGAAGGCCATTGAAGATGGAACAATCGAGCGGTCTGGTCGACTGCCCATTAATCCAAGTGGCGGCTTAATCGGAGGTGGCCACCCAGTGGGGGCAACCGGAGCGCGCATGGTGTTCGATGCCGCTAAGCAAGTCACTGGCCGTGCTGAAGACATTCAAGTGGACAATGCAAAAACGTTTGCCACGTTGAACATTGGCGGTTCGTTATCAACCGTTGCCAGTTTTGTCATTGGCGTGCGCGAGTAGTTGTGCACAAGAGATGGCTAATAACAAGTCGTAACATTTACCCATGGCTGACGTAGGAACAAAAAAGGGCGGACCGCGCACGAAAGCGCAGTGGGATAGTTCCGCGCCATTCACAAAGTTCTCTAGCCGCCGCTACACCCCCAACGTTGGCTTGGTCATTGAAGACATTGACCTTGCCAATATTGACGACGAAACAATTGATGAAATTCGTCGGGCTGTTTCCGAGAACTGTGTGGTGTTCTTCCGCAATCAACACCTCACCGTTGAACAACACATTGCGTTTGGTCGACGCTTTGGCAAATTAGACGTTCATCCTGCAGCCGCTAAAGCAACGGGACACGAAGAAATTTTGGTTATCTCCGCGGACGAAAACTCGGATCGCGCAAATGGCGAGGCATGGCATTCAGATGTGTCGTGCCAACCAGAGCCGCCCATGGGAAGCATTCTGTACATTCACGAGGTTCCACCAAGTGGCGGCGACACCATGTTTTCGAACATGTATGCGGCATACGACGCACTCAGTGATCGAATGAAGCAGTACCTAGATGGCCTTGTTGCGGTGCATGACGGAGAACATGTGTATCGAGGTTTGTACACCGGCGTGGCAGACAAGCCAACGTACCCACGTTCGAAACACCCTGTCGTGCGAACGCATCCAGAAACCGGTCGAAAGTGTTTGTTTGTGAATCGTTCGTTCACCACACACATCGTGGGCATTCCACGCGATGAAAGTGATGCCATCTTGAACTTCTTGTATCAACACATGGAACATCCAAACTTCCAGTGTCGTTTTCAATGGGAAGCAAACTCCATTGCATTTTGGGACAACAGATGTGCCCAACACCGCGCTATTTGGGATTACTGGCCGCATCGCCGATATGGCCATCGAGTCACCGTGATGGGCGACGCACCGTACTGATTAGCCGAAGCGGCGACGAATGGCGTTGCCGTGCGCCGCGAAACCCTCGTGATCAGAGAGCGCAGTGATGGTGTTGCTCATGCGTCGCAATGCAGATTCTGTTGCTTTGGCAACAGCTGTTCTCTTCAAGAATGCATCCACCGTGATTCCAGATGAGACGTGTGCAAATCCACTTGTGGGCAACGATGCAGGACAACCGATGACGAAGTTGCCTGCGCTGAATGGTGTGTGCTGTCCAATCAAAATCTCGCCGGCATTCACCAACAAATCAACCATTGCTTCTTCGTGCTTTTCAGAAACTGCTAATTGAAGATGTTCTGGCGCGTACATGTTGGCAACGTCTGCTGCTTCGTTGAGATTGTTGACCAACACAGCACCACCGTTCGGGCCAAGAGATGCACGTGCTGCGGTAGCGCGAACCTCTGGCAAATCTCCCAACTGAATGCTCAACTCAACGTCGACAGCATCAATTAGTTCTTGAGATGTGGTGACCAAGACAACCGATGAGTCGGTTCCGTGTTCGGCCTCAATAAGTAGGTCTGCAGCAAGACGACCCACGTGTGCGGTGTGATCTGCAATCACCATGCTTTCTGTTGGGCCAAGAAGCATCATGGTGGCCAAGCCGTGTCGTTGCATTTCCACCTGGGCAAGAGTGACGGCGGGACTTCCGGGCCCCATTACTTTTCTCACTCGGGGAATGGTGTCGGTTCCAAAACCAAGAGCAGCAATGCCCGACGGGCCATTTACCCGAAACACATTTGTGATACCCAAGAGGCGACACACCACGAGGACCGCGGGGTCTACTTCGCCAGAACCGCCTGGAACTGGGGGGACGATAAGTGAAATCTCTGGAACACCTGCAACAACTGCCGGTACTCCCAATTGATATGCAACAGAGGGGTAACTGGCTTTGCCGCTGGGCACAAAGAGGCCCACGCTGGAGATGGGGGAGATTTTCTCGCCGGCAGTGAGGCCGTGCTCGATCTCAATGGACCAATCACTGGCGCGTTCTAGCAATTGGTCGTTGAATGCTCGCAAGTGAGAAATGGCATCGACAATGGCATTTTCTACGGCTGGGTCAACTGAAGCGGCGGCAATTTCTTCCGGGGACACCCGCAATTGATGTGGTTCTAGATGAACGCCATCGAATCGAGCAAGGGCATCACACAGAGCCTGGTCGCCCCGAACACGAACATCTTCAATGAGGTCAACGATGGACGCACGAAGGCCTGGGTTAAAGATGTCGTCCATCCCGCGGTGGCACAGGGCGTCACGTTGGGCGGGGGTCATGTCTGACCAGATCTGGCGTCGCAGAACAGAGTTCACAGTAAGAAACCTACCTGTCTTGCCCTATTCGGGAGCCAGACATTAGCGAGAGCAAGTACAGTTACTTCACGTTCCGAAAGGGGAGCGTGTATGTCCGTCACCGTTGTCGTTGGTACCCAGTGGGGTGACGAAGGCAAAGCCAAAGTCATCGACTTGCTTGCTGCTTTTCACACCATCGTTGCCCGCTATCAGGGCGGCCACAACGCTGGCCACACCGTTGTTATTGGCGATCAGAAGTACGCCCTGCAATTAACACCAAGCGGTGTCTTCTACGACACCGTTACTCCAGTGATTGGAAATGGTGTTGTTGTTGATTTGCCCACGTTGTTCAAGGAAATTGATTCACTTGAATCGCGCGGAATCTCTACGGCGCGTTTGAAGGTATCCAGCTTGGCGCATCTCATTTTTCCGTGGCACCAAGCAATTGATGCTGCGTTGGAAGCAGCACGTGGCGAATCCAAGATTGGAACAACGCTGAAGGGCATTGGTCCGGCATACGTTGACAAAGTAAAGCGCGCAGGTATTCGCGTTGGTGAAGTATTGAATCTTGAAACTTTTGAAGTCAAAGTGCGTGAGCGAGCCATTGCAGCACGGCGCGAAGTGAGCGACATTGGTGGCGACACATTTGATGTAGAACAAGTAGTGACCGACTTTGTCGCCTATGCACGCCGACTTGCGCCATATGTTGCAGACACTGTGAACCTGTTGCACGACGCTCGTGAAAATGGTGAACACATTTTGTTGGAAGGCGCGCAAGCAACTTTCCTCGATGTTGACCATGGCACATATCCGTACGTCACATCGTCGAATCCCATTTCAGGTGGTGCAGCAGTTG
>CAZRHK010000005.1:0-42040 GCA_964599815.1 uncultured Bifidobacterium sp. | reverse complement strand
TACGGAACTGATGAAGCAGCAGAAGGTCGCGAATCTTTCCTTGAAAAGCGTGATCCAGACTGGTCTGCATTCCCCTGGTACTACTAGCTACCTAATGATTGTCTCCATTGCAGACTCGCACGATCAACGCCTTGAGGCGTTTCGTTGGCGCGACCGACAGCTAGCAAGCAGCACGGACCGCAAGGAAAAGGTCGGTGCTGGTCTCTTTGTGGCTGAAGGTGATTTGGTAGTTGACCGCGCCCTGCAGTCTGGATGCGTCCCCGCGGCTCTTCTGTGCGACGACTCAATGGCCACTCGATATCAATCGCAGTTGCCCGAGACCGCCATTTACATCGCAGATGAAAATGTTCGACGCGACGTCACTGGGCTTGGTGTTCCATTGCGAGCCATGGGTCTGTTTCGCAGACCCGCCTTAACGTCGGTGTCATCGCTGTTGACCTCCGCACGTCGTCTCGTTATTGCCGAGGCCATCGACAACCCCACGAACCTTGGTGCCATTATCCGCAGTGCCGCCGGACTCGGATGGGATGGCATCATTCTCTCCAGTGGTAGCGCAGATCCGCTTGCACGCCGCGCCCTCCGCGTCTCTATGGGCACTGGTCTCATGCTTCCATTCGCCAGGCTGGACGAAAACGATGACATTCAATCTCTCTTGCGAGAACACAGCTTCAGAAGTTTCGCCTTGACACCCAGTTCCACGGGAACCGACTTGCGATCAATATCCGTGACGCCCTCTGATCACATTGCCATCTTCTTAGGAAGCGAACGCGACGGACTTGATGCCGCCACCTTGTCACAGGCCGACGAAATGTTGCGTATCCCCATGTATTCAGACGTTGATTCGCTGAACGTCGGCGCAGCTGCCGCTATTGCACTATTTGAACTGGGTCCAACGTCATCACTTACTGATTACGAAGATGCTCCGCAGCATTCACAACGTAATTAGCCAACTGTTGCACAACTGATTCACGATCATTTTCAGGAATGAGATGCATTGTCTGTTCAATGGCGCCAGCCATGTGCAGAAGCCATCGATCGCGCGCCTGCGCGTCAATAGGAAAAGATCCGTGACGCATTCTCAACATGGGATGGCCACGGAGCTCAAGATAATCGTGAGGCCCACCCCAGTACTGAACAAAGAACAACGACAAACGATGTCGTGCTTCTTTAGTGTCTGCACCATCTGGATACATAGACATGAGCACCGAATCAGTCTCTACTCCGTCGTAGAACGCGTCCACAAGCGAGACGAAAAAATCGTTCCCGCAAATTTCAAAGACGCTTCGTTCGTCAGTTCCTGATGTCATTTATGCGAACTCTGGGTCTTCCCAGTTGGGGAAAATTTCTGGCAAGCCGTCGCTGACCCGATCCGGATACACAGCTGCACGCTTCTCCAAGAAGCTCATGACACCTTCTTTTGAATCTGCACTCTTGCCGCGTTCCATGATCCCTCGTGAATCAACACGGTGCGCTTCCATTGGATGAGATGCTCCCAGCATTCTCCACATCATTTGTCGAGACAACGCAATTGAGACCGGCGCTGTATTTTCTACAATTTCGGCAGCAAGCGCTCGTGCAGCCGGCAACAAATCGTCAGCTGCATGAACACTCCGAATTAAACCTCCAGACAGCGCTTCGTTAGCGGTGAAAACGCGCCCGGTGTACACCCATTCTGTGGCCTGCTGAATACCAACCAAACGGGGCAAAAAGTAAGACGAGCATGCCTCTGGCACAATGCCTCGTTTTGCAAATACAAAACCAAACTTCGCCGTGTCACTCGCAAGACGTATGTCCATTGGAAGAGTCATCGTGACTCCAACACCAACTGCAGCACCATTAATGGCGCCGATAACGGGTTTCAGGCTGTTGAAAATTCGCAACGACACAAGTCCGCCACCATCACGTGGAACACCTTGCTTGGTTTGAACATCACTTCCACCTTTTGCAAAGGTTTCACCGCCTGACGATAGATCTGCTCCGGCGCAGTATGCACGACCAGCGCCAGTGAAAATAACCGCTTTCACGTTGTCGTCTGCATCTGTTTGGTCGAGAGCCGAAATAATCTCGTGCATCATCCGCCCTGTGAAGGCATTCATTTTGTCTGGTCGGTGCAACGTGATTGTTGCAATTCCATCAGACACGTCATACGTGATGTCTTGAAATTCCATGGTCAGACCCTAGCGATGCGCCACGCATCGGCAGGACTCGAACTACACGTCGAGGAATTTGCTAGACGCAACTCCAGAGCCAACACCGCCAGCTACTGCACCAATTAGCAGCAACACAATCATGACGCCGTTGACATAGGACCCTGGTACCACCAATGAGCTCACGCCCGTTCCAGGTTTGAATCCTGCCACCCCAGAACTCCATGCGCTGTTGAGCGCCCAGAGGCCGCCACACGACACGATGGCTCCGAGAAGTCCTTGAATGAGTCCTTCAAGAATGAATGGAACCCGAATGAACCAGTCGGTTGCCCCCACCAACTTCATCACTTCAATCTCACGCCGTCGAGCAAAGATGGCGGTTCGAATTGTGTTCCAGATGAGAATGACAGCGACTGCCAAAAGGATCAACGACATAGCAATCGTGACTGCACGCACAAAACCAGACAATGTAGAGATGACATCGAATTCGTCTTCAGCCAACGAGACGCCTGCAACACCTGGAAGTGTTCGATATTGGTTGGCCAAACTTCGAACAAGTTCAGGATCAGTTGTCTTCGGCACCACCTTGAATTGGGAGGGAATGGTTTCAATACTGAGAAGACTCAGCGTGGTTGGATCTCCAGCAAAAACACGTTTTGCCTCTTCAAAGCTTTGTGTTTTGTCTAAGTACTCCAACTTGTCAATGTCAATGACATTCGGCTGAGCCTTCAAATTCTGTTCAATGAATGTGAGCGCGTCCGGTGCAACGTCTGGGCGAACAAAAACAATCATTCCGACATCGCCACGCCATTGCACCAACAGGTTGTCAAAAGCCCGTTGAATAAGGAAGGTTGCCCCTACCAACAGCAACGACACCGCAGATGTAATAACGGCCGCTACAGACAAAGTGACATTGCGTCGAAAGCTTGCGATTGTCTCGCGAATTGCATATGAGAGACGTTGAATCATTCGTATACGCCTCGCTCTTGGTCGCGAACAATAACGCCACGATCTAGTTGGATAACGCGTCGACGCATGGCGTTCACCACACGATGATCGTGGGTAGCCATGACAACCGTGGTGCCTGTGCGATTAATGGCATCCAACAACTGCATGATTCCTTCACCCGTTGCTGGGTCGAGATTTCCAGTGGGTTCGTCTGCCAACAAAATGAGTGGTCGGTTGACGAATGCACGCGCAATAGAAACTCGCTGTTGCTCTCCACCGGATAACTGATGCGGAAAGCGGTCTTCCTTGCCAGACAGACCCACTAGCTCTAGGACTTGTGGCACTTGATGCTGAATGACGTGTTTGGGCTTACCAATAACTTCAAGCGCAAAGGCCACGTTTTCAAAAACGGTCTTGTTGGGCAACAGCTTGTAGTCCTGGAAGACGTTCCCCATGGTTCGTCTCAGGTACGGCACCTGGCTGCTGGCCATTTCATTGATGTTGCGACCAGCCACCCACACGTTGCCGCGCTCGGGTCGTTCTTGGCGATTCATGAGGCGAAGAAGAGTGCTCTTTCCAGATCCCGATGGACCAACAAGGAACACGAAGTCTCCCTTCGCAATATCGAAGGAAGCATCGCGTACAGCTGGGATTTCCGAGCCGTACATCTTGGAGACATTCTCAAGACGAATCATGAAGTACCACAACCTAGCAATGGCTCACTCTCCATGGAGGGCGGCCGTGAAACCCTTACTGGGCTTGCTCTGATTCCCTTCTCCAGCGCAAGAACCCTTCCATAAATTGGTCGAGGTCACCGTCGAGAACACTGGCCACATTGCCAGACTCAACATCGGTGCGATGGTCTTTGACCATCTGATATGGCTGCAGAACATACGAACGAATCTGACTACCCCACCCCACCATTGCCGTCTTTCCAGCGATGCGATCTTTCTCGGCTTCGTGCTCTTCTTCAATCTTGGCGGCAATCATGGCTTTCAAACGCGTCATTGCTTTTTCACGGTTCTGCAATTGGCTGCGTTCTTCTTGACTACTTGCCACCGCGCCTGTTGGTTCATGAATCAATCGAACAGCAGACGAAGTTTTATTGACGTGCTGCCCACCTGCACCTGACGCTCGAAACACTTCCATTCGAATTTCTGATTCATTCACTTCAAGATCTGGCGCGTCCATGACCGGCCACACCTGCACAGTTGCAAAACTTGTTTGACGGCGACCCTGATTATCGAACGGACTAATCCGTACCAAACGATGTGTACCACGTTCCGATGTCATAAGTCCATAGGCATAGCGGCCCTTGATGGTGAACTCAGCGGACAGAATTCCAGCTTCTGTACCTTGACTGACATCGTCAATCTCAACAGTAAATCCACGACGTTCTGCCCAGCGAGAAAACATCCTCAGCAGCAACTCTGCCCAATCTTGCGCATCAACGCCACCGTCTTTCGCATTGATTTGCACGATTGCATCTGCTTCGTCGTGTTTACCCGTAAAAAGACTGCGCATTTCTAGAACGCCAAGACCGGCCGAGACCTGCGAGATACCAAGTTCAATCTCAGCCTCTTGTGATTCGTCGTCCACTTCACGTGCTAATTCATGCAGAACTTCAAGATCTTCTACTTGTGCAGCCAGCGATGCGTACTCATCTACGTCGCCCTTCACGTTTGAATATTCCGTATTGATTCGTTTTGCCGCATCTTGGTCGTCCCACAAATCTGGACGAGATATCTCAATTTCTAACTCAGCTAGACGCGCGCGCGACTGATCGATCTTGAGATAACCCTTAGCTTCCTCAAGGCGACGATTTACTTCGCGAAGGTCTGTAGTGAAGTCACGCATAAATTGAAATAAATAGCGATAGCTCTACGACACTGCGCCGTGGCACACCTTGTACTTACGGCCCGAACCACACGGACATGGCGCATTACGGGGCGTATTCGACCAATCGTTTGCATCTTTAACAACTGGCTTTTGCACGGGTTCGTCTTGGTCGCGAAGCATGTCTGGATCAACGTCGCCACCAGCAAGCGCGGCAGCCGTGAAACCATCAAGATCGACGTCGTCGCTACTTGTCTCAATGATGTTCTGTACTCGAGTAGACGGCTCTTCCTCGCTGACAACCTGAACATGCATGACGTAACGAACGAAGTCTTGTGCGATTCCCACCATCATTTGGCCGAACATTTCGTATCCCTCGCGCTGCCATTCCGTAAGGGGATCTTTTTGTCCCATGGCACGAAGGTTGATTCCTTCTTGTAGGTAATCCATTTCTTCCAGATGTTCACGCCAACGTTGATCGATAATGCTGAGCATGACTTGGCGCTCAATTTGACGCATGACATCTGCACCAAGTTCGCTTTCGCGACGTTGGTAATGACTATTTGCGTCACTCATGACAAGGTCGTAGACAGCGTCTGTGTCGGCACATTGTTCAATGTCTGCTTCCGTGATGGTTGCAGGCCAGTACGTGCGCAATTCACCAGCAAGCCCATCGATATCCCATTCATCGCTTGCTTCTGAAACGCAGTGCGTTGAAATCAGCGAATCAACAGCGTCGGCAAGATATTCCATTGCAGCAGACTTCAAATCTGCACCAGACAAGATTTGGTCGCGACGCATGTAAATAACCTTGCGCTGCTCGTTCATGACTTCGTCGTACTTCAGAACATTCTTGCGAATTTCGCCGTTGCGCTGTTCCACCGTGGTCTGTGCACGTTCAATTGCTTTTGTCACCATCTTGGCTTCAATTGCTTCGTCTTCTGGCAGTGCTCGACCCATGACCCAGCTCAGGGCTCCGGTGGCGAACAAACGCATGAGTTCATCGTCAAGCGAGAGATAGAAACGGCTTTCACCAGGATCACCCTGACGGCCTGAACGTCCGCGCAACTGGTTGTCGATGCGGCGGCTGTCGTGGCGTTCGGTACCCAACACGTAGAGACCGCCCAGAGCACGAACTTTCTCACCTTCCTCAGCACATTGCGATTTGAACACCGGCAACAGCTCGTCGTAACGGGCTAACGCTGCACGACGAGCTTCCTGAAAGTCTGGATGCAACTGCTCAAGTGGTGCTGGCAATGCGAACTCGTCCACCATGACAGAAGGGTCTACCCCTTCAGCTAACACCTGCTGGCGCGCAAGAAGTTCTGGATTACCGCCCAAAAGAATGTCGACGCCTCGGCCCGCCATGTTTGTGGCAACTGTGACTGCACCGAGTCGGCCAGCCTGAGCGACAATTTGACCCTCGCGCGTATGTTGCTTCGCGTTCAACACTTCGTGACGAATACCGCGCTTCGTTAACTCACGAGACAGATACTCACTCTTCTCCACGCTGATTGTGCCCACCAGCACCGGCTGGCCAATCTTGTTTCGCTCGACAATGTCTTCAACCACAGCTCGGAATTTGGCAACCTCAGATTTATAAATGAGGTCAGCCTGATCTTCACGAATGTTTGGGCGATTTGTTGGAATGGGGACAACCTGCAAATCGTAGGTATTTACAAGTTCAGCAGCTTCTGTTTGAGCGGTACCTGTCATACCGGCCAACTTGTCGTACATACGGAAGTAGTTCTGCAACGTAATAGTGGCGAGAGTTTGATTCTCTTCGTTGATACGAACGCCCTCTTTTGCCTCTACCGCCTGGTGCAAACCTTCGCTCCAGCGACGCCCCTCCAAGATACGGCCCGTAAATTCATCGACAATCTTTACTTCACCGCCGTCAACGATGTAATCCTTGTCGCGCTTGTACAACTCTTTCGCGCGCAATGCAGCGCTGAGTTGGTGAACCAAGTTCTGTTGCACCGCGTCGTACAAGTTTTCTAAGCCAAGTTCTTGCTCAACTTTTTCAACACCCGACTCGGTTGGGAACACAATCTTTTTTGCTTCATCTACTTCGTAATCGACATCGCGAGTCAATGTTCGAACAATTGATGCAAATCGGTAATAAGTAGATGCCGCGTCCGCTAGGCGACCAGAGATGATGAGCGGCGTACGAGCCTCGTCGATGAGGATGCTGTCTACTTCGTCGACAATGGCAAAGTTATGACCTCGTTGTACTTTTTCCGTTAATGACCCCGCCATGTTGTCGCGCAAATAGTCGAAACCAAATTCATTGTTTGTTCCGTACGTGATGTCGCACGCATAATCTTCACGCTTTTGTTGCGGAGTGTCACGAAAGCCTGGGATGACAAGACCAACGCTGAGACCCAACCACTGGTGAATACGACCCATCCATTCGGCATGGAATCGAGCCAAATAGTCATTGACCGTGATGACATGAACACCCTTGCCAGACAAACCATTGAGATACGCCGGCAACGTAGAAACCAGGGTCTTTCCTTCGCCTGTTTTCATTTCAGCAACCCAGCCAAAATGCAATGCCGCTCCACCCATGAGCTGCACATCGAAGTGATACTGACCAATGACTCGCTTGGCGGCCTCGCGAACTACTGCGAAGGCTTCCACCAAGATGTCGTCGAGGGTCTCCCCCGCTTCCAACCGTTGGCGAAATTCTGGCGTCTTGGCCTTCAGTTGTTCATCTGTGAGGGCAGCCATGGCTGGACCAAGGCTGTTGATATCGGGAACGAGGCCTTGCAGGGCCTTTACCCGCTTGCCATCACCCGCCCTGAGGACGCGATCGAGAACTTTCATGCAGTTTCCAAGCCTACCTGTCATGGTCCTGCCGACCAGTTCGTACCCAATTGAAGAACTTGGCAAGAATCAACGGAATGGCCCAACATCAAGCAGACGCAGTCATCTTCGACCTCGGCGGAGTCATTATGAAGAACGGTGGTCCACGCGACTTCACCCGTCGATACCCAGACCATGACCCCGCCGTCATCGCTGAGATTGTGATGGGCCCCCATCATCTTGATACCGACCACCCGTGGCACCGAGTGGAACGGGGTGAAATCACGTTGGCCGAATGCCGAGCTCTGACTAAGCAACGACTTGATGAAGCCGGAATAGTTGCCACCGTTCCGGCCGAGAAACCCACCACATCGGGTGGCCCTGCATTCACGTTTCAATTAAACGACGACATGGTCACATTTATTCATGATCTGAAAGATGCGGGCTATCCAATTGCGATCCTCACCAACAACGTCAAAGAGTTCCGCGAATGGTGGTGGCCGTTAATGGATTTCGAATCGATCTTCGACGCCATTGTTGACAGCCACGAAGTGCGCATGCGTAAGCCAAACCCCGAGATTTATCACCACACGATGAATCGCATTGGTGCTAGCCCTAGTCGTACAGTTTTCCTCGACGATCTTCATGCAAACGTTGAAGCAGCGAATGCACTCGGAATGCACGGAGTGCTTGTTGAGGAAGATTCCACTTTCGCTATCGCACGGGCGCGACAGTTAACAAACGTCTACTAATCGAATAGTGCGGACAATATGGATTGACGCGTTAGTTCGTTCCACGTGTTGGCGTCTTCATCTGATGCTGTAGCGTCAACCATGTACCGAGTGTTCAACAAACCCTGCGCCCAGAGCGCAATGGCTTCTAAATTCTTGCCACTGGACATCCAGCCTTTTTCAACTGCTGACTGATACGCCAAGGCGATAGAGACGGAATACTCCTTGTCGATGGCGGCGATTAACTCGCGCAGTTGCGGGCGCGATACCGACGAACCAATTACTTCTACTCGGAGACGACGGTTTTCTGCACGGTCTTTGTTGAAAACGAAATCCAGTAATGAACTCACATTCGCAATTAATGATTCACGCGAGTCAGCACGTGCAATTGAGTCATAGAGATACTTCGCTGAAACCTCAGTGGACCTGCGATACCTCTCCGCCTGCGCGGCGATAATGAGCCCCTCGCGGCTTGCGAATGCCCGATACAAAATTGGTGGAGTCACACCACACTCAAACGCGATCGGATTCGTGCGGATAGCTGCTTCCCCAGATTCTTCGATGACCTGAATGGTGCGCTCGAGAATTCGCTGCGCCGACGAAAGCTCGGAAGTTTCTGCAGGATTCTTTACAACCACTTTCCTATTATGCCCTAGACCGAAAGATTTTTACGGGACATGGGCATATGCAATACACGCAACAGAAGTTGCACCCATTTCAATTAACGCTTTGGTAGCAGCTTGAAATGTGGATCCGGTTGTCCACACATCGTCAATCACCCAGACACTGCGACCACCACAGCGAGGTGAAGCAGAAAACGACACCGCATCGAGTCGAGATTGGCGCGAGCGACCTGTTTGGTGCCCCTTACTAGTGCGACGCAGTAATCGTTGAGAACGACACGACGTTAAAACTCCAACATGTCGAGCCAACAACTCGGCATGGTCGAAACCGCGCTGAGTTCGGCGCTGGTCTGTGGTGGGAATCCATGTCACCACATCTGGACGCGCACAGTGTTGCACCGCTGAAGAAATTGAAATTGCGAGTGTGAGAGCCATGGATTTCTGATGGTGGTATTTCAGATCCGTGATAAGCCGTCTGGCGCATTCGTCATAACGCACTATTGCCACCATCGCGGTCTCAATTAATTGTCCGCTACTTGAGCGATGCACTTCACTACGGTGGAACTCCATGGTCTCTTCCACTTCCACTAATTCTCCACGGCCACTGCGAGAGCGATTTCTAGAACGTCTCGCACGATGTGTGCTTGGATTAGCCGGATTTGGAACTGGCATTGCGTTCTTCGTAGAAGCAAACATCGGAGTACCGCCATGGGATGTTTTTCACCAAGGCGTCTCCGAAAAGACCGGGCTGGGGCTTGGAACCGTTCTCATCATTGTGGCGTTTTTTGTTCTGCTTCTGTGGATTCCATTGCGCCTAAAGCCAGGAATTGGCACCATCTTGAATGCAGTTCAAATTGGCCTGGTTGAAAATGTAATGCAAGATTTGTTGCCCACCCCAGACAACCTCGGTGTCAAATTGATGTTCATGAGCCTTGGAATGCTGTGCATTGCAGCAGGTTCTGGTTTGTACATCGGAGCAGAACTTGGTTCAGGACCACGTGATGGGCTCATGCTTGGCCTGAATGCCCGTTATGGAATCAGCGTTCGCCTCGCACGCACAACTGTCGAAGTGACCGTCATGATCATCGGCATTTTCTTGGGCGGATCAATTGGGCTAGGAACATTTGTATTCGCATTTGGCATTGGGCCACTGGTGCAACTCACATTGTCATTCTTCAAAATGTCGTCGTCGCAAATTGCAGACGCCGAGGCAGAGGCGCAAGAACAGTAAATGCAAAATGGCCGCCGAGTTTCCTCGACGGCCATTTGCTGAAGTGCTTAGTAGCGGTAGTGGTCTGGCTTAAATGGGCCAGCAGGATCCATGTCTAGGTATTCCGCTTGTTCGTCTGTGAGTTGCGTCAACTTCACACCCAATGCATCGAGGTGAGCACGTGCCACCTTCTCATCGAGATGCTTCGGCAACACATACACGCCAGTTGGGTAATTCTCGAGATTGTTGAACAACTCAATCTGGGCAATTACTTGGTTGCTGAAAGAACAGCTCATCACGAACGATGGGTGTCCGGTTGCGCAACCCAGGTTCACTAAACGACCTTCAGCGAGAACAATGACTGCATGTCCGTCTGGGAATGTCCAGAGGTCGGTGCCTGGCTTCAACTCATCGCGTGTTGCACTGCTTCGGCTAAGACCAGCCATATCGATTTCGTTATCGAAGTGACCGATGTTGCAGACAATTGCGTTGTGCTTCATCTTGGCCATGTGTTCGGCAGTAATGATTGCTTCGTTACCTGTAGCAGTCACGAAAATGTCGGCTTCGCCGAGAGCAGACTCGAGAGTGTTGACCTCGTACCCTTCCATTGCAGCTTGCAGCGCATTGATGGGGTCGATTTCTGTGACGATAACTCGCGCACCTTGTCCGCGAAGCGACTGAGCACAGCCCTTGCCAACGTCGCCGTAACCACAAACAACTGACAACTTGCCCGCAATCATGACGTCAGTTGCACGGTTGATGGCGTCGATGAGTGAGTGACGGCATCCGTACAAGTTGTCGAACTTGCTCTTTGTTACTGAGTCGTTCACGTTGATGGCTGGGAACAACAATTCGCCCTCTTTTGCCATCTTGTACAAGCGCTTCACACCAGTGGTGGTCTCTTCAGTCACACCCTTGATGTGCTTGGCCATTTCGGTCCACTTGGTGGGTTCTGTCTTCAATGAACGCTGCAAAAGACCGAGAACGATTGCAAGTTCTGGGTTTGATGCCGATGTTGGGTCTGGTACTGCACCAGCCTTTTCAAACTCGACTCCCTTGTGTACGAGCAATGTTGCATCGCCGCCGTCGTCGAGAATCATGTTGGCGTGTCCACCGTCTGGCCACGTCATCATCTGGTCGGTACACCACCAATACTCTTCCAAGGTTTCGCCCTTCCACGCGAACACTGGAACACCCTGTGGGTTGTCGACTGTGCCGTTTGGTCCGACAACCACAGCAGCAGCCGCATGGTCTTGGGTAGAGAAAATGTTGCAGCTTGCCCAACGGACTTCTGCGCCTAATTCAACAAGCGTCTCAATGAGAACAGCTGTCTGAATGGTCATGTGGAGCGAACCAGAGATTCGTGCACCAGCGAGCGGCTTAGACGGACCGAACTCTTTGCGCAACCAGCGAAGGCCAGGCATTTCGTGTTCGGCAAGATGAATTTCCTTACGACCAAATGGTGCAAGGCTGAGATCGGCGACGCGATAATCGCGACGTTCGGCAAGAGTGGACATTGAGGCTCCTTCAGGTCACCCCACACGGACGTGCGGGTGTAGAACGATTGAGGCTGGGGCCTGCTGGCACCAATCGCGTCAGCCCAATCGGCTTACCACCCTAGCCAATTGTCATGCGGCGAAGGTGGGTTTGATACCCAGAGAGTCAATAAGACCCTGTAAACGCACATGATCTGCGTCGCTCACAATTGAGGATTCCTCGAGAAGCATGACCGGGATGTCGTCCACCACTGGGAAAGCACGCTTTGTTCGCGGGTTGTACATGAGTGATTCGGACTCAATAAACCACAGCGGGCCCTTGTCTTCTGGGCAGGCCAGGATTTTGAGAAGTGATTGGTCAATTGCCATGTGAATTCCTTTTCTATACCGAGGTCACCAATGCGAGAACTTCTGCAACATGGTCGTCGCATTCATCGCGGGTAGCGGCCTCAAGATTCAAACGTAAGAGTGGTTCGGTGTTGGATGGTCGAAGATTGAACCACCAGTCACCACAGTCAACAGTTAATCCGTCAATCCAGTCTTGCTGGAATGTTGAAAACGCTTCTGATACTGCCTTCATGACAACGTGAGCATCTTGCACACTGGTATTGATCTCGCCGCTTGCTTCATAACGCTCGAACGGCCTGCGGAATTCTGACAGCGAAACCCCCGCACGAGACAACTCTTGCAACATAAACATTGTGGCGATGATGCCAGAGTCTGCTCTGAAGTTATTGAGGAAGTAATAGTGCGCACTGTGTTCACCACCAAACACAGCTCCGGTTTCGGCCATGACCTGCTTGATGTTGCTGTGTCCAACTTTTGTGCGTACGGGAATTCCGCCGTTTTCTCTGATGACTTCAGGAACACTCTTAGAACAAATGAGGTTGTGCAAAACAGTGGCACCTGGGTTCATGCGCAAAACACCAGCTGCAAGGATTGCTGTAGTGCTTGAGCCGGACAAGCCGCGACCAAGTTCATCTACAACAAACACGCGATCTGCGTCGCCATCAAAGGCCAGCCCAATGTCAAACCCACCGCTGACAACACGTGCTTGTAAGTCTCGTTGGTTTGACGGCTGAATTGGGTCTGCGGGATGGTTAGGAAATGATCCATCCAGTTCTGGATACATAACTTCTAGTTCCATCATTGGCAGCCGCTCAAACACAACAGGAACGATGAGTCCACCCATTCCGTTTGCGGTATCTGCCACCACCTTCATGGGAGACAGTGATGACACATCGATGAAGGACACAACATGGTCGGCAAAATCATCCAGCATGTTCCGTTCGGAATAAGTACCGCGAGCAGAAGTTGAAGCCGACACCGCACCGCGAAGAACGTCCTTCGCAGTATCACGAATAACTGCGAGGCCAGTGTCTATTCCCACAGGGCGTGCTCCAGACAAACAGAACTTAATTCCGTTGTATTCGGCCGGGTTATGAGAAGCGGTGAACATTGCGCCGGGCGCATTCAGAACACCGGCTGCGTAGTACACCATGTCTGTGCTTGCAAGACCAAGATCGACAATGTTGACACCATTGTCCATGGCTCCTTCGGCGAAAGCGTGCGCGAGTGATTCACCAGTGACGCGCATGTCGCGTGCGACGATGATGGTGTTTGCATCTACGAATTGAGCAAAGGCAACGCCTAATGCGAACGCAACATCGTCGTTCATTTCATCGGGAGTAGTGCCCCGAACGTCGTAGGCCTTGACAATTTGGTCAAGGACCGCAGGGTCTGTGCTCATCAACGAGAAAGGCTATCGGTATCGCCGTCTTCGTCTGTTGATATTTCGCTGTCTGTATCGGAAATGCTCTCCGGCAATGCAATTCCGTAACGAAGACGTCGACGGAACATATAGATAACAAGGACAATTCCAGCAAAAGTCAATAAATAAGAGAACTGATCTAATCCCGATGGTTCATACGACAACCGCACTGTCTTCTCGGTTGGCACCACCACCATCATGTTTGGCGCAGCACGATAAACCTCTTTGGCACCGGAAACAGTCCAATTCGGAAAGTAACTCACCTTGACAAGTACAGGAGTACCAATTTTGTCAACCGTGAAGGAAACCTCTTCATCTTTGACTTGAACGTTAGAAACCGTGACTTCTTCAACATCTGTCGCTTTCACCGTTGCGTCAGGCACAACAACATCAACTTGACGTCCAGGTTCACCTTCGTTCCCAATTCGTCGAGATTCGTCTGGCTTTACATCCACGCGTTGCCATTCAGATGGTCCATCATCGACTGGAAGTGCGGCCCATTCTTCTGAGTGTTGGAAGTACGACGTTCCAATCTCTAACCAACGTTCGCGTCGATCTCCTGGACGTTCATTAATGACAACTGGACGAGTTTCCAAAGCTTCAACGAGCTGTAGACCTTCAAGTTCATAAATATGCCATGGCCCACTCTGACCCACCTTGACGAGGTCTGCCACCGTGTCGGCTTTCTGCACAGCTTCCGGAGTGAACGCCATGTAGTACTTAATGCCCAACATCTGCATGTACTTCACGCCCTTCACCGGGTCGTTGTTGTCGTATCGAAGTTCGCGTACTGGGTTACTACTTTGTTTAGACAACGCCGCCGCTGAGATGAAGTGATACGGAGTGGTTCCAGCCGCTTCGAAGTACAGCCCTTCCATGGAACCAATGCAGCCCTTTGTCCAGAACGGTAGCAACATGAGCGCCATCGTTGTTCCGTACTTGTTCAACTCTGAATTGTTTTCCCACAACGCACGACCGCAACCGTGGTCTTTGTTGTTCCCTAACGTCTTCATAGTTTGAACGAGGTCGTGATACTCCCCGTACGAGGCCTTGCCTTCGTAACCTTCGAAGTTCCATCGAGCCCAACCATCTGAGAACGCACGCGATGCAGGAAAATCAATGGGGCCCCATGAGTATTTAGTTGCTGTTGCAGAACTTGTGATTTTGGCGAACGGCAACGACTGGTAGCGAACGCCAACAACGACAAGACAGAACAATGTGACTGCCCACAAAATAGATGTGGACACTCGTGTTGTTGGCGTTGCGGTGGTGTCCCCCATGGATCGCTCAATAGCAACTACGCGTCGTACATACGACACAACTTCGTACACACCAATTGCAGCCAACATGTAACGCAGCAAATACAGGAACGGAAGAATTCTTGGATTCCACAGAAGACCAATTATTGGTAGTCCGCCTTGCGCAACTTTGACTCCAACCATTAGCACCGCGATGTACACACCCATCCAGATACCAAAATGACGCTTACGGACCCAAGAACCAGCAAATCCGGCGAGAGAGAACACCACAAGCAAGATGTCCCACGTAGTGGACAACGGGAAGTACATATCCCACATCGACGTAAATGAGCCGCCACCTGGTTCTGACCCATATTTCATGTCGGTCATAAATGCGTGGCCACCCAAAAACGGAATCACCCAAAACGCAGAGAGAAGAACTGCACAACCAAGTGTGACAACCCCATAACGCAGTCGCTGACGGTCGAGTCGAAGCAACAACATGACGACCGCGCCACCAAAAACAAAAAGCAACACAATTCCGTGACTCAACGCCGACAACGCGATGAAAATTGCCGCCCAGCCACGATGCTTTCCATCATCGAGACCACGGGCAAAGAGTCCGAGCCCCACCATTGATAACGCGAGAGCGATGGAGTGCGAAAACTCGCCTGCCATGGTGGACGCGATATTCCCTCCATAGATGGTGAAGCTTTCGTCCAACAAGAACATGGTGGCGCCCACCACCATTAACTCGGGAAGCGGATACGCCAATCGCGCAATTCGACCCATGAAGTGAACGCACCACGGGAATGCAACAAGCCCCGCTACAACAATCAACTTGAATGCAACGCCGTAGGGCAACACGACATCCAATAGAACAATGGCCAACGCTGGGACCACCATGTAAAAGCGATACGCAGGAAGTCCTGAATACCAATCCATGCTCCAGCCGGTTAGTCGCCAATGTGGAAGCAACACATCTCGCAAATATGCGGGGCCCCATACGTGAGCACCCATGTCGCCACCAGTAGGTGTGTTGTTCTTCAAAATCAAATCAGGATGCAACACCGACAAAATGATCAACGTGGCGCCAAGCACAACGGCCGTGGTGCTCATGGCCTTAAACGTTTCCACCCATTCAGATGAACGAGTTGATGGTTCAACTACGTCGTCGTTGTTTATGGATTCATCGATGTCTGAGTTCATGACTTCCTAGATGAGTGAGACGAGAAGAAGACCTGTTGCATTGAATGCGAAATGGGTAACTATGGGGAGCCCTAGTGTGCCAGTTTTTTCTCGTGCGATGCCCAGCAGCAAGGCAAACACAAACAATCCGGGGAACTCCACTGGAGCCAAGTGAATGGCGGCGAATATCGCCGCGGCCAAGACGATGCCTATAGGTCTGCCAGCTGCAGTGATGAGATTTGTCTGCAAACTGCCGCGGTACACAATCTCTTCAACAATTGGTGCACCCACAACCACAATCAAGATGAGAACAATCACCCATGGGCCCGGTGCCGTGGCAACGATGTCTTCTGCGCGACGCGACACCTCGTCGAATGAGAATGTCTCAGGAAAGAACTGAGACAGTGGCCAGTTAACAAGGTTCACCAAGACCAATTGCCCAAAGATGCCAAGTGGAATTCCAATAATGACATCTCGAGCCGAGAACCATCGGCGTAGTGCGCTTGATAGCGGTGCGTCTTCAAATGGAAGAAGTTTTGGAAGAGCTAGGACATAAACCGCCCACATGAAAGTCATGTTGACACCTAGAACCCACACGGGAATTTGTGCGATGGAATCACCGGAGTGGCCAGTGATGATGATGGCAACTGTTGCGGCAAGTGAGCCGGCTACATAAACCGAGAACCAGAGCAACACAACCCTGACGCTGGCGAACAGAGCGTCTGAAAATTTTCGCTCCATTGAGGCGTCAGCCCGCGAGACGATTGGCGCCGTAGACGTGCACTCGCTGACGACGGTCCTCAAGATGCCAACCAGATGGTGGCTTCAATCGACCAGCGTGCTGGTCGCACAAGTCGTAGGCATGGGGATCGCGCTCAGGCGTGAGGTCGTCTAGCCACACCAGCGAGCGGGAGTACTGGTACGTGAGGGTGACCGATGCCTGATGGACGCACCCTTGTCGCGTGCACTGCCTTGCCATATTCAAAACGGTACTTCTGATGGTGACCGAAATCGGCGATGCCGACTGAGGACTGCTACAACCCAGCCGTAGCATGAGGTCATGAGCGAGATGCCACCGCCGCCCCCTCCCCCACGTAACCAGTCGCCACGCAACCCATTCAAGGGAATGCGCTCAGACAAGACGCCGCAAGAAGGCAAACCGCCAATGCCGAAATGGGCCATCTGGGCAATTGTGGCAGCCATTGTTGTGTTGGCGTTTGGAAGCCAGTTCTTCGCCCCATCAACCGGCGAGAAAATTTCGTACACAGAATTCTTGGCCGAAGTACGTAGCGGCGACGTTGCGTCAATCACCATTAACAACGCCACCAACACCATCTCTGGCGAATTCAAGAATGGCGGCAAGTTCTCAACAACTGGCGCCGTCAACATGAGCGACGCCGACGAACAATTGTTGAAAGACAACGGAGTCGACTACGACTTCACCACACCCCAGCCAAACTGGATTACCAGCTTGCTTCCAATTGTTCTTCCATTCATCTTTGTTATTGCATTCTTCGTGTGGATGCAACGCCGCGCAATGGGTCAAGCAGGCAACATTATGTCTGTCGGTAGAAGCAAGGCCAAGGCGTACCAAGCCGATAAGCCGTCCACTACGTTTGCCGATGTAGCCGGATACGACGGCGTGAAGTTGGAAATCAAAGAAGTTGTCGACTTCCTCCGCATGCCAGAGCGATTCAAAGAAATTGGTGCACGCGTCCCCAAGGGAATTCTGCTTGTTGGTCCTCCAGGAACCGGCAAAACATTGTTCGCACGCGCCGTTGCTGGCGAAGCCGGCGTTGGTTTCTTGTCTGTTACCGGATCCGACTTCATGGAAATGTTTGTGGGCGTTGGTGCAAGTCGTGTTCGCGACTTGTTCCAGCAAGCCCGCAAAATGGGCAAAGCCATCATCTTCATTGACGAAATCGACTCCATTGGTCGCAAACGAGGCGCAGGCCTTGGTGGCGGTCATGACGAGCGCGAGCAAACGTTGAACCAAATGCTGGCCGAAATGGACGGCTTCGAAACAACAGAGGGCATTGTCATCTTGGCAGCCACTAACCGTCCAGACATCTTGGATCCCGCACTGTTGCGTCCCGGTCGTTTCGACCGTCAAATCATTGTTCCTCTTCCCGAATTTGAAGAACGTCTTGCAATTCTCAAGGTGCACTCGCGTGACAAGCGCATGGGCACAGATGTCGACCTCGACACAATGGCTAAGGCAACTCCAGGAATGAGTGGCGCAGACCTTGCAAACTTGGTGAACGAGGCTGCATTGTTCGCAGTTCGTCGCGGTTCTGCACATATTGAACGAATCGACTTTGAAAACGCCCGAGACCGTGTGGTCATGGGTGCTCGCCGCGAGAGCATGGTGCTGTCCGCCGAAGAAAAGCGCGCAACAGCAATCCACGAAGGTGGACACGCAGTTCTCGCCACTGTCTTGCAGCATTCAGATCCACTGCACAAGGTCACCATTCTTCCTCGCGGAATGGCACTCGGTGTTACGTGGACTCTCCCAGAAGAGCGTCACACATATTCGCGCGAATTCTTCGAAGATCTCATTTGCAAAGCAATGGGTGGTCGCGTTGCAGAAAAGATTGTGTTTGGTCATCTGAACTCTGGTGCAGCAAACGACCTCGAACAAGCAACATCTATTGCTCGCCGTATGGTGCGCGAATGGGGCATGTCAGACAAAGTCGGTCCAATGGCTTGGAATGGTCAGCAACAGGTGTTCCTCGGAGAAGACCTCATGACTAGTGGTCGCGAGTACAGCGATTCCACTGCAAAACTTCTCGACGATGAAATCTCGCGCATTCTTCACGAACAAGAACAGCGTGCACATGAACTTCTCACGAAGCACCGCAAGGGGCTTGAGCTAGTTGCTGAAAAACTTCTGGAAGAAGAAACAATCGACGGCGCCGCAGTTGGTCGCTTGGTGCAAGAGGGCCTCACTGCCCCATCCCCCACAGACGTTTAATTACTCAGGTCGAGAGTTTTCTTTCCTGCCATCGCAAGGGTCTGGCGTAGATCCTGGGTCTCGGCACTCTGCCACAGCAGCCCATAAGTCTTGCGCCTTCACCGGACCCAAGAAACCGTTACGAACTACTCCTCGGCTATCTGCGATGACCAACGTTGGAACTGCGTCAATGTTGTAGCGGCGATGCAAGTCCGGATTTTCTGTGTAATCAATTCGTTGTACCGCAACATCTCGCGACGCAAGAACTGCGGCCTTTGTTGCAACATCTGCACAGGTATTGCACGTAGCTGATGTAAAGACTGCGACCAACCATGAATGATTCGGTGACACGAAGTCGCCGCGATCCAACTGTGTTGGCATGTGGAAGCTTCCTTGCGTCGGAGCATCAGGCCGACGTTTACGCAAAACGATTGACACAACAATCGCCACGGCCATAGCGAGAGCAACAAGAAGAATCTGTGTCATTACTTCATTCTCACAGGCAATGCACCCACCATGCCAAAACCAATTAACCCGTGCCCTCTCGTGGTGCGGCGCTGAACGGCGACAGGCACGGTTGCAGTGATGACAACCTCGCCGTCTGAAACGCCGTCTGGAACATCGAGACTGATGAGCGAGGCTGCGCCCAAGGGAACATCGACAAAGCCAGGAAGATCCAAGACGCCTCCCGGCCCAACTGCTGAGACCGTAAAGGTTCCCTCGGTGGCTGTGGTGTTGAGAATAGAAATTGCATTTCTTGCGCCTTTACCCAGACCGGCTGGAATACGCCATGTAGTGCTGAGAAGGCCCGCCGGAACACCATTCACAATTGCCGTGAATGCACTTGTGTTGGTGCGTTGACTTAAGACATGTTCAACAACCAGTCGAGTGGAGTTCAATGCAGAAACAACCATGGCATGATCGCCTTTAGGAAGATCGGCAATTGAATCGGTGTTGATGATCACAATTCCGCCGGCAGGAATATCTACTGCTTGTGACGGCAATGCAGCATCGGTTGGCTGATCAACAGGAATCCCGTTAGTGATTCCAATTCCAAAGAACGACACGTTTACTTGGGCTGCACGCTCGGAAGGATTAAACACAACCAATTGCTCGGTGACTTGTGAACCAGTGCGACCCGACGTGAACCACCATTCTCCAAGAGGCGATGGAGCACCGACAGAGGTGGAATACCCCAGGCGACCACCGCCGAGATAATGCTGCATACGCGAAGCAACAATTTGACCAGTTGTGGCAACTACTTCAACGGCGATTCGCGACTCATTAGTTGCACCAACGTCGGCCATTGAGATGCTCTTCACTGTTTTTGCAGGAAGGACAATTCCCTGTAAATCTGCGGGCGTGCGACGTCCAGCATTAGTGGTGTAGGCCATATTCACAACCGCAGTGTCCGGGTACGGATTAATCAGAACAATTCGCTGAGTCGATCCCTCGGCAGTAAAACCATCGGCGAAAAACCACGTGTCAGATGTTTGGGACACACATTGCGATGTCACGTCACCGGCGGCATACACCAGTTCTTGCTCCACTGTTCCAACAGAGCCGATGATTTCGACAACGGGAACAATCACGCCAACTGTTCGGCCACGCAATACATCGACATCTAGTTGAGAGCGGGCTGGAACAACAACAGTTCGTGATTCGGCTACGTCACTACTGAGAAAACTCACCGATGCAGTGAACTCAACGTCTCCGGGATTCGACAAGACGATGTTTGCAGCGTCTAGACCGTCACCAGCAGCTGCGCCCGGACAGAACCACGACGTACTAATTCGTGATCCGCTCACTGCTTGTGGGAAACCGCCGAGCGTGACAAGTGCGCCAGACGCACCCGCTGACTTCTGGCCACCTTGGCGATCAATTGCTACCACTGCTGCAAGGACACCAACAACTAGAAGCGTGGACAGGACACGGCGGAGAATGTTCACGCTTTGTCCTCTTCGAAAAACGCCATGACTGGCTCTTGAACGTTGCTCACTGGAGTCGATGCAATGGCCTTTCGCTTCAATCGGCGCCGAGACGTAGCAACAAAGAGCACTGCAATCCACGCCGCCACCTGCAACAACACAAGAAGCGAATGAAGACGAGATGTTGTAAACGACATGCTCACTCGACCCGCATTTGGAATGTCGTAGGCATTAGTGAGTCCAAATGCTGGGCGAACAGCAACATCTTTGCCGTCGACCGTTACTTTCCATCTCGACGTATACGGCACCGAGAGATGCAATGTTCCTGGCTGGGCATCGAACTCAGAGGCCTGATGCGGAAGCGCAACATACGGAAGTGAAACTGCGCCCGAAATGTCACTGGCAATCATTGAAGAAGCGCCAGCAGATGCGCTACTAACAGCACCACTCTCAGTGAAAACCGAGCGAGTTGGAACCCATGCCGTGTTTTCAAAAACGATGAGATCAGGCGACGTAAAGCGTCGGCGCAAATCGAGTTGGCGAGACAATGCTTCTACAAGACCATCAGGGACTTCAATTGGTTGATTGCGAGTTGATTGTCCACCATCGATAATTGGTACAACGATGAAGCGAACCGACAACGGAGCAAGTAGTCGGCCAGCTCGCGCAGTTTGGCCACGCACAATTCCATACATCGCTGCAACTGCATTATCGCGTGCACGCGTTGGAGGTGTCTCCCACATATCTGTCAGCGTGGCACTTCGCCCGTTGACAACTGAATACGCAATGCCCCATCCAAAATTCAATGGTGCACCTGGCAGAACTCGCGCATCACCAATAAACATTGTCCGATAATTTCCAGACTTATCGCCTTCGGGTAGTTGAACCAACAACTGCGGCAAAGCAAGATCTGGTTGATTCCATGATCCATCTATGGCGTTTAGTGATGACGGAATCACTCCGACTGCAAATGCAACCCCAATCAATGCGCCAAGCGGTTGTCTCCAACTGAATTTTCCTCGTCCTAAGTCGATTGCTAGTGATGCACCCATGGCACCAGCGCACATTGCAATTCCGAATGCAACGGGAACAAGAAGCAATGATGCATCGGGGCCGTGGGCTGGCAACAACGCCGCATCATCAAGAATTGCAATCAATAATCCGGCAACAACAAGACTGGCGCCACGAAGAGCCCACGCAGTGCGAGCACCACGAACCAGCAACACAGCTCCAATAACAGCCGCATACAAGGCCACCGATAGCGACGAACCGAAGAATCCGCCAATGTCAAATGTGGCTAACTTCCACAGCCCCAGATCGCGCCCCCCGTCAACAGGCGCGCCTGTGAGTGCTTCCCACCATCCACTTCGAATGTACGAGCCGGACCATGGCAAGTTCAGCGCCACCGCCACCGTTACTGCCGCCATGGAAATCCCAATCCAACGCACCGACCACCGCACAGATAGACCCTGCGCAATTGAGACCACGGCGACCACCACTCCGATAAACGGGAGTAGCAAAACTGTTGCAGGTTCGAATGCAAGTGCAACGGCAGAAATTAACGACAATCCAGCAAACCATCGACGCCACGTTGCTGGCGACATGAAAACCATTACTTCTTTAGACATTGTTGATGTGATGTCAGCGTGCCCAACCGACATTCGAAGTAAGTGCACCATCCACGGCATCAACGAATACAACAACAATGCACTCCATTGACCAGAGGCAATTGCTGCATAGGGAAGAGGTACTGCCGCATATGCAATGACCGAAGAAATTCGCCCACCGCGCGTACCCATCACGGACGCAAAGCGCCACACTCCAAGCCATCCCACCAACGGCAACAGCACGATGGACAAGGTGTGAGCGAGTCCTGACTGGCCAAACGCCACCGCTGTTCCCACAGCCGTCAATGCAACACCTGTGGGAGCTGCCGAAATTTGACCAAACCCTGCACTCCACCAACCAGATGCATACGACGACCATGCGTCACGCGCAGAAGAAGCGAACGGCACCATCTGACCAACCGATACTGCCCCGTTCATCAACAACGAACGCGACCCAATAATCAACAGCAAGACAAGTACCGTCCACGCAATATATGCGCCTCGCGGCGTTGGCTCTCTCACTTCAGTAGACGATTGAGCTTGAGCCAATCCTGCGCGTCGTGCGCGTCGGCGGAAGTACGCGGTGGTGTGTGCGGAACCCAAAATTTGCAGTGCTCTGATTTCGTCACCATCTACAGACCGCATCGCAGACATTGCTTCGCGACGATCGGTGATTTCACCAATAGAGAGAGGAAGCGATACAACTGCACGCCCCTCAACAAATGCTCGCCGCGTTCGACCTGTCGCAAGCAGCAAGATGCATCGCGCCAAAGTAAATATGACCATTTGTGCGAACAAGAAAATGAGTTGACCCCGGGAAGACAACGATGCAACCGTATGCACACGTGCAAGCTCTGCGTCCACATCTACATTTTCTTGTTGTTGTTCTGTTAGTCGATCGGCCATCGCCTCTCGGTGACGTGCGACGGCAGCTGGCACAACAACCACTCGAGCCCCGGTTGCGTGAACTCGCCAACAGAAATCAAGATCAACACCAGATGAGTGAATCGAAGAATTGAACCCACCAACCAGTCTGAACAAGTCGGCACGAACAACCAGACACGAACTAGACAAAACAAAAACATCTTGCACTGAGTCGTGCTGCTCTTGATCTAGTTCACCAACATCGGCATATGGCAACTCAACTCCAAAACGATCAACAGCGCTCCCCACCGACTGAATCATTCGTGGGTTATCCCAATGAACCAGTTTCGGCCCCACGACGCCTGCATTTGAGCGATACAACTCTTCAATCAAATTGCTAACAGCACGTGGCGCGAGAACGACGTCGTCATGCAAGAAACAAAAGAAACCACTGTCACCTTGAACTAAATCAAGAACTGCGTTGCACGCACCTGCGTATCCCGGATTCCCGCCAAGAAAACGAACCACTGCGTGCGGCACAGTTGACTGGATGGTGTCGAGTACATCGCGTGCGCCAGGGTTCTCGCTGGTCCCAGACACCAACACCAGAATCTGCAGTGACTCATAGTCCTGATCTGCAAGACCTCTCAGGGACTCCACCAACCAGTCGCCAGGCTCATGGACAACCATGGCGGCCACAACGGGTGGCCGGGAGGGAGTTGAAACAGGCTCAGTCACGCCCCCGCGAGGCTAGTGCCAGGCTCCCAACCCCTGCGGGCAGTCCACTGCCCCCTTGTGACACACGCCCTTGGCGAGGTCGCTTGCAAAAGTAAGCACCTGCATCTACCCTTGCTTGCATGGCATCATTTCCACGCATCACTCTTCCCAACGTGACACTTCCCAAGGTCTCTGTTCCTGGTCTCGACAAACTCCCCAAGATCGACCTACCCAAAGTGTCGCTTCCGCAGCTCCACTCCATCGACCTCACCCATGTTGACCTGTCCCGACTCTCCCCCTCTGTAGTTCTTGAAAACCCAGTCGTGAAGCAAGCAACTGAAGTGGGTTACACCGCTGTTGGATTCGCAGTTCTCGGATTCCAAAAAGCACAAGTTCGTCGCCGCGAGATCACTGAATCGCTGAAGGCACGCTTCAATACCGCCCAATAGGGATCATCATTCACCGAACGAGAACCTGTTCTCTTTCGGTTGATACAACTAGCCTGACTCTCTGTGTCGGACGCCAACGAATCAACTACATCTTCGAAGGCGCCACTTCCTGAAGGAACCATTCCGGTTGGAATCGGACTTTTCATCGCCGGCATCACTGCGTACGCCTTTTTCAAAGTGGGTCAACTTGCGCTTGGCAAAGAAGACTTCAAGCCAATCGTTGCACTGTGGTTCACAACTTTTGCACTTGTTCCCGGCTTTCTCCTTCCTGTTGAACAAGAACTTGGACGAGCTCTTGCGCACCGCCGTGCACTGAGTCAAGGTGGCCGACCGGTTGTTCAGAAAATGTTGCCTTTGGCTGGCGGTCTCTCAACAGTTCTAGTGATCGCAACGCTGGTTGCGTCTCCATGGTTAACGAGCGACATGTTCGAAGGCAACTGGGTGGTGACGGCCGCATTGATCTTGACTGTTATTGCATTTGCGCCAATGCATATTGCGCGAGGAATTGCATCTGGTTCAGGTCGATTCACTGCATATGGGCTCATCTTGGGAGTTGATGGAGCTACTCGCATTATTGCGTGCGTTGTGTTGTGGCAACTGAATGTCACTTCAATTGGTGCTTACGCACTTGCAGTTGCTCTCTCGCCAGTTGTCGCAGTGCTTGTTGTGTCCGCACGCGGCGACATGGCATCGCAAGATGGTCCGCCAGCAAATTATTCAGAACTCACTCCAAATATTTCGTGGCTATTGCTTGGTTCCGTCATGGCGGCTGCGCTTGTTAACGCCGGACCACTTGGTGTTGATGTATTGGCTGGCGCGAGTGATGCTGAGAAAGTCACAGCATTTGGCAACGGGGTGCTGCTGTCTCGAATTCCATTGTTTCTGTTCCAAGCAGTGCAGGCATCGTTACTTCCACGACTTGCTCGACTAGCAGCAAAAGGCGACCTCACTGAATTTGTTCAAGGTCTCACCTTGTTATTGAAGATTGTTGTAGGTGTAGCGGCCCTTGGCACAGTGGGTTCCTACGTACTTGGACCGTGGGCACTTGATCTCATGTACGACGGAGGTCTTGATCGTCGAACGCTCACACTTCTCGCTCTTGCCAGCGGCCTGTACATGTTGTGCATCGCCATTGCACAAGCCGTCATTGCATTGCGCGGCCACCGCTGGGTTGCCATTGGGTGGTTAAGTGCTGTTGTTACGTTCTTGCTTCTGACTGCATTCACAAGCGATGACTTGTTTTTGCGGGTTGAATTCGGGCTTGTTGGCGGTTCAACCATTGCCCTCATCATTTTTGCAATGGCACTGAAGTCACAGATTGCAGCAGGCATTACACCCGACGCAGATTCAATGCTGGATGGCGTGCTGGACACGCAATTCGAATAACAGTTACTTCAAGCGAGCAGATTCAAGCTTCAAGTCGTTTTGCACCATCATGCTGACCAATGATGGGAAATCAACTTCAGGAACCCATCCAAGCTTTTCGCGAGCTTTTGTGGGATCGCCAATGAGAAGATCAACCTCGGCTGGGCGGAAGAATCGCGGATCTTGACGAACATAATTTCGCCAATCGTCTAGGCCCACCTCTTGAAACGCCAGTGTCAAGAATTCTTCAATCGAATGTGTTTCACCAGTAGCGACAACGTAGTCATCTGGCTCGTCTTGTTGCAGCATGAGCCACATGGCGCGAACGTAGTCGCCCGCATAACCCCAATCTCGCTTGGCATCGAGATTTCCCATGACGAGTTCTTTTTCAACACCTAACTTGATGCGAGCAGCCGTGTTGGAAATTTTGCGAGTAACAAATTCGAGACCTCGACGCGGGCCTTCGTGGTTGAACAAAATTCCTGAACACGCGAAAATGTCATAACTCTCGCGATAGTTAACCGTGATGTCATGGCCGAACACCTTTGCGCAGCCGTATGGCGAACGTGGATGGAATGGCGTGAGCTCCGATTGTGGTACTTCGCGTACTTTGCCAAACATTTCCGAGGAAGACGCCTGATAAAAGCGAATTGGATTGTTCTGAGTGCCACCCACCATGCGAATTGCTTCCAACATACGAAGCACACCCAGGCCGGTGATATTTGACGTCAACTCTGGTTGACCAAACGAAATAGCAACAAACGAGATTGCCCCGAGGTGATACACCTCGTCGGGCTTCACATACTCAAGGGCAGAGACCAAGCTTGTAAGGTCCGCCAAATCACCCGGTACTAGTTCGTCATATGGAAACTCATCTCGAAGTTGGAGAGCGCGAGGATTGTTCTGGCCCTTGAGCATGCCAAACACCTCGTATCCCTTCGAATGAAGGAATTCGGCAAGGTGCTGGCCGTCTTGACCTGTTATTCCGGTGATAAACGCGCGGGGCATCAGAGACCTCATTGATCGGAGATGGGACTAGATGACGGTACCACTATCTGCCATCTTTGAAGATGAATCCACCCGTCACCAGCCCGTACGCTGAAGCCATGATTTTGGTGCTAGCCGGTGGAGTCGGAGCAGCTCGTTACCTGGCAGGACTAAAAGAAATCGTCCCACCTGCCAACATTGTGACCGTTGTCAACACTGGTGACGACACGCAATTGCATGGGCTATCAATTTCGCCCGATATCGACACCGTGACCTACACCGTTGCGGGCGCCATTGACCGAGGTCGGGGTTGGGGTTTGGAGAACGAGACATGGCGAGCCATGGAAGCGCTCTCCAAATTCGAATCTGTGCGTCCCGAAGGCTCTGTTGCTGCGCCTCGATGGTTCAACTTGGGAGATTCAGATCTCGCTACACACTTCTACAGAACAGCTCGCCTACATGAAGGCGCGACACTTCGCGACGTGACAGACGAAATACGTCGCGCATTCAATGTGGACATCAGGATTGTGCCCATGTCTAACGACCAGGTACGCACCATGGTGCATCTGCACAGCGAGACAGTGACGTTTCAAGAATATTTCGTCAAGCTTCAACACGCAGTTCCTGTTACCTCGGTGGAATTTGTCGGAGCCAGCGCAGCAACCTTCATTGATTTTTCATTACTGACAGATGCAGATTCAATCGTCATTGCTCCGTCGAACCCAATTGTCTCGATTGGACCAATTCGAGCACTTCCTGGTGTTGACACAGCACTTGAAAAACGTAGACAAGACGTTGTTGCAATCTCGCCAATCGTCGCAGGCGCCGCTTTAAAGGGCCCGGCGGACAGAATGTTGACCGAACTGGGCCATGAACCAACAGTTGTGGGCGTGGCCAAGTTATACGCACCAATTTGTGCAACTCTTGTTATCGACGAACAAGATGCACATCTCGCATCTGCAGTTGAGCGCGAAGGGATGAGATGTGTTGTCACCGACACCATCATGTCTAAGCCCGGAGTTGCTCAGCGCTTAGCCGCCACATCACTACAGGCAACACCACAACAAGGAGGCATCACATGGCCCGCTTAATGGCATGGAGCGTTGAAGGAATCGGTGAAATCACACCTGGCATGCAGTTGGGTGACGTCATTGCCGACGCATGCGCAAACGAACCCAATGGACCATTGCGTGACAACGATGTTCTCGTTGTCACCCAGAAAATTGTGTCGAAAGCAGAGAACCGATTGGTGGAAATTGACCCCAATGATCCGCTCTCACACAAGAAACTCGTAGAAGAAGAAGCTGTTCGTATTGTGCGCCGACGTGGCGACCTGATTATTACTGAAACTAAGCACGGATTTGTGTGCGCCAATAGCGGAATTGATTTGTCCAATGTTGAACGTGGATATGCAGCGCTCTTGCCACTCGATAGCGATCGTTCAGCGCGCCGAATAAGAGACATCATTCGCGCACGACTTGGCGTCAATGTGGGAATCATCGTCAGCGACACATTTGGACGCCCGTGGCGCAAAGGGCTCACCGATGTTGCAATTGGCGTAGCGGGAATTGCAGGCGTTGTCGATCTTCGTGGCACCGAAGATGCTCTCGGTCGCGTCATGCAAGTAACAGAAGTTGCCGTTGCCGACGAACTTGCCTCTGCAGCAGAACTTGTAATGGGTAAATCAACAGGAGTTCCAGTTGCAGTGATTCGTGGCGTTGACCCATCGTGGTTACGGGATTCATCTATGGATGAACTGGTGCGTCCACCAAGCGAAGATTTGTTTCGCTAGTTACGCCTGCTGGCGCAATGTGGAGAGTCCGTCTGCCAAAGGTGTGAATGGCGACCAACCCAATTGAATTCGCGCACGCACCGGGGACAAACTGAGTCTCGCCAAATCTTGTGGACGACCAGTAGCAGTTCTAGGTGTGGGCGACGTTACTCCGCCCATCAACGACCACAATTCAAGAATCGACGTCGCGTTTCCTGAACCCACGTTGACGATAAGTCCGCCAGCTCTGTCGAGTGAACGAACAAGCGCATCGATGGTGTCGTCAATGAATACAAAATCTCGAGTTTGTTTTCCAGTGCCATGGACAATGGGAGCTTTGCCATTCTCGAGTGCTTCGCAGAATGCAGCGACTACTCCATCTTGAGCACGTTGTCTGCTTCCGTACACATTGCTCATTGCCAGAATGGTGAATTCAACACCATGTCGGTCGCGATACACCGAATGCAAGTCGGCTGCAGCCCGGGCAAGCACCTCTTCACTAGTGCGAGAGTCATTGAGATGCCCCTCTTTAATGGGGAGATCTCGCGCCAAGCACTCGCCGTATACCAAGCCAGCTGGTAACGCAGTTACCACTTTTGTTACTCCGCCAAGACGGGCAGCTTCCAAGACGGAGATTGTTGCCGTCAAGCTAGACGAGGCACCCGCTAAGTGTGAATGAGACGGCGTGAACACCGCCAAGTTGACAATGATGTCGGGTCGACGAAGCGCAACTAATTCTGCGAATTCAGGCGACTGAACCGAAATGTTTTGAAACTTAAAACGGCCTGAGGCGTTACGCGACTCGGCCAAGTTAGAGAGAGATCCGCTTGAAAGGTCATCAACAACATCAACTTCATGTTGTTCGGCCATCAATCTGTCCACCAGATGTGAACCGACAAACCCAGCACCACCGCAGACAAGAATTTTTCGTGGAGCCATTCCTATGACGCTAATTCAGGGGATGGAATCTTTTCTGCCACTAAAGCACTTCCAGGGGCGATGACTCCATCTACTCCGACCACACAGTCGACGAGAGATGCGTCGTCTCCCACAGATCCCATAATTAGACAACGCTCAAGACGTACTCGATTCCCAATGATGGCGCCTGGCAAAAGCACCGAGTCTGAGATGACACACTGCGCTCCCACGGTTGAGGCTTCTCCGATGACGGAGTGCACCACGGACGCAGAGGAATCAATAGAACAATGTGGAGCGACAGACGACAAGATGTGCGTTCGCGTGCCATCGATGAGATCAAGGTTTGCTTGCAAGTAGGTATCTGGCCGACCAGTGTCAATCCAGTAATCATTCGTTGGCATTGCAGCTAACGTGCCGTCGGCCACCATCTGCGGAAATACCACTCGTTCAATTGAGATCCGTTGACCTTCTGGCATGCGCTGGAGAACTGATGGCTCCAGAACATAGGTTCCAGCATTAATGACAGTGCTCGTCGTCTCGCCAGGAGCTGGCTTTTCAACAAACCGCTGCACCCATCCAGCGTCGTTGATTTCAACAACTCCATACTGAGAGGGATCATCCACCGGAGTGAGGTGAAGGGTTCCTTCTGCTCCATGCTCGCGATGAAAATTCACCAATGCAGCAACATCGAGATCGCAGATGATGTCGCCGTTCATCACAATAAATGTGTCATTAATGCCAGCATCGCGAGCAGCAAATGCAATAGCGCCAGCAGTATCGAGAGGTTCTGGCTCAACCGCATAGTGAAGTTGAACTCCGGCACAGATACCTTCTGGAAACGCATCAAAAAATGGCTCTGGCTTGAAACCAAGCGCTAAGGCCACGTGGGTAACCCCAGCTGTTGCCAAATTTGCAATGAGATGTTCAAGTTGACGCACATTTGCAATGGGCAACAACGGCTTTGGCGTACTTAAAGTGAGCGGACGCAGTCGCGTACCAAACCCTCCAACAAGTACTACTGCATGCATCAGCCAGGAACAGTGGTGGTAGTTGCGCCTTCGGCAACAGTTGTTGAGGTAGCCGTAGATGCGTTGTTTGCATCTGCAAGAGCCTTCAACTCGGACGCCGATGCCGGGATTGGAATATCGACGCCTGGGGCAGCAATTGCGATAGTGACTGCCATTCCGTCTTTGTCAATCTTCACGTTTTTGAAATCGGTGATGTATTTCTTGTTGTCGTTTTGATTGTCGTAGCTATCCCACACAACAACCTGCACTTGGGCTTCTACTTCCTTGCCCTTTGCGTCTTTGCACTTCAGGTCGCTTGTCTTCAATGCTTCGCCCGCATTCTGACCAGCGGGGAAGGTAATCCCCTTGGTGTCCACCTCAACCCCGTATGACTCGAGGAAAACGCCGAGCTTTGCGCGGTATCGCGGCAAACCAGCAGGACGCCACTCGATGACACCAGGAGTAGATGACGTTAATTGGTACTTGGTGTTATCTGGCTTGGCATCTGCATCTTCGGTGAGGTTGCCCATGAAACCATCGCACTTGTAAAAGCCGTACGCGGCGTATGAGATTTCGCTAGGAGCTGCAGCAGAACCGCTATCTGGCTCAGCCTGACGTGCATAGGCAACAAGGCCAAGACCAAGAACCACAACCACTGTCATGACCGCAGGGAACATGGTGCCCCCTTGGAAACGCACCTTGCGACCTTTGCCCTTCTGTGCGAGACGGGCGACTTTTTTTGCTGATGAACCACTAGCCACGAGTAGGAAAGGCTACCTGCTGAGGTTGGCCAGAGTGCTCACAATCACAATGAGTCAACTAAAGAAAGGTACGAATGCGCCACAGCGGCGGGAGAAACATGCGTTTGCACCCACTGTCTCCCCTTCTCGCCCATCTTCGTTGACAATTGAGGATCCGCAATCAACTGACCCAAAGCAGCGATGAACTCAGACTCATCGTCAGGAATCACAGACACTCCGGCCCCACTATTGGCCAAAATTCGCGTTACTTCAGTTCCAGAATCAATTGCGGCAACCACTGGTCGAGCCGCCGCCAAAATGCTGTACGTCTTCGATGGAACACTGACCGCACCAAGACCAGCGCGTAGTGGAACAACATGAATGTCGCCCGACGCCAATACTTCCGACACTCGGTTGCGTGGTTGATAGTTAGCGAAACGAATATTTGGGATACCCGTAGCCAATTCTTCAAGATGAGCTCGCGCGGCACCTTCGCCGTTAATGACAAAAACAACGTCTGGAAAATGTTTTGCTGCAGCAATCATCAAGGTCAGCGATTGTGAATAGCCAACGTTGCCCGCATACATCACCACCGTTTCGTCGCCGATACCGAGTTCTGCTCGATACGCAGTGTCACGCGCCAGCGGAATAATTCGCTCGGCGTCAACAAAATTCGGGATGACATGAATTTTTTTCTGGTGCTTCGCAGTCACCTTTGCAAGGACATTTTTTTGAAGGTCTTCGGACAGAACTACCACTGCATCAGATCGGTGATAGCTCACTCGCTCTAACCATCGAGCAACCGCAATTATTTTGGAGTTGGTAATTGCGCCAGTCTCAATGGCTGCGTCGGGGAAAACATCTTGAATGTTGAACACTGCGTGCGAGCGCCGAATACGCGCCGCAAGCCATCCGGTGAGACCCAACGTGAGAGGTGGCGACATGGAGATGATTGCAGCAGGTCGACGGTGTATACCACCGGCGAACAATGTGCATACACCGGCAACAATGCTGAACGCAGCAAAACCAAATGCGCGTCGCAACAAATTAGTTTTGCTTTTTCCTGGAAAAGGATGCACTCGAATAATGGAACCCCACGCAGTTTTTTCGCGGCGGACTAAACGACCTGTCCAACCGTCTTCAATTGCGTGCGTGCGATACCACGGAAGCGCAGTAACAACATGAATTGTTCGGCCCGCTGAAATGAATTCGTCAACGATGCGAGTGATGACTTCGCCAGTTGGGGCAGTATCAGGCGCAAAGTGTGGAACCAGAACAACTATTGGACGACTCACAACTCGCCGCCTTTCAATGCAGTTCGATATTCCTTCACGAGATCGGCAGCTGAAAGTGCCACGGTGAAATCTTGGGCACGTTGATAGCCCGACATCACTAATGCTGCCCTGTCACGACGAAGTCGAATCAATGCGGTGTTCCACTCGTCAATGTCTAAAGCGGCGACGACTCCAGCATCAGCCACCACTTCGGGAATACTTCCGCAATTACTTGCAAGCACGGGGGCCCCTAGTTGCATGGCCTCAATGAGTGGCGCACCAAAGCCTTCATATTCACTAGGGAACACCATGGCGTCTGCCATTTTCAATAAGCCATTTCTGTCGGCAGCCGACACACGTCCGGGCATCACCACCCGATCACCGAGGTTCAACTCAGTAATCAATGTCTGCACCGCCGACTGGTGTGAACCAGCCGACCCCGCACAGACGAGACGCAGTTTCTCGTCTTGCCACGACTCATTCCCCTTCGCCATCAATGTCAAGAGAAACCGATGATTCTTGTGAGGGTGAGTAATGGCTGGGAACACCAGCACTGGTCCGTCTCCTAGTGAGTATTTTGCGCGCAATTCATGTTCAGGAGTTGCTTCACCTGAGAGATTGCTCTCCAACCCGTGTCGCACAATTCCAACACGGGAAGATTTTGTTCCAAACGATTCAGCCAAAGTGTTCGCAACGAATTGAGTGGGGACTGCAATTCTTGTCGCGCGACGAATTGAAGACGGCACAACACGTTGCAAATATTTCAATTTGACGGGGTGGACATAATCGGGATACGCGGTCCATTGAACATCGTGAATGGTGAGAAGTGTTTTTTTGTTTCCAATTCGAGGAAGCGTGCCACCACCGTGATGCACAAGATCAAAAGAGCGTGTCTGCTTCGCCAACCATGTGTGCTCGAGAATTATTCGGACACTTCTCCTCACACATGATGACGGAGCCTCTCTCACGTCAAACAATTCCGCAATCCGCGGTTGACGTTGTGAGAATCCGCGGGGCGCGAACACCGTGATAGAGAAATCGTGTTCAATTTCAGCCAATCCCAGCAACTGCCGAACGAGATATTCCTCGCTACCCCCAACGCCTGGGACGCACCACAACAAGTTCATTGCGACGCGCTGCATTACAGAGCCCCCACAACTTGGTGATACACGCGCGCAGTTGCCGCAGCAGTCTCAGACCAGGGGACGCTTGCTGCTCGCAACAGTCCTTTCTGACGAAGGTCATCTTGGCTAGCTAATGCAGTTCGCAAACCATCTGAAATTGATTCAACACTGAGTGGGTCCACCAATACTGCTGCGCCACCAGCAACTTCTTCCGTCGATGTACCTCGAGACGTCACAACCGGTGCGCCGTGCGCCATGGCTTCGATAACTGGCAATCCGTACCCTTCCAAAATTGAAGGCAGAACAAACACCGAACAAGCGGCATATAGGGCGGACAAATCTTCGGTCGGAACGTAGCCAGTAAGAATGGCATTTGATGATGGAGCGAGACCAGAATCTCCCCAGCCATCCATTCCGACTACAACAAGCGGTGGTGCGTCGGGCAACAGCGACATTGCGTCCAGCAATCGCGCCAAATTTTTTCGTGGCTCCTGAGTACCGACGAACAAGACAAACTCGCTCGGTAACGAATACTTTTCGCGAACGCGATCTATCTCGCTGTTCGACACATTGGCCATATGGACCCCAAGTGGAACATGATGTAACAGTTCCGCAGAGAAGCCTTCAGCAAGACAGTCTTGAAGTGTTGCTTGCGACGAGCACAAGATTGTGGCTCGTCTTTTCTTCAAAATATTGAGACTGCGACGAAATATTTTGTTGCCATGCGATGTGAAGAATTCGGGATGTCGTACAAATGCAATGTCATGCAAGGTTGCCACCAGCGGTAACGAGGTTGCTGGTGGAATCACTGTTGTTGAATGCACAAGGTCAACGGACACCACCGATTCAACTTTCGGCCAACCACATCGCGTCCACAGCTCGTACAACAATGCGCCCCCAACCGGCAGGGCGGCTACTGAAAACGGTGGTGCGAAGCCCTGAGTTGGCGGGCCAGCATGCCGACCAGCGACAGCAACTAGCTCTACGTCTGGGACTGTTTGCATTGCGGAAGCAACTTCAAGTGCCGAAATGGCGGTCCCGCCTGGGACACGATGCCAGCACTGTTCGAGGGTGTAAGCAACGCGCACCCCTTCATTCTGTCTGCTGGCGTCCTACGATGGCATCCATGTCGGATTTCTGGTCAGGTCGCAAGGTGCTCGTCACGGGCGGGAATGGCTCTCTAGGCCGTGTGGTTGTTGGGCGACTTGCAGAAAAGGGGGCCTCGGTCGTTGCCCCCACCCACAACGAATACGACCTGGTTATCCCAGGGGTTGCCGACACCATGCTCGCCGCACACCAACCATCGCATGTCATCCACTTAGCGGCACGAGTTGGTGGCATTGGCTACAACTTGGTGGACCCAGCTCGTCTCTACTTCGACAATCTCATGATGGGAACCCACATCATTGAAGCTGCGCGTGCAGCAGGTACAGAAAAAACAGTTCTGCTTGGAACCGTGTGCTCGTATCCGAAGTTCACGCCAGTTCCATTCAAAGAAGAATCGTTCTGGGATGGCTACCCCGAAGAAACAAATGCTCCGTACGGCATTGCAAAGAAGGCACACCTTGTTCACGCGCAGGTCAACAGTGTTCAGTACGGACAAAAGTTCGCCTACCTCATTCCCACCAATTTGTATGGACCTGGCGACAAGTTCCACCCCTCTGTCTCGCACGTCATTCCAGCCCTCATTAAAAAATGTGTGGAAGCTCAAGAGCGCGGAGATGACTTCATTGACGTGTGGGGAACTGGTTCAGCAAGCCGCGAATACCTCTACGTTGAAGATGCGGCCGCAGCAATTGTTCTTGCAGCAGAAATTCATGAGGGCACAGAACCCATCAACCTTGGTTCAGATCGCGAAATAACAATTCGCGAAACGGCTGAAACTATTGCCCGCGTCACTGGGTTCAGTGGCGAACTGAAGTGGGATGCCACCAAGCCAGATGGCCAACCACGCCGCCGCATTGACCCAAGTCGTGCAGCAAACATGTTGGGATGGTCAGCCAAGATGGACTTTGCCGAGGGAATCTCTCGCACCGTTGACTGGTACCGTGCGAATCGCGACATCGCCGAAGCTGCTCCGCGCTGAAAACATTCAGTCATTAGCCACTCGTAGACTCATCCTTGTGACGATTCCCCCACCGTCTCTTGAATATTGCGTGCGACATCCAAATGTCGCAACTGGTCGTCATTGCACACGATGCGACCGACCTGCATGCAATAACTGCCTTACTCCTGCACCTGTTGGCTCTCACTGTGCGGACTGCATAAAGGCTGCACGTCCACCAGCACGGGAACGTGTTCGACGCTGGAATGCTGTTCAACAAATTGTCGCAACACGAATCTTGATTGCACTAAATGCGTTTGTTTTCTTGTGGACGCTTGCGGGGTCCGGCTCTCTTGATCAACGCCAATTCGATTTGGGTCTGTCATTGGTTTATGTACAAAACGGCGAGTGGTATCGAATTGTTACATCAGGCTTTCTGCACTTTGGTCTTTTGCATGTTGGGATGAACATGTTGCTGTTGTGGCAACTTGGCCAACTGTTAGAGCCGGCGCTTGGTCAGTGGCGATTTTCTCTGCTGTATTTCGCATCAATGTTTGGCGGCGCGGCGGGTGCACTTTTGTTGACTCCGGACGGGTTAACAGGTGGCGCATCAGGTGCAGTATTCGGTCTCATGGCGGCGGCCGCAGTAGGACTACAACAACGTGGCGTGAACCCAATGCGCACCGGTATTGGTGGCACTCTCATTTTGAATCTTCTGATTACGTTCATGATTCCTGGCATTTCCATTGGTGGCCACCTTGGTGGCGCACTCACTGGTGCGGTGGTGGGATACGCCATGTTGGAGCCTCGATGGACTCGGTCATCCCCTGCCATCGCATGGATTGCACCAGTTGTCGCAATGATTCTCTCTGTCGCACTCATTGGCGCACTCCCGTAGCGCCACACCCTCTCTCTACTCTCTCCCCTGCTTCCCTTTCATCACGTACGAAAGAGAAGCCATGTTGACGTCAACTGTCATAGACATTCCCCGCCCCCTTATCGACCCCATCACATCGTTAGTAGAGGCACTCAGTGTTGTATCGCTTGCGCTAACAAGACCACGGCGAAACTCCACAACTGTTCTTGTTCTAGACAATCAACGCCGCGGTATTCATCTCTTTCGTACAACGTCTCTTAGCAAGCAGTCGCTTCATCGCATTGTTCATGAATGCTCTCAAGTTCCATCTGTACATGGCATCGTCATCGCAAGTGTTCGAACTACCTCACCTGTCTCGCCATGTGATATCGAAACACTCACCAACAGTGTGTGCACATTGTCTGCTGCTGGAATTCAACTTGTTGACTGGGCAGTCATTGGCGCGGGCGGTCTGTATTGCCCGAGAACTCTTACAAATCTTCCAGACCCGTGGCCTTACGGAAGCACGTGCGTATAGGCGCGTCGCTGCACAGCAGTTAATCGCAAACCAGCTGCAGATAATGCGCGCACAATTTCTCTACTGGTCACCGGTCGTGCCCCTAGCCGGACTGCTTCGTCTCGCACATGTTGAGGCAAGTCGTAATGATCGCCGTGAAAACCGCGCGGAGGAATTCCCAATTGCTGTGCAAAGTCATGCAATTCATCCAACGATGTATCGCTAATCATGTGACACCACACGTGGTCTCTATGCGACCATCGACATTCGTCGACCAAAATTGCCATGTACTAGGCGCAGCACCCGCCGCCACAGCACGACCCACCGGATGATGGCGCCGGCATGGACGATGTGCTGGCTCCCACAGATGCAAACGCACTAAGAAGCCGGACCGTGGAATTGTGACCATTAGGGCACACAGCAGGACTATTGGCTTCGGCCATTGGTCGACGTTCTTCAAAGACGTTGTCACACGTTTTGCACTTGAATTCATACAACGGCATGGCGTCAGTGTAGAGCACCAACTGTTCGTGGTTGACTGTTGGCATGGCTACTCCACTTCAAACTCGCCCTGCCGAGGTACGCCCAGAGACAGAACAGATTCCCGAAACTGGCGAACCAGTTGTTGCTCACATTGTGAAGACCGAGCCAGGCGAGAACGCAGCCGCAAAAGTCTTGGAGGCTCGCATCAATGGCACCCCACTTGAAGCACTGTGTGGCCATGTGTGGGTGCCGTCACGTGATCCGAAACAAGTTCCCATGTGTCAAAAGTGCAAAGACATCTATGACACGTACCGCATGTTCAACGACGGACTTGGCGAGACTCCAAACGAGTGAGCAGCAAGAGATTTCGCCCCGCAGTTCGAGGTCTTGTCCTCGATGACAACAACTCTGTGTTGTTGGTGAAACTCGTGTTTCCGCAAGGCGCATGGTGGGTGCTTCCAGGTGGAGGTATTGATGAGGGCGAGCACCATCTAGACGCTTTGCATCGCGAGCTACACGAAGAGACTGGACTGGTAGAGCCCACCATCGGTCCATGCGTCTGGAACAGGGTGCACCAGTTCAACATGACAGACACCACTGGTGTGCAATGGGATGGCCAGTCCGAATCTGTTTACTTGGTGAGAACTGAACGATTTACGCCAAGTCCATTGTTCAGCACCTCGCAACTTGAGAGCGAAAACTTGTTTGAACACAAGTGGTGGACATTGTCTGAGTTATTGGCTTACGACGGACCAGACAATCTGTCTCCACCCGATCTTGCTTCGTATGTACATGTGATTATTCGTGATGGCGCTCCATCTGTACCGTTCGAAATTTTCCACACGAGTTAACGAAAATCTCTACTTGGCGCTGTAGCCGGCACAAACAACGGCGATAAAGATTCAGCAACAATGTTGATGACTCCGTTTGCGCATTCCACACGACCACGAACCAACAACGCGGACGCATCGCGTGCAACAGTGCGATGTCGTGCCCAGCACCCTTTTGAACAGACCACGTTGATGAGGCCAGTTTCATCTTCAAGACTGATGAACGTTGCACCACGGGCACTCATTGGTCGCTGACGATGCGTGACTATTCCAGCCACCATGACACGCGTTTGATGTGTAACAGCAACAAGATCTTCCGCAGTAACAACCCCTTTCCGACGCAATTCCTCTCGCAAAAACACCGTGGGATGGCCCTCTGGAGAAATACCTGTTGCCCACAAATCCGCAATGGCCTCTTCCACCGGCTCCATGCCCGGCAATGTGGGGCGTGAATTCATTCCCATGATGCCGTTCAACTGATTCGGGGAATTGCCGTAGGCGCCTGCTTCCCACAACGCATGACGACGATCGTCTCCGAAACTTTCCGTGAAAGCACCCGCAGTGGCTAGCGCTTCCATTTGTTGACGCGACAACTCTGGCACAATACGCGCCAAGTGCTCTAGCGATTCATATGGTTGGCGTTCTGCAACCATGCGCGCCACTGAATCGCTGATGCCGCGAACGGAACCAATACCTAAACGAACAGCAAGCCCACCAACCGATTCATCACAGGGCTCAAGCGTTGCATTGTGTGACGAGGCGTTGATATCTGGAGAACGAACCACAACACCATGGCGCCGCGCGTCTTGCACCAATGTGTGTGGCGACCAGAAACCCATTGGCTGTGCATTCAATAACGCAGCACAAAAGATTGCTGGTTCATGCAGTTTGATGTACGACGACGCATACACCAAGTAGGCAAAGCTGACGGAGTGGCTTTCTGGAAATCCGTAGTTTGCAAACGCCGCCATCTTGTTGAAGATTTCATCTGCGATAGGACCACGAATTCCTCGTTGTGCCATGCCCTCGTACAAGCGTTCTTTCAGTCGCTCCATTCGAGATCGGGATCTCTTTGAACCCATTGCTTGACGAAGTTGATCGGCCTCGCTTGGAGTGAACCCCGCGACATCAATAGCCATCTGCATGAGTTGCTCTTGGAACAAAGGAACACCAAGAGTCTTACTAAGAGAATTCTCTAGCAATGGATGCAGATATGTGACGGGTTCTTCACCGTTACGGCGACGAATGTACGGATGAACAGAGCCACCTTGAATTGGCCCAGGACGTATGAGAGCAACTTCAACAACAAGGTCGTAGAACTTTCGCGGACGCAACCGTGGCAGTGTGGACATTTGCGCACGAGACTCCACTTGAAACACACCCACAGTGTCGGCGCGACACAACATGGCATACACCTCGTCTTCTTGTGGAATGGTGGCGAGGTCGAGTTGATAGTTGCGGTGTTGAGACACAAAGTTGACCGCATTTGACAACGCAGACAACATACCTAGCCCCAACAAATCGAACTTCACCAAACCGATTGCTGCGCAGTCGTCTTTGTCCCACTGCAACACACTGCGATTCTCCATTCGTGCCCACTCCACCGGACACACTTCAATAATGGGCTTATTGCACATCACCATCCCACCAGAGTGAATACCAAGGTGCCGTGGCATATTCTCGACTTCGGCAGCCATCTCCAGCACAAGTGGCGGAATGTTGTGATCTGTTTGCCCCGCAGTGACGGCAACAGTTCCCCATGCATCTACTTGTTTGCTCCATGAGTCTTGTTGCTTCGGGGAATAGCCCAATGCTCGAGCCATGTCGCGAACAGCAGAGCGTGATCGATATGTGATGACATTGGCAACTTGTGCCGCGTGGTGTCGGCCATGTCGCTGATACACGTACTGAATGACTTCTTCACGGCGACCGCTTTCAATGTCAATATCAATGTCTGGAGGCCCATCTCGTTCCGGAGACAAGAATCGCTCGAACAACAACCCCAACGACACCGCATCTGCTTTTGTGATGCCAAGCGAATAACACACCGCACTGTTGGCGGCACTGCCTCGGCCTTGACACAAAATTCCACGTTCTTCACAAAAACGAACAATGTCCCAGACCACCAGGAAATACCCAGCAAAGCCGAGCGTTTCAATAATGGACAGTTCGTGCTCAATGGTGCGCCACGCCCGTGCCCGCAATGACAAGTCTTCTGCAGTATCGGCAGGTTTGTCGCCATAGCGATGTCGTGCCCCGTGTGCGACAAGTTCTCGCAGATACGTCATTTCATCTAGACCACCAGGACATGGAAACGGTGGAAGTTTTGGCGCCACCAACGACAGATCGAATGCAATGTGCGATGCAAGATGTACTGCTTGTTCAACAACACCGGGATAGCGCGCGAACCGGCGTTGCATCTCGACCCCAGAGCGCAAGTACGCCGAAGCAGCAGCAGGTAACTGATGGTCGATGCTGTTGAGGTCACACCGATGCCTCACCGCGGCAATTGCGGTTGCTAAGCGATGCTGCGATGACACCGCATACGACACGTTGTTAGTAGCGATGCATTCAACATCGACCCGATGAGCAATGTGTACTAACTGGTCGTTACGAACAGAGTCAATAGGGTCACCGTGATCCCACAGTTCAACAAACACGTTGTCTCTGCCGAAATGATCCGCCAGTTCACGAAGTTCCTGTTCGGCTGCACGCGGACCATTCTTCGTTAACGCTTGCACAACAGACCCACGCGAATCCCCCGTGAGAACAACGCAGTGATCGCGAACCGTGTGCGCAACCTGTTCCACCACAAACACTGGTGCGCCTTTTGTTCCCGCTAATTGACCTTCGCTGACTGCACGCGCCATATGGGAATAGCCAGACGGACCACGCGCCAACAAAACAATGTCTCCACGCGAAACACAATCAATTTCCACACCAAACACTGTTGGCAAAGACACTGCACGTGCTGCTTCTGCAAAACGCACGATGCCATACAGGCCGTTGCGATCGGTGAGAGCTAAAGCATCTAGCCCCAGAGCAGCCGCAACTTCTGCCAACTCTTCAGGATGCGCAGCACCTTCCAAAAAAGAAAAGTTAGAACGGCAATGCAGCTCTGCATACGGAACCTCGCCTCGCCGTGGAGCAAGCAACGGCTGGAACGGTTGACGCTTCGCACTTAATGCCGGACCATCGCCACCTGCATTCCACGCCACCGACGACGGTGCTCGCCCATTCGACAGCCGAGCCTCTAGCTCTGCCCATGACAGCTCTGAACTTTGAAACCCCACGGGGTCAGCGTACCGAACATATGTTCGCTTTTGGCTGGGGAACCCCTACGCCGTTAGGGCTTGAGAAGCCCGTAAAGCACCCAACAAACCTGCGTCAGCAATAGAGAGCGCTTCGTCCCATGTAAACCAACGCGCATCGGGGCTCTCCCCTTCGCCGGGCTGCAACGGCACTTCTGGCGCTCTCACCAAATAGCGCAAGTCGTGATGCGTATGCCCCTTGGGGCCGGGATGAACATCGAGATGAAACAACACTCCCCCTTCACGTTCATGACGAACCGGCAATCCCGTTTCTTCTACAGATTCACGCAACGCAGCTT
>CAZRHK010000004.1:0-42278 GCA_964599815.1 uncultured Bifidobacterium sp. | reverse complement strand
TTCCAGCAAACCTGCCTGAAGAAACTGCAATGTTCTTCAATGCAATGAAGTAAGTAATCGGCAAAACGAGTTCGTCGTTCAAGGCGTGCAATTTTCAACATGACACAGAACATCTCTTGCAACGATGCAACACTCATCCCGTCACTTGACGGTGTTCAGATTGCATTGCATGACTTCGCAGGAACAGGCTCGCCCGTTTTGCTGTCTCATGCCACCGGCTTTCACGCACATTGTTGGGAACCACTTGCTGCAGAGTTACGCGCTCGACACCACGTGATGGGGTTCGACCATCGTGGTTACGGTGATGCCGAGACAGTTGATCCCGCCACAATTGAATGGCGTCAATACGGACAAGATGCACTTGCAGCAGCTCGAGCATTGTCGGCACAGCACAATGGAGAACCGATTGTCGCTGTCGGACATTCCATGGGTGGCGCATCACTTCTCATGGCATCTCTTCTCGAGCCATCACTGTTTCGTTGTTTGTTTGTCTTCGAACCAATCGTGTTCCCGCCGCACGACGAATCAACGGGTGAACGACCACCAAACCCGCTTGCGGGCGGCGCGCGAAAGAGGAAAAGTTCATTTGCAAGTTTTGATGCTGCGCTTGAAAACTTCACAGCGAAACCACCAATGGCCTCATTCCATCCGCAAGCTCGTGCGGCGTATGTTCAACATGGATTCAAACAAATGCCTGATGGCACCGTTGAATTGAAATGTTTGCCAGAGCATGAAGCCAGAACATACGAGACTGGCGGATCACACGGCACATGGGAAGACCTCACCCGTATCAGCGTTCCAACGTGGGTTATTGCTGGCGCACCTGCACCATTTCAACCTTCAAGCATTGCGGCATTGATTGCGGAACGAATTCCCAATTCAACATATGTTCAATACGACAACATGGGACATTTCGGACCACTTGAGCATCCGCACGCTCTCGCCACACTGGTTGAGACCACGCTGACTGGGCTGCAATGACCGCACTCGACGCAGCAGGTGACCGTCTCCTAGAACCACTTCGCAACAATCGCTTTTCAGTTGTCCTCTTCAATGCAGCAAGCAAAGTGGGCGACTTCAGCATCGTGTGGCATCTGTGCGGACTGCTGTACGCCATTGGTTCACTAGGCCGCGCACGGGAAGCCCTTGCACTGTCGGTTGCGCTTGGCATTGAAAGCTTGATTGTGAACCAAGGAATCAAACGGTTGTTTAGGCGTGAACGCCCCACCACATCTGGTGATCATCGATTCGATGTTCGAACGCCTAGTACGTCTAGCTTTCCAAGCGGACATGCATCGTCGGCAACGTTTGCAGCAGTCATCCTCACCTCATACAGCGGTTTCCCGATTGCAGTGCTATGGATTGCGATTGCCGTTGTTGTTGCCCTGAGTCGAGTGGTGGTACGTATCCACCATCTCAGCGACATTCTCGGGGGAATCGTCACTGGCGCACTCCTCAGCATCCCCGCAGTCATCATTCTCACATCACTGTTTTCGTAAGTCACACGGGAATACCTCAAGCAGTCCGTAGGTTGAGGAACCTATGACACGTTCATTCGGCCTCACATTTGACTATCGATGCCCGTTTGCACGGCTCGTGCACGACCACGTTGTAGAAGGTCTTCGCGCTGGCGCAGATTGGAACGTCACATTTCTTCCATTCTGTTTGGGCCAAGCACACGTTGAAGAAGGCGACGTCGATATCTGGCGACGCCCAGAAGAAGACTCCGGTTTGTTCGCGCTTCAACTTTCTATCTCGTTGCGAGATCAGCAACCGCAAGCATTCTTGGATTTTCACCAAACCATGTTCAACCACCGGCACATGGGTGGCGGTTCACTGAAAGACCGCGCCACGCTCACTCGCATTCTCGCGGAATCTGGTGCAGACGCAGAAGCCGCTTTCGCCGATGTTGAGTCGGGTCGACCACTAGCGGTCATTGAAGAAGAGCACACAAAGTACGTTCGCTCACATCAGGTATGGGGTACGCCCACATTTATCGTGGACAACAAAGCTGTATTTGTGCGCCTCCTGGACTACGCCCACGGCGACTCAGCGGTGGCAACCACCACCATCAACCGCATTCTTGACGACATCGACTGGCCAATACTTAACGAGTTCAAGCACACCAGCGTGCCGATGTAACGGTTGTAGGTTGGTCTCTATGGCCGACCACGAAAAACGAATGAGCGACACCGAGTCGCTGATGTGGCGTCTCGAAAAAGATCCGTACCTCGCATCTACGTTTGGCAACATCACCATTCTCGATCGTCCGCCAAACATGGACCTTCTGTATGCACGCATGGAACGTACTGCGCTGTTGTTCCCACGCCTTCGTCGTCGTGTGTTACCAGCACCAGGCAACCTAGGAAACCCCACGTGGGTCGACGACCCAACGTTTGATATTCGTTACCATGTTCGCCACATCTCTCTTGCCGAACCTGGCGACATGCGTCAGCTTCTTGACCTTGTCACTTTGCTGATTGCAGACCCGTTCGATCGCTCACGACCTCTGTGGCATTTCATTGTGATCGACGGTTTGCAAGGCGGTCGTAGCGCACTCGTTCAGAAACTGCATCACACTGTCACCGATGGACAAGGTGGCGTTGAGTTGTCCATGCACTATCTCGACCTCGAACGAGAGCCGTCACCACTTCCACCAATTGATCCAGAACTGGTGAATGCTGCCGCCGATATTTCTGCACCAGACGCCACCGAAGCACTTCGTGGTGCAATGTCTGATTCGTTGCGATTGCCATTGTCTGTGCTTCGACAAGTGCGCGACGTTCTCAGTGACCCATCGCTAATTGGAACAATCGGATCATCAACATCGGCCACTGTGAAGAGCCTCATGGCACAACTCAGTGAAACCGATGGTGCGCGTTCGCCGTTGTGGACCGAACGATCGTTGCGTCGTCGTCTCGACACAGCACGGGTGTCGTATCACGACATGCGAGGAGCTTCAAAAGCACTCGGCGGAACCCTGAACACGGCTTTCGTTACCGCCGCCGCACATGCAGCCGGCAAATATCACCGTGCACTCGGCGCACCAGTGGAATCACTGCGCGCATCAATGGCAATAAGTACGCGCACTGAAGACAGCGGAAGCAATGCCTTCACTTTGGCGCGCATGTTGGTGCCCACCGCAGAGATGCCATTGCCCGAGCGTTTCTTGGCTGTCAATGAAATTCTCCATGCCGCCAGAAGTGGCTCAGCAAATGGATCTCTCGAAGCAATTGCCACAGTGTCAACGCTTCTCCCTACCTCAGTCATTACGCGCCTTGCACGTGCCCAAGCAGAGACTGTGGACTTTGCTACATCGAATGTGCGTGGCGCCGGAGTTCCGCTGTTCGTTGCAGGTTCAAAGCTTCTAGAGAACTACCCCGTTGGTCCGCTAGGTGGAGTTGCATTCAACCTCACACTTATGTCGTACATGGGAAGCCTGGACGTAGGAATCAATATTGACGAAGCAGCAGTAGAAAGTCCGTCATTGTTGCGCGACTCACTGGTGGAGTCGTTTGCAGAATTGGCGTCGTATGCGCCAGCGCCCGAGTCAGTGACGAGCGACTACGAAGTGGTGCCGACTAAACGTCGGTGGTGGAAGCGCTCGCGCTAAGCAGCGAACGCAGGTCAAGAAGCAAGTCTCCAACTTCTACTGCAGACACCAATTCACGGCGAAGCATTTCTGCAAGAGCCTTGTCGATAACGGCAATGGCTTCTGTAATGACCGATTCGCGGGTGTCAAGCATGTGGAGCTCCTCTCGGTATGCGGGTAACCCAGAGGTTCCGGATCCGCCCGATGTCTTCATCGTACAGATGGCGCACCCCAAAAAGTGGACACCCCATGTACCGAATGAAAGTTGGCCGTGACCCTTGCCATAAGGTCTCACTATGAACTTTGAAGGTAAGACCACAGTTGTCACCGGTGCCGCAAACGGAATTGGTGCCGCTCTCTCCCGTCGATTCCATGCCGCAGGCGCACGAGTAGTAGTTGCAGACCGTGATGCTGAAAATCTCAAGAAGATTGAAACCGAATTAAATGCCATTCGTCCAGATTCGGCGTTTGCTGTTGTGGCAGACATCAGCACAGAGGCTGGTAACGAAGCGCTCATTAATGCAGCTCGAAACAAATTTGGATTCATTCATCTGTTCTTCGCCAACGCGGGTGTGGCCATGGGAACTTTCTTGGAAGACACCGATGAAGCCACATGGGACATGGTGATGAACATCAACCTTCATTCACATCGTTGGGCAGCCAAACATCTCATTGGTGATTGGCTAGCGGCCGGCGAGGGATATTTCTGCAGCACCGCATCTGCTGCAGGGTTGTTGTCGCAAATCGGAAGCGCCACCTACAGCGTGTCCAAACATGCTGCTGTGTCGTTTGCAGAGTGGATGTCTATTACCTACGGCGATCGCGGCATTCGCGTCACCTGTTTATGCCCACAAGGCGTCAACACCAACATGTTGAACCCACCAGGGCGCGAAGAAGGAATTGACAAGCGTGGTGGCGATGTTGTGAAGGCTTCGGGTGCCGTTCTTGAACCGCATGAAGTGGCCGACGTTGTGTACAACACAATTGTGGCCGAAAAATTCTTGGTCATGCCGCACTCAGAGGTGCACACCTACGAACAGCGCAAAGTGGCCGACCGTGATCGCTGGTTGGCCGGAATGAGAAAACTGCAGAGCAGAATCTTTCAGGGCTGATTGATTTTTAGGGGGGAACAAAATGGGAGTACGACTCGAACCATCAGATGAATACATGCACGAACTTGGACCCGAGTCCAACTTCAACGAAAGCATGTACATCAACTGTTTTGATCCATCAACCAAAGTTGGTGGCTGGTTCCGCATGGGTAATCGCGCCAACGAGGGATACGCAGAGATGACCATCTGTTTGTATCTGCCGAACGGGCGCGTGGCATTCATGTTCAAGCGACCATCTATCGACAACAACGATGCACTCGATGCAGGTGGGCTCACATGGACAATGGTGAAGCCATTTGAAGAGTTGCGAATTGACTACGTGGGCAAAGTGTGTGTCCTAGACGATCCGCTGCAAATGTCAAACCCAAAGGATGCATTTGCAAACAATCCCTTCGCCGAGTGTGAAGCGCACATCACGTTCACAGGGAAAGGCCGCGCCAGCATGTTTGGCGGAGAACCAGATACTCCCCATGAAACTCCTGGTGAGGAATTTGCCAAAGGTCACTACGAACAACTTGTTGAAGCCCGCGGTTCGCTTCGAGTTGGCGACGAAGAATGGAACATCAACGGTTTCGGGCTTCGCGACCATTCGTGGGGTCCTCGTTATTGGCAAGCACCCTGGTACTACAGATGGCTCACTGCAAACTTTGGTGAGAACCTTGGCTTCATGGCCAGTCGCGTTGCCAAGAAAGATGGCCCTGGTTCGCGCGGCGGATTTGTGTGGGACAACGGCCAGTTACATTTGTGCGACGACGTACAAATTTCAACGCAGACACGCGGCGACGAGAACTACCACGATGTTGTCACCGGAGTCATTCGTTCATCCAAGTCACAAAAAGAGTGGCACTTCCAAGGAACCGTTGACAGTCTCATTCCACTTCGCAATCGTCGACAAGATCCAGATGGCAATTGGTTAATGACTCGCATTAGTGAAGGAATGACAACGTGGACCATCACACAAGGCGAACACGAAGGCGCCGTTGGTTACGGAATGTCTGAGTACCTAGACCAAATCATTGATGACTCACCAGTCGGCCTAGCCGAATAACCCTTGTGCGCTCTTCAGTAGCACAGCGCAACTAAAGACCGACACAGGCCACCGTTACGGTGGAGGCATGCGTTTTCCACGTTTTGTCATTGCACTCGCTCTTCTTGGCACACCAGTTGCCACTGTTGCTGTCTCTGCAACATCAGTCTCCGCTGCACCGCTCACATACACGGCAGTGTCTGTTGCATCCCGCGGCGCATGCGCACTCTCCAACGACGGAACTGTTGTGTGTTGGGGCGACAACCCAGAACGTTGGGTCATGGCAGACAGACCAGCCGGTGCAGTTCCTACGCCAACAAAAATTTCGCTCCCCAACGGATTGAAGTGGAAATCAATCAATGCTGGAGAAGCGTATGCAAACTGTGGGATTGCAGAAAACGATCGCGCATATTGCTGGGGCAATCATCACTTAGGCAGCTACTTCAATACAACGTCGCGCACTCCGGTGGAAGTGGAACTTCCCGCAAACGTGCGTGTCAATGAAGTGCAGAGCGGACACTCGGTTGCCTGTGCCACCTCGACTACTGGTGATTTTTGGTGCTGGGGTGACGCCACCATGATTGGTGACGGCAACATCGATCCTGTTCGCATTCCAGTTCGCGTCACAATGCCCGACAATGCGGCGGTGAAGTCATTCGCTGTCGGCGCGCAAGCCACATGTGTTGTCACAGTCAACAACAACATGTATTGCTGGGGAGACAACGCAGACGGCCAATTAGGTCTCGGATATTCACAGCAATTCCGATATCCCTACTCGTGGACACCGGTGCTGATTACCGCTCCCCAAAATGAAACATGGGCAACTCCAGGTGTTGGTCTGAACAGAATCTGTGCACTCACCGTTAGTGGTGCGGGATATTGCGCCGGCGACAACTACCAAGGCGTGTTTGGCAACGGCACGTACGACGACAGCATGCGATTCACAAAGATGGTTGTTCCCAACAACGAAAAACTCATCACCATGTCGCTTGGCTGGTACCACACATGTGTTGGTACCGAAACAGGAAAGACCTGGTGCTTTGGTCGTGGCGACTACGGCGAACTCGGCACAGGAACAACAATGGGCGGACGCACATGGCGCACACCTTTGCTTCCTGCTGGAGTACAACTTGTTTCAATTGACACGGGCGTAGCTGGTACGTGCGCGCTTGACTCCACCGGTCGCATCTGGTGTTGGGGCGGACTCAACTGGGGATCTCAAGGCACCGGACGTATCAATGCCGGCCTCTTCCCCGAACTCATTGCACAGGTTGGATCACCTTCAATTGTTGCAACTGGCAGCACTGCCGTCGACGCAGAAGTTGCCACTATCACTGGTCAAGTCAATCCAAATGGTTATGTGAGTTCTGTTGTTGCAGAAGTCAGCACCACATCAGATTTCTCCGTGATCACACGACACAACATTCGTGCGTCATTCCCTAGCGATGTCTACATTCCCACAACGTTCTCGCTTCCCCTCTCCGGGCTTGCGCCTCGCGCTACGCACTACGTACGACTGGTTGCAACAAACACCTTTGGCACCGTCACTGGAAATGTCGCCAGTTTCACCACACTTGGTGAAGAGCCAACTGTTGGCAATGTATCCGCACAGAACATCACCGGTAACGACGCAACACTGTCGGTAACGCTGCACCCGAATCGTCTCTCCTCAACTGCATATTTTGAATGGTCAACCGACCAACAATTTGCCAACAACGTCAACCGTGTCGACGTATTGCCATTCGCTGGAAATATTGAAGTTCAACGAGAGATCATTCTGAATAATCTCTCTCCTCGTACTCGCTATTACGTGCGCACCATCGCAACTAATCGCCTTGGCACAACAACTGGAGCAACCCAAACTTTTGACACGGTGGGAAGCAGACCAACTGCAACTCTTGTATCAGTATCTGCCACCACCAGCCGCATAGACGCAGTTGCGCATATTGATTCTGGATTGGTGCGCGGTACCGCACTTCTTGAGGTATCTACAACGCCAACGTTTACCTCCATCATTCGCTCTGCTACCCAATCGTTCAGCACTCGCACAATTGACCATCTCTCATTTACGGTCTTCAATCTCTCGGCACGCACCGACTACTGGGTTCGCGTTACTGCCGAGAACGCAGTAGGAACGCATACATCGGAAAGCCGACCACAACGCACGCGAGGCGGCGTCCCGCAGGTAAGCATCGGCAACATTTCCGTTGAACCTCGTAGGGCAACCGCCACGGTTGTGGTTGATTCCACCGGCCTCGAGACATTTACAAAACTGCAAGTCTCCGAACTCGCGGACTTCAGCGATGTCACTGAATACTTCGTGTCATCTAGCGCTTCAGATCAGCAGCAACAGTTCGTTGTCACTATCAACGACCTCACGCCTGGCACCACCTATTACGTTGCCGCTCATTCTCGAAACGAAGCTGGCCGCATGTCCACTCAGACAACTACGTTCATTACCCCTCGACCACTTGGCGTTGTCATCAATGATGACAACGACGAGACCGACTCCACCACGGTGTCACTTTTCGTCACAGCACCCGCCGGAGCCGTGGCGTATCGCATCTCAAACCATCCGAATTTCAAAAATGCACAGGTTTTCAACCCGTCAAGTCCGATTCGCTGGGAACTCATTGCATCAGAAGAAGCAGAAGACATTCGCACGGTGTATGTGCAGGTCTATTTCGCTAACGGAACATCCGTCATCTACGACGACTACATCACACTCATCACAAATGTAGAAATTCCTGACGAAGAAGCTCCAGTTATTGAAGCGCTTCGTGCATCTCGCGTCAGCGCCACTGCACAAGCAACTGCCACTGCATCAGCAACACCACGCATTGCAATTTCAGTACGCGATCGTCGTAGCGGCGTCACACGAATTGAAATGAAATTTGCTGGCCGAACTACTGCAACAAAAGTGGACGCCGCGCGTCGTGGCACCTACAACATCGCGATTCCTAAAGGGGCCAAGAGCATCCAAGTTCGAGTCCGCGACGCGGCGGGCAACTATTCAAAGTGGAAAACTGTGCGCGTTCGCTAGTCCAGGTCGGCGCGCAACAGGAAACGGTGCGCCACCGACGCATCGCCAATGACCTCAATAGTTTCTATTGGCATGCGTCGCCACAACACCAACAAGATGTCCACTGCTGGGCCCCGCAACGCCACTGACCCTTTGGCATGCTCTCGCGTGACGACAAGTTCCAATCCGTCCCCGGGAACCAAAAGCCATTCTCCGTTGACATCCGTGCAATGAATGTGAACCGATCCACCAACAAAGGGTTGTCCTTCGCGAACTAACGGAGTCATCACGTAGAGGAATTCATCAATTCCATCGCTTGCAAGTTCCGGCGAATTGTCGGGCTTCAACCCTGCGGCCCACAACGCATCCCACGCATGAACCGTTGTCTCATGTGCCATTCGGCGGATTAGCCATTCAATTGTTTGTGGCCCGGCCCATGTCCAACATGGTTGTTGTGGAGGCATCGACGACAGCGCCGCAACTAATTGCTGCAGCCCAGATTCGTACCACGCAATCATGTCCATCTCTTCAGGACGTTCATCACGTTGGTGTGCAGTCTTTGTAGATGTGCCGGCTAACGCCATGGATGTCCAGAAGCGATGCACTTCACCTACATGCCACAGCAAGTCTGCAACTCGCCACGACCCACACGCACGCACTGGTGCATCGAGAGAAACACGAGCCGCGCGAGCAATACTGGCGCCATGCACTGCAATGGCGTCTAGCAACACAGAAGTCTGCATTAGAGACTCTTGATTGCGTCAGCCAACTCTTCCCATTGCTTCATTGGCAGAACTCCAGGTGTGCCAGTCAAAACTTGAACACACACATGGTCGGCACCTGCATCGAGATGTTCTTTAATGCGAGCAATAATCACATCAATTGATCCGCGAGGAACAATTGCGTCCATCAGACGATCTGCATGACCAGTGATTTCTTCTTCAGTAAATCCAAAGCGCTTCAAGTTGTTGGCGTAGTTCGGCAAACGCGTGTAGGTAGACATGTACTTGTTGGCAATGTCACGCGCAACACTTGAATCTTCATTCAACACAACCGACAACTCGGGTGCCAGCAATGGACCGTTGCCCATGAGCTCACGAGCAAATGCTGTGTGCTCAACTGGCGTGAAGTACGGGTGTGCGCCATCTGTCTTTTCAGCAGCAAGCTTCAACATTTTTGGCCCTAGGGCCGCAAGCACTCGTCGTGGTGGCTTTGTTGGCTGAGGACTGAAGAACACACCGTTGTCCATTGCTTCTAGATACTCCACCATTGTCGAATACGGCTTGTCATAGGTGCCCTTATGGACTCCTTGCACCATCGGTGCATGACTGACTCCGATGCCCAACAAGAACCGCTCAGGGAAAGCCTCTGACAACGTCTTCCACCCTGCCTGCATCGACTGTGCAGTTCGTGCGTGGAGATTGGCAATGCCAGTCGCAAGTGTCATGTTCTTTGTTGCGGACAACAACAACGCGCACGATGAAAACGCTTCACGCAACACCGCCTCTGGTACCCACACCGTTGAGAAACCCATTTCTTCAACGCGCGCGATTCCCTCTTGCGCAACTGCCATGGGTACTAGGTCAAAATCTGCGGCCCACAGGCCAACACGTCCGAGTTGTAGTGAAGTCATGCCCCCACGCTACGAGGTCTGACACATCAATTAACTAGCGACCAATCAACCATTCGTCAATGAGTTTGCGAGCAATTGAGATGGCAGGAGGAATCATTGGAACTTCGTCACGGCTGTACCAATGCGCTTCGGCGATTTCGGTGGTGTCACACACAATGTCACCCGAGACCCAGCGTGCACGGAATCCCAACATGAGTGAATGCGGAAATGGCCATGGCTGACTGGACACATACTCAATGGAATCCACCACAATGCCCACTTCTTCTTCCACCTCGCGAGCAACTGCTTGTTCCAAGTTCTCGCCAGGCTCTACGAATCCAGCGAGACACGAAAACATTGGAACTGGAAAATTCGCGCCTCGCGCCAACAAGGCTTGTTGATCGTCGCCTTCGCCACGTGTCACCAAGGTGATGATTGCTGGAGCCAAGCGCGGGAATGCCAGCAACGAACACGCCGGACATTTGAATGCTCGTTCATTTTCTGCCGTGCGCGTTGGCTCGCCGCATCGACCACAGAACCGATGGGTTCGCGCCCACTCCACTAACTGAACCGCACGACCTGCAACGGCCCACTCTGTGTCACTCACACGGCCAAACAACGCCCGCAAATCCATTTCGGCCCCATACGCGGGGTCTTCGCCGTGGGGTACGTCTATTCCCCAACAGGCCACGTCGCCATGCATGCCAAGGAAATGACGTTCCCACGAATCATCGGCTGCTTGATTGTCAATAAAGACTTTGGCTCCCACCACGTGGATATAGCGATGTTCTTCAACAACATCGGCAGGAAACAAGGTGGGGCGAAATGGGCTGCTGTGCGTACTCACCCCACTGACGGTAGTTGCCAGAGCCCTGCGTAGGATGTGCCAATGGCACGTAATCAAAACCCAGTCGTCATCGTCGATGCAGTACGCACCCCAATTGGTCGTCGCAACGGCGGTCTCTCCACCCTCCACCCAGGTGAACTTCTTGGCATCGCCCAGAAGGGAATCGTTGAGCGCACCGGTATCGACCCTGCTCTCATTGAGCAAGTTGTTGGCGGTTGCGTCAGCCAAGTTGGTGAACAGTCATTCAACGTCACTCGCACCGCATGGTTGGCCGCAGGTCTTCCGTTGACCACTGCTGCCACCACTGTTGATACTCAATGTGGTTCGTCACAACAAGCAACTGGTCTTGCTTCTTCTCTTATCGGATCTGGCGTTGTTGACATCGCCATTGCTTGTGGTGTTGAAGTCATGAGCCGCGTTCCCATTGGCAGCAATAGCCGCAAAGATCTCGGACTTGGCGTCCCCATTCCAAAGACCTACTTCGAGCAATACGAAATGACATCACAGTTTGAAGGTGCAGAGCGCATCGCAGACAAGTGGAAGATTTCTCGCGACGACACCGACCGTTTCGGTTTGGCATCACAAGAGCGTGCAATTCGCGCATGGGCAGAAGATCGTTTCGCTGGCCAGTACATCGAAGTAGATTCACCTGAAGTCAACGAAGCCGGCGATGTTGTTGGAACCCGTCGTGTTGCAAAAGATGAGGGCCTTCGTGAAACAACTCTCGAGAAGCTCTCATCACTGAAGCCAGTCGCTCGTGAGAACGGCGTGCACACCGCAGGAAACTCATCGCAAATTTCAGACGGCGCAGCTGCTGTCTTGATGATGACCGAAGAAAAGGCCGCACAGCTCGGCATGCGCGCACGCGCACGCATTGTTGACACCTGCCTCGTTGGCGTCGACCCCGTACTCATGCTCACCGGACCAATTGACGCAACTCAGCGTCTTCTCGAGCGCAACAACTTGAAGATTGACGACATTGACGTATTCGAAATCAATGAAGCATTCGCATCTGTTGTCTTGGCATGGGCAAAGGAACTCGGTGCAGATCTTGAAAAGACCAATCCAAACGGTGGTGCAATCGCATTGGGTCACCCACTCGGTGCAACGGGCGCATTCTTGGTCACCAAGGCACTCAACGAACTCGAGCGCACCGGCGGTCGCTACGGCATCATCTCCATGTGCTGTGGTGGCGGTCTCGGCACCGGCACACTCATCGAGCGCCTCTAAACAACGCGCGGGCAACGTAGCTCGCACCATCACACTCATCGTCACAACACTTGCTGTCGTGGCTTCGTGTTCCACCCGCATCGAATCCGATGCGGGTGGTCGCGTTTCTGCGGTGGTATCAGAGGTGGTCGATGGAGACACTGTTCATGTCTCTGTTGCCGGCACAAAAGAAGAGATTCGACTCATCGGAGTAGACACGCCTGAAACGGTGCACCCCACAAAGCCAGTGCAATGTTTTGGCCCCGAAGCATCGCAACACACAAAGTCGTTGCTGCCTCGCGGTACTCGAGTGTTCCTAGTACGAGACATTGAATCCAGAGACAAATACGGCCGCCTGTTGGCGTACATGTATCGCGTCTCTGACAATCTCTTCATTAACCACGAACTCGTTTACAACGGATGGGCTCGCCCGTACCCTTATCCCCCCAACACCACACTCGAAGCCAGCTTTGCCGAGGCCGCGTTTCATGCTCAATCGCAACAACTCGGGCTGTGGCGTCGCTGCTGAAGGTAGGGTTCTCACATGGCCGAGACTCGCTCCCTCGCACACAGACTCGGGTACTCCGATGATGCACGAATTGTCATCATCTCGTGTGACGATCTTGGTTCATGTCACGCTGCAACTGTTGGCGTGTATGAAGCACTACGAAATGGTGTCGCAACGTGCGCATCCATCATGATGCCGGCGCCATGGGCTCAATTCGCCGCGCGTGAATATCGCGGAGAAGACATCGGAGTTCATCTCACGCTGAATGCAGAACATCCCGAGTATCGATGGGGACCACTAACACACGCACCATCACTTCTGTCTGGTGAAGGCGGATTCCCACGATCCGTTGACGACTTGTGGGAACACGCAGACAGTTCTGAAGTGTTGCGTGAATGTCGCGCACAAATTGAACGCGCCATTGCGTGGGGCATAGATGTCACACACCTTGCACCACATCTCACCTCCATCACCTTGCGTCCAGAATTCTTCGATGTGTATCTCGAGTTAGCCGTTGAATTTCAACTTCCCATTCGATTGCCATCCACCATTACCGAGGAAGCGGCTGGCTTCCCGTTCCGCACATTGGCCCGCGAAGAGGGAATTGTGTTCCCCGACCACTTCGATCACGATTGGCGCGCAGGAAGCCGCGAACGAGTGATTAATGCATTGAAACAACTGCAGCCTGGCGTCACAGAGATACATGTTCAGCCGGCAATTGACACGCCCGAAGTACGTGCACTCGGTGATCATGCGGCCGGATGGGTAGATGACCTCTCACTTGTCACAACAGACACCGAATTGCGCAGCGTTCTTGCCGACAGCGGTGCAGTGTTGCTTGGGTATCGCGAACTTAGGAACGCGATGCGAGCCGGCTAATTACCGCAGCTGCTTCCCCACTCCACAACGCTTCAAACAACGCACGAGTACTGCCTTCGTTCTTCAGCTTGCCTGCCATGAATGCAGCAGTGGGATTCATTGATGCGTACTTTGCATCAATTCGCACCACAACGTCTGCATCGTCGGGACCATCAACTGCTTCATCATTCTTTTTGAAGACAACTCGATATTGAACACTCACGCCGACACACCCACATCTGCGCGCACGCCTTCGAACAAATCAGATTCAATGGCGCCAGGTGCAAGTTCTCCCAAGATGCTCTTGGCAAGAATCCAGTCTTCCCATGGATACACCTGCGCTAGTTCATTGTCATCTAATCCGAACCACCATTTTGAAGTGGGATCTACTTGCGTTGCATGAGCCAATAACGACTCGGTACGCGCACGCAAATAAGCACCAATGTTCAAGCGAGTAGTAATGCGATGATCTTGCGAAGGTCGCTTCAACCAATTCTCGTCGAATGGAGATTCGCCAAACTTCTTCAACAATGCGTCGTGCACAGTTGTAATGCGTTCCTTTGCCCACAACGTGTAATACATCTTGGCGGGCTGCCACGGAGCACCAAGTTCTGGATACCACGTGGGGTCGCCTGCTCGTTCAAACGCCAAAATACTGATGTCGTGAACACGTAAGTGATCCGGATGCGGATAACCACGTTGATCATCGTTGTACGTGAGAATCACTTGTGGTTTTTCAGAGCGAATAAGTGCTACCAGACGTCCGGTTGCCTCGTCTAGATCTGCCATGTGGAAGCACTCTGGATGCGAATTAGATTCAGCGCCCGCCATTCCAGAATCGCGATATCCCAGCATGTGAACTGCAGAGAATCCAATGGCGTCAGTTGATCGCTTCAATTCACTCGGACGGATTTTCGCAATCAGTTCGCGTTCTTCCTCGGGTGTCTTGTTGTGAAAAGGCTGACCTGGTTCGCGCAGTAACGGATTTTGCAAATCGCCTTCTTCGCCACCTGTACAACACACAAGAACAGTGCGCACGCCTTCAGCAAAATACTTTGCAACAGTGGGTGCGCCCTTTGACGCTTCATCATCTGGATGCGCGTGAATAGTCATCAGACACAATTGATCACCAGATTGCGAAACGGACGACATAAGCACAGGATAGTGACCGCACTCTCTCAGACCATCAATCGTTAGCTCGGTAGTGTGTCGGCATGATTCACACCGTCAGAGTGAAACCAATCTTCTTTCTATGCGTCGCAACCATGTTGATAACGGCCTGTTCCACAGACGATGGCCGCAACATGACTCCACCGCGAGCAGACCAAACAGACACCGTGCAGACACCAACAACAGTGGGCGACGTGATTGCCCAAGATGCAGGCGCCATGACTCTCACCGGACCATGGAGCAGTGGCAGCGCCATTGACAAGCGATACACATGCGACGGAGAGGCGCTATCGCCCCCTCTGGTGTGGGCTGGTGCCCCCGAAGACACCCAGGCCTACGCCTTGGTCATTGACAACATGGACGATCCCTCGTCGCGCAACTGGGTGGTCACCAATATTGACTTCGCCATTACAAATACAGCCGAAGGAATCGCCCCTACTGGCGCAGTAGTGGCCCGCAACACCGAGGGAAATGCCACATATTCAGCTCCATGTCCGCCACGTGGCGCCACACACACCTTTGTTGCAACGGTGTATGCGCTCGACTCCCTCACGCCGCTTGACGACAACCCCGACGCCGCCACCATCGTGGCCGACATTGAATCGGCGGCACTTGAAGCCGCCACCACCGTCTTCACCGTCACCCGGTAGTCACCACACTGAGGGGTCAGTCCACCGCACTCGGTGAACTATCTGTGAGAATGGAGCATCGACTCCACCACTGCTGCCCTGCCAATCGGCGTCTTTGAGACCGACGTGAATGGTCGTCTGTTGTCGGGCAACACTGCATTTCGTCAACTTGCATTTGATGGTGCGCCCATCATTCCTGGTACCGCGCCGTGGGCAAATGCTCTTCCACATGAGCGCACCGAATGCGAACGTCGTTGGGTACAACACAAGACCGAAGGTGGAACATTTGCGGTGGAGTTTCGCGTTGGTCGTGCCACTGGCGAATCTGTGTGGATTCAAGTCTCAACTCAACCAGTTCTCACTGACGGCATTGTCACTGGATACGTAGGAACCGCAATTGACTGCACCTCACTTGTGTCACAACGACAACTGTCAAATCAATTGGTGGGCCTTCTCGATGTTTCTGGCGATGCGGTATTGGTCTTCAATCGAATTGGAGAACTTGAATTTGCCAACGACACAGCACGAACACTGATTGGCGTCACTGATTCAACAATTGGAAACGACGACGTTGCCGCACGCGCATTCATGCAGGCTGTTCGAGATCAACTCCCCCGCGTGTTGCTTGACCCCGTCGCACCAAATGGCACCCCGCACCGTTGGGAAGGCGAAATTGGATTCCGGTCGCCAGACGGAATTGCGCGAATTCTCTCCGTTGTAGTTCAAGTTGTTCGTGATGCAGATGGCAGTGTGCATCATTGGTCCACCATCACGCGCGACATTACGGAACAACGTCAAACCCAAGCAGAGTTGGCGAGACAAGCAACGCACGACGCACTTACTGGGCTACCAAACCGTGTGTTGTTCCTGCGAAAGACAACTGAAGCACTCGAGCGAAGCCGCACCACTCACGCCACTGTGGGTGTGCTCTTTATTGACCTCGACAAACTGAAACACGTCAACGACACCATTGGTCACGCAGTGGGAGACCAGCTCATTGTCAACGTTGCCCGACGACTCGCCGCTGCAACCCGACCAACAGACTTAGTGGCGCGAATTAGTGGCGACGAATTCGTGGTGTTATGTGAAGGACTTCTTGATGAACATGTGGCACTAGATGTTGCAGAGCGAATTCGCACATCAATTACTGGGCCACTGGTTCTGCAAGGTGTTGAGATTGAAGCAGGCGCAAGCGTTGGTGTTGCCATGTCAACACCAGACCTTTTGGCCACAGAATCGGCAGCCGATGCAGCCGTCACACTTCTTCGCTCTGCCGACACCGCCATGTATCGCGCCAAGCAACGTGGGCGCGGCAGATCAGAGCTCTACAACGAAGAAATGCGCACCGCCGCACGCGAACGACTCACTCTGGCATCGGAACTTGAACAAGCCCTGGCTGCGAATCAATTCTCTGTTCTCTTCCAACCCATCGAATCGGCACACACTGGCAGAATTGAAGCGGCCGAGGCTTTGTTGCGCTGGAATCACCCCACCCGTGGTGTCCTTGCACCGGCAGCCTTCCTAGATTTGGCAGACGAGTCAGGGCTAATTGCTCCCATTGGAGATTGGGTCCTCGAACAAGCCGCAGCCACGCTTGCCGCCTGGGTCTCTGAAGGAATTGTTGATCGTTCAACATCAATTCATGTCAACGCATCTCGTCGTCAGTTGTCGGACATCACATTTGTTGAACGTGCTCTCACTATTTTGCGTGCACATTCGCTTGATGGTTCACAACTGGTCTTTGAAACGTCTGAGTCGAACTTGGTGGAGAACAATCCGTCGGTCTTGCGTACTGTCACTGCGCTGAAGCGACAAGGTGTGCGCATTGCAGTCGATGATTTTGGGTCCGGCTATTCATCCTTGGCATCATTGCGCACATTCCCTGCTGATTTATTGAAGCTAGATGGAACCCTTGTGCGCGATGTGGGTCGAACCGATGGTGGAGACGATCCCATGGTTCGCTCGCTCATTCAGTTAGCCCACTCCCTCAACTTGGTGGTCTGCGCAGAATGGGTCACCACAGACGACCATGTGCAACGCCTGAAAGTTCTGGGATGCGATCTCTTACAAGGCAATCGCATTGGCGAGCCTGTGCCCTCAGATGTGTTTGCTGAGAAAGTTCGCCGCAAGGCAGCTGCGCAAAACGCAGATCAGATCTAATCGGCCGACGGCGCACTTGGTAGTGGGCCAAGTCCTGCGAAGTAATCCAACACTGGTTTTGAATCATTGTTGAGAGTGAAGACAAAGCTTCCAGAAATCATGTCGCTTGAGACAGGAAGAGCAACCGACAGAGCGGCGCCGTTTGCAAGTGGCCGCAGTTTGCGAGCAAGGTCAATGAGTTCTAGCCCATCGTCTACCGACACTGCATTAGAGAACACCGACAACACGTCGTCTGTCTTCATGGGATGTTCTGCCAGGTAACGAATCGCTTGCTTCACAAGAATTGACATGAAATACCGTTGGCGATCTCCTCGCCCGACATCTCCCGTTCCGTCAACCTTCCACGCACCATCAATTTTCTCTTCGAAGTGGCGCGACCGCGCATAGGCAAGCGCTTGTTGACCGTTCTGCATTTTGCATCCGCGTTTTCCAAGGAAAAAACCCGTGGCTTTGTCACGTGATGCATAGTCAACACAAATGCGAACTCCACCCACCGCATCAACAATGTCTTTGAAACCGTAGAAGTCCATTTCAACATAATGATGAATTGGAATATTCAAAGCCCCTTGCACTGTTCGCACAAGAACATCAGCTCCTCGTTGATACGCCGAGTTCACCTTTGCGTAACGTCCGTTATCTGCAAGCAAGACACGCAAATCGCGAGGCACAGACATTGTTGCAACGGAGCCTGTTTTTATGTCAACACGAATCACAATCAACGTGTCTGCGCGTGTTCCAGGGTTTGCCTCTTCGGTACCAATATTTGCAAAATCTTCTTCCGTTGGATCGGCGTTCGCGCGCGAGTCAGATCCCACTAATAGATAATTCTCAAAACCGTCGCTGGCTGGCGATAGTGCCGACGACACAATGGACACACGTGGCACATCTGTGAGCGCTCCGTTCGTTGCTCGAACCATTCCAAGGGCGCTTGCCAACATGGTGACTAGCCCGACACTCACTGCAATCAACCAACGCGGTGCGCCTGATTGACGGAGTATCACATTGTCTGGCGGCACATGTCTACGGTAGTCAGTCAAGCGCAGGGCGAAGATGCACCACATCTGCGGTGTCAATGCGATGCGTTACCGCACAATCGTCCAGCACAACCAGTCGACCATCTTTTTCAACATCAACGGCTCGACCGACGATGTCGTTCCCATCTGGCATTTGTGCTTTCACACGAGTGCCAATAGTTGCAACGCGCGAGACGTATTCAGAGTGAAGCGCGTCATCATCAAGTGCCAAGAGACGATCGATGTGCGGAAGCATGGCCAACAAGAAATCATGCGGTGCAACAGTTCGTGTCCACCCGCTCGCGGCTAACGACGTGGCACCCTCGGGTGCCCATCCCAAATTCAAACCAATGCCCACCACAACAAATGGAACCGTTCCATCCGCACCAGCCGGTGCGGCCTGGGCCAAGATCCCCGCCACCTTTGTTCCCTCAATCAACAGATCATTCGGCCACTTGAGGTCCACGGCCACATCACATAGGTCTGCTGCCACGGCAACGGCCGAGAGGGCAACCGCCTGGGTGAGAACGTGTGGCCGCGGCGGAACCGGGCGGAACAGCAAGGACACCAGCAGGTTGACCCCGGCTGGAGCATCCCAGGTCCGATTCAGTCGACCGCGGCCAGCGGACTGGAAATCGGCACGTAAAACTGTGCGATCTGGGGCACCTTCTGCCCCAATTTTCAGCAAATCAGCGTTGGTACTCCCCGTCTCTGGGACCGCTGTGACATGCCAACGGCCGGATTGGTTCGCTATTTGGTCGCTCATCAGGGCAATATTGTCACCTGTGCTGAAAAAAATCCTTATCGCCAATCGCGGCGAAATCGCTGTCCGAGTTATCCGTGCCGCCCGAGAGCTTGGCATTGCCACTGTCGCGGTCTATTCAGAACTGGATCGCAATGCGCTTCATGTTCGCCTTGCCGACGAGGCATACGCACTTGGTGGCCAAACAGCCGCCGAGAGCTACTTGAACACCGAAGCAATTTTGAAGGCCATTACCGATAGCGGCGCAGACGGTGTTCACCCTGGTTACGGATTCTTCAGCGAGAACGCAGACTTTGCACGTGCCATCACTGCAATGGGTGTTGCATTCATCGGACCACCACCTGAAGCAATTGACGAAATGGGTGACAAGGTCTCTAGCCGCAAAGCAGCACTGCGCGGTGGAGCACCAATTGTTCCTGGTACTACCGAGTTCGTTACCACCGCAAAAGAAATCACCGACTTCGGAAATGAATTCGGTTGGCCAGTAGCCATCAAAGCTGCATTTGGCGGTGGTGGACGCGGAATGAAAGTTGTGCAGTCTGCCTCCGAAGTACAGGACGCAATGGATTCTGCACAACGCGAAGCACGTAACTTCTTTGGACGCGACGAAATTTACGTTGAGCGTTACCTCACCTGGCCACGACACATTGAAGTGCAGTTGGTGGGAGACAAGCACGGCAATGTTGTGTGGGTATCAACACGTGACTGCTCCGCACAGCGTCGTCACCAGAAGTTGATTGAAGAAGCACCAGCACCAGGCCTTCCCGACGGAGTTGAAGAAGCAATGGGTGCCGCTGCAGTCAAGGCTGCGAAAGCAGTTGGGTACTTCAACGCAGGAACGGTTGAGTTCATCTATCAAGACGGAGATTTCTTCTTCTTAGAAATGAACACTCGCCTTCAGGTAGAGCACCCCGTTACCGAAGTCATCACGGGCATCGATCTTGTTGAATGGCAAATTCGTGTTGCATCGGGCGAAAAGTTGCCGATGACGCAAGAAGAAGTTCGTGCATTGCAACGCGGACACGCAATTGAAGTTCGAATCAACGCAGAGAACCCAGCAGGCGGAAAGTTCCTTCCCTCCCCTGGACCAATTACAAAGCTCACTGCTCCAGACGGATTTGGTGTTCGCTTCGATGGCGGATACGAATCTGGTGACGAGATCAGCCAGTACTACGACAACTTGGTCGGCAAAGTCATTGTGTGGGGCAAGGACCGCGAGACTGCAATTGCTCGTACAGTGCGTGCACTAAAGGAAATGGTCGTTGAAGGTGTGGCAACAACCATCCCTGCAGACATTGCCATTTTGGAGCACCCAGATTTCGCTGCAGTCACACACTCCACAAAGTGGGTAGAAGAAGTTCTCGACCTGTCGAAGATTGAGTCTGGACCAGTTGCTGCGGCTACAGACGGCGACACGCCACTTGTACAACGCCAAACAACTGTTGAAGTCAACGGCCGTCGCTTCGACGTGAAGTTGTGGGTTCCTGAATCTGCCGGCGTTGCAGCATCTGCACCAGCAAAGAAGAAAGCAGCTCGTTCATCGTCAGCATCTGGCGGCGGAGCAGGCGGCGGAAGTGGTCAAATTGCTGTTCCAATGCAAGGAACAATTGTGAAGGTTCTTGTTGAAGTGGGCCAAGCAGTAGAAGCTGGTCAGAGCGTGGTGGTACTGGAAGCCATGAAGATGGAGAACCAGATTGAAGCCGACAAGACCGGCACCGTAAAGGCTGTCAATGTGAAGCCCGGTGACACCGTTGGAGCCGGCGACGTTGTTGTTGTTATTGAATAACTAACAACAGTTATTCAGCAGCTTCAGACAACGCCTCTGCCAGCGCAGGGTGCACCAGCAACGACTCTTCAATGTCGGACACCTTGAGATTTGCTGTGACGGCAAGTGCAATCACGCTAATGAGCTCTGCCGCATGACGTCCAACAATTGAGCCACCCAGAACTTCTCCGGTTGCTGGATCGCTAATGATCTTTACAAAGCCGCGCGAGTCGTTGTTAATAAGTGCCTTTGCAGTGGTGGCGAAAGGAACCTTGGTGACTCGGATCTTTCGACCTGATGCAAAAGCTTCTGCTTCTGCGAGTCCAACGTCTGCGATTTCAGGTTCGGTGAAAATTGCCGATGCGGCCTTGTCGTAGTCAAGGTGACGATGCGGTCCGCGAGGCCCACCCACCACTTGCTCTGCAACTTTCTTTCCTTGCATGGATGCAACAGACGAGAGAGGCAATTTGCCACTGACGTCACCTGCTGCATAAATGTGCTCAACAGTGCTTTGGCAGTGGCGGTTGATGTTGATGTAGCCACCATCCATCTCTACTCCCACTTCTTCAAGTCCGAGACCTTCGGTGTTTGGGATTGATCCAATTGCCAACACAGCGTGTGTTGTCTCTGAGACTCGGCCGTCATCGCACATGACACGTACGCCATTCTCGGTGCGCTCAATCTTTGTGGCACGGGCTCCCTTATACAAACGAACTCCGCGGGACAAGAAGTTTTCTTCAAGCACGGCAGCAACTTCTGGGTCTTTCCCAGGGAGAACCTGCTGACGAGAAACAACAAGCGTCACCTTCGAACCAAACGATGCAAACATGTGCGCAAACTCCACACCAGTCACACCGGATCCAATGATGGTGACACTCTCTGGAAAAATTCGTGGTGGATAGCAGTCGCGCGTGGTGAGAATGCGATCTCCGTCTGGTTGTACGAAATCTGGAATGCGCGGACGTGTTCCGGTGGAGATGAGAATGTCATCTGCCTCAAGTTGATGCGTTGTGCCATCGCTGCAATCAACATGAACTGTGTGAGCGTCTACCAATCGCGCAGTGCCGCGGATAATGGTGACGCCTTGGCTTTCAAGAAGTGAGGTCATGTCGTTTGACAAGCGATGCTTAATGCCCTCAATACGGTCGGTGAGAGCCTTCACATCGATTTCAGCATCACGATTGGATAAACCCATTCCGCTGAGGCTCTCGGTGAAACTCACAGCACCACCTGTGGCAATCATGGTCTTTGACGGGACACAGTCAAGAAGGTGTGCTGCACCACCAACAATTTCGCGTTCCACCAAGACAACGCTGACGCCTTTGCGTGCAGCAGATGTAGCGGCAGCATTTCCTGCAGGGCCGCCGCCGATGATTACGAGGCGCTTATTGAGGTTCACGTGGTTGAGGTTATCGGCGCAACAGTGGTGGTGGTAGTGGTTGTGCTTGAAGAACTAGACGTTGTGGTGGTGGATGTTGTGGTTCCAGATGTGAACGTTGGCAAAGTTGTTGTTGGTACGGGCACAGAGTTGGGGCAGTACTGAGACGGATATCCGATGTTGTCGCGTCGTTCACCCACATATTCAAAGTGCATGCCGTCTGATGGCCAGAAATTTCCGCCCCACGCGAAGCCCCATTTACGGAAAATGCGAACAACGTCACAGTTCATTTTGGGGACGGCCCATTGATAGTTCTGCGTTGTATTGATGTCTAATGCAGCTCCGTATGCATGACGAGATGGTGCGCCGAATGTACCCGCCATGCGGTTGTACCGACCCACATAACAGCCTCCGTATCTATTGGCATTTGCCACGTCCACATGGCGTTGCAGTCCGCGAGATTTGATCTCGCTTAATGCTCCCTGAATGGCTGCCGCGACAACTTTGTGGCAATTGTTACGTAGTCGAATATCGGCAAATGAGTGACGCCACAGAATGTTGTTGAGTTTCCATTTATCTTCAATTTGAATTGCACTGCCGCCTGCTGGTCGAAAAGCAAACTCCCCCAGTTTCTTCTTGAGAGTTGATGTTCCAAGTGTTCCATCCGGATTCTCGCGATCCCAGGATGTTCTCAAGCGATAAGTATTTCCAATGACAATTCCGCGCGACTTCAGTTGAGAGATAATTCGCGAGTACGACACAATGTTGGTGGCGGTCACTCGATTAATAGACATTGCGCCAAGAACTTGAGCCGACTCTGTCGTAATGAATAAGTCGCCCCAATCAACAAACACATTCGGCACAATCGCCCCAATCGTGAATGTATGCATTCGAAAACGAAGGTCACGAAGGACGATTGAATCTCCCACTTGTGCACCTCGTAATTCAGCCGAGGTTTCACCCATTAACACCTGACCAGGACCTGCTGCAGCAACCATGTCGTCACCACCCACGGCCCGTAAGTAGTCCGCCGGAGCAACCATGGTGGCCATAGGAAGACGCCAACGATCGCCGAGCCGCGTGAAGTATTGCCCGTTGCGACTATGGGCGGTGAGCCCCACTGTTGGAAAACTCACTCGATGCGGTGTGGCGCCAGCTGCGCTAATGGCTGCAGCCATCCGGTTGGCAATGGATGCGGTGAGTGATTTATTCATCGACACCGACAACGTGGGTTGCTGTCTATCGTTTGGCCATTGCGATGAACTATCCGCAAACACTGGTTGCGATACAGCGAGTGCCAAGACGGACACCGCTGCCACACTTCGTGAAAATCGCATTTTTACACCGTAGTTCGGCAAAGACTTCTCTGAACGGCGGCGTCACGAACTACCGTAGAGATTCTGTGAGCGACGAAGTAGACGACCAACATCTCGGGGGCCTCGAGCAAGAAAAAGCCCGCCGCTTGGCCGCAATTGACTCTTTACGTCAGTCAGGCACCAACCCGTACCCATACCGCTTCGACCGCTCGCACTCTCTTGGCGATATTCGTTCAGAACACGGCGCGCTCGAGGCTGGCTCTGAAACTGACATATCGGTGGATGTTGCGGGTCGCATCATGTTGAAGCGCGACCAGGGGAAGCTCATCTTTGCAACACTGCAAGATCGTTCGGGCGACGTTCAGTTATTCGTCTCCAAAGCAGTTGTTGGCGATGACGCGTTTGCTGCCATTGCAGAACTAGACCTTGGCGACTGGGTTGGCGTCACGGGCACCGTCATGACCACGCGTAAGGGCGAGTTGTCTATCAAGGTGTCATCTCTCGTTTTGTTGTCTAAGGCAGTTCGACCACTTCCAGATAAATGGCATGGCCTCACCGATACAGACACCCGTTATCGACAGCGCTATGCAGACCTCATTGGCAACGAAGAATCGCGGCGCATGTTTGCTGTTCGTCACGCTGTCATCGCAAGTTTCCGGCGCACGCTGCACGAACGAGGCTTTATTGAGGTGGAGACACCTGTCTTGCACATGGAAGCTGGCGGCGCACATGCACGTCCATTTCTTACACACCACAATGCGCTCGACATGCAGTTGTATCTGCGAATTGCCCTAGAACTTCATTTGAAGCGCCTCATTGTTGGCGGCATGGAACGCGTTTTTGAAATTGGGCGCGTCTTCCGTAACGAAGGAATCTCCACGCGCCATAACCCTGAGTTCACCATGATGGAGCTGTATCAAGCATTTGCCGATTACACAGACATCATGGACCTCACTGAAGTGTTGTTTGTTAACGCCGCAGTCGATGCCACAGGTTCATCTGTTGTTCTCATCGACGATGTTGAAGTAGACCTTGCGCAACCATGGCGACGCGTTCGAATGGTTGACCTGGTGTCGGAAGCAACGGGCGTCACCGTTCATCCTTCGCAAAGCCGCGACGAATTAGTAGCACTCGCCCAAAAACACGGTGTCAAAGTAGAGAACCACCATGGTCCGGGGAAAATCATTGAAGAGATGTTTGAACACCTGTGCGAGTCTTCTTTGCGCGAACCAACATTTGTCACCGGTCACCCTGTTGAAATCAGCCCGTTGGCACGTGAAGACCGTAACGACCCACACCTCACCGAACGTTTTGAATTGTTCGTCGGTGGTCGCGAACTTGCAAACGCGTATTCAGAATTGAATGACCCAGTCATTCAGCGTGCCCGCTTTGAAGATGAGCAAAAGCAGAAAGAGGCTGGCAATGCAGAAGCCGGCACTGTCGATGAAGACTTCTTGCGCGCACTTGAATACGGCATGCCACCAACTGGCGGACTTGGAATCGGCATGGACCGACTAGTCATGTTGATCGGTGGCGCTGCATCAATTCGTGATGTCATTCTCTTCCCCACACTTCGACCGGAGGTTTTCTAATGTCTCAGCCTGCATGGGGAGTTGGCGTTGCCACTCTCGACGCCAACGGAGCAACACTCGACGTGCGCTTTCGTGCCTTGGGTCTTGGCGAACTACCAACCAACACTCCATCTGTTGAGCTCAGCGTCGACGGCGACCGTGAACGCGGAGTTGTGTTCACGCCTGTTTCGCTGTCAATAGATGCAGACTCTGCACCAACATCATCAGCCGATGCATACCTACGGTTGCATTTGTTCTCACATCGCTTGGTGAAACCCCGCACCATCAATCTCGACGGCATCTTTGGTCACTTACAAAATGTTGCGTGGACATCACGAGGCCCCGTTGCAGTGGATGCCATTGAGTCCGTCACATGGAACTTTGCCCGTCAAGGACAACAACTCACCGTTCACGGAGTAGACAAGTTTCCGCGCATGACTGACTATGTGGTGCCATCTGGTGTTCGCATTGCCGATGCAAGTCGTGTTCGCCTAGGCGCTTACCTTTCTTCCGGCACCACAGTGATGCATGAAGGATTCTGCAACTTCAATGCAGGCACCCTTGGTGCGTCAATGGTGGAAGGTCGAATTTCCCAAGGCGTCATCGTGGGCGATGGGTCAGACATTGGCGGTGGTGCATCCATCATGGGAACACTGTCTGGCGGCGGAAAAGAAATGGTCACCATTGGCGAGCGTTGTTTACTTGGCGCAAATGCCGGAATTGGTATCAGCCTTGGTGACGATTGCATTGTTGAAGCAGGGCTGTATGTCACTGCAGGCACGGTTGTTATTGATCCGTCTGGAAGCCCAGTGAAAGCTCGTCTCTTGTCTGGTCAATCAAACTTGTTGTACCGCCGCAATTCACTCACTGGTGCGGTGGAAGTAATTTCTCGTTCTGGTTCGTGGGGCGGACTGAACGCAGAACTCCACAAGAACTAACAATGAATCCTCATGACCTCGCGTCGTTGATTCAACGCCGTCGAAGCAATTTGCATATTGATGCGAATAGTTCAATCACACAAGACCACATTGCTGCACTCGCTAACGCCGCCCAATGGGCACCGAATCATAAACGCACATGGCCACTACGTCTTTGTGCCGTTACCGGCGAATCGCGACGTCAACTTGGCAATGTCATTGCTGATGCAATGCAGCAGCGCGGCGATGACGCACCAAAAGTGGAAAAGACGCGAACCAAATACCTGCGATCACCTCTTGTCCTGGTGGTGGCCAGCGCGCAAGGGACGTCTGACAGTGAAACCATTGAAAACTCCTACGCAGTTGCAGCTGGAATACAAAACTTGTTACTCATGGCTGAATCAATGGGATACGCCGCGTTGTGGGGTTCGCCCGCAAAAGGCTCCAACAGGGCCATCGTTGACTTCTGTGGAATGAGTTCCACAGACACAGTGATGGGCTTAATTTACATTGGCGCACCAACTCAGCCGGCCGCACCAGTTGATCGGCCCCCCACACACATCACGTTCCGCGACTGAGGTGCTCGGCGTTAAACAGCACTGCCAAGAGCGACTACCGTCACACGTGTGACATTCCTGACCACCTCAGCACAACACGATCCTCATGGCACCGCTGTCATTGCACCACAGGGCACTCTCACGTGGGCCGAGGTGGAGAGCCGTGCGCATCAAGTTGCACATGCATTGCGCGCAGAAGGAATAGACATTGGCAGTCGTTGGGCTCTGTTATCCGACAATCGCATTGAGTGGCCCGAGTTGTTCTTGGGAAACGTACTTGCAGGCACGCAGTACGTCCCGTTGAATTGGCATCTCACGGTGCCCGAGCTGGTGTATCTATTGCAAAACAGTTCTGCCAACTTCATGGTTGTCGACCAGAAGAACGAAGCAACTGGCCGCGCAGCAGCGCGAGAAGTAGGCATCCCCGATTCACGAATTGTTGTTCTTGGCGACACATACGATGCGTGGCGCGATGCGCACAGCAGTTCACCATTTGAGTGCACAAGAACTGGTTCACCACTTTTGTATACAGGCGGAACAACTGGCGCGTCCAAAGGTGTCGTCCGCGCAGACGTAGGTATTCCATTTGATGGTTGGCTTGCTGGCGTTACCAACTGGGGATCGTATTTGGGAATGCCAGACGAAGGTGTCTGCTACATCGCAACTCCTCTGTATCACGCTTTCGGCACTGGAGTTCTGCAAGCCTGCTTCGGCAGAAAACACACCATCGTTCTGAAAGAACGTTTTATTGTTGAAGATTTTCTTAGCGACGTTGAACATTACGGTGTCACTAGTGCGCCGATGGTGCCAACACTTATGGTGCGACTCGCAAAACTCGATGATGATGCATTCACACAACACAACTTGACCTCGTTGAAATGGGTGACGCACACCGCTGCACCATGCCCGCCATGGGCGAAGCAACGCCTCATCGATCTACTTGGCCCCATTGTTGTGGAGTTCTATGGCAGTTCGGAAGGAACGGGACCAGTGGTCTGCACAAGTCAAGAGTGGATGGATCGACCTGGCACTGTTGGAAAACCTGCACCCATTCTGAAAGCAAGTGTGGTGGACGACGACGGCAACGATCTTCCACCGGGAGAAATTGGAACGCTGTACTTCTTGCGCGATGGTGGCCCACCGCAATATCACGGTGATGAAGCCAAGACCAATGCGTCGCGGCTTCCCGATGGTCGCTTCACTGTTGGAGATTTGGGATACATGGACAGTGACGGATTCATTTACTTAGTAGACCGCCGTGTTGATCTCATTATCTCGGGTGGTTCCAACATTTATCCAGCAGAGATTGAAGGAGTTCTTAGCCAACATCCAGCTGTACGAGATGTTGCTGTCTTTGGAATTCCACATTCAGAATTTGGTCAAGAAGTGAAAGCAGCCATTGAACTTGAGCCTGGAGCACAACTCACCGAATCGGAACTGATTGCATGGAGCAAAGAACGACTTGCCTCGTACAAATGCCCGAAGTCTGTGGACTTTCACGATGCTTTGCCGCGTGAAGCCCACGGAAAACTAAAGAAGCGCTACCTACGTGACGCGTATTGGCCAGCTACTTAACTAATCAAAAGATTGCGAAACCACCTGGTGGGGTCTTCAATCTCGCCGCGCAGCTGTTTCCACTTCTGTGACATTGCCTGACGTCCTGCCACTGGATAACCAGCAATTCGGTCTGCATAGGCGCGCGCATGATGAAGTACATCGGCATCGGCGACAACATCGGTAACGATGCCCAGTCGCAACAAATCTGATGCCGGCACACGATCGGCCAAATAAATAAGTCGGTCTGCAACCGATGGTGCGTGACGCAAGTGCAACCAGGCAGCGCACATGGGTGCCGGCACACCAATTGCAAGTTCGCCAACCTGCAAGAACGATGTCTCACCAGCCACAACAACAGGTGCAGCCAACGCCAATGCTGCACCTGCATTAATGGCGTACCTCTCTAATGCCACCACAACAGGGACTGGCGATGCATACAACGCCGCGTGAACCTCTGGCCACGCAGGCATTGGTCCGGGCTTCTTGCCATCACCGGAGACATTTAGATCAATGCCAGAACAAAAGACTCCACCATCACCGCGAAGAAGAATGCAGTGCGTGTTTGTATCTGTTGAAACGTGATGAATGGCGTCACGAAGCTGTTCGGCCATATCGGCTGTGATGGCGTTCTTTCGCTCTGGGCGACTGAGGACAATCTCAACCCGATGCCCTTCAGTTTCAATTCGAACGCACGTCTCCGTCATGACTTTTTCATTCTAATTGTTGCCACTTTTGTAACTGATTTGCCGCGTGGGAAATGGGTAGTCACGCGAACAAAACAGAGTCCGCGAGACAATCCCACCACTCGTGATCCTCTCAATGCACACACCGAACGCGACTTTGCAAGAACAACAACGACAGTTTTAGTTCGCTGTTGCGGTGCAGTACTAGATAGTGCAGCAACTCCAAGCGCACGTACTGACGCAGATGACACCACCATGGCATCTCCTGGTGGAACAGTCGTTGTCGTTGATGTAGTGGACGTTGTTGAAGTAGTGGTGGTTGTGGGTTCTGGCTGATCTAAGACAATGCTGTCAAAGTAGACGCGAGACGACTCGACACGTGAGCCAATAAATCGAATGAAAACATTGGTTCCATAAGTGCCATAACCCGCGTCTTCAAGTTCCCAATCAAATTGGCGCGTCAGAGGGAGTGTGCTTGTGTTGCCTGTTGCGAAACCACCATCATTTGAGACTCGCATTCCTGTTGCCCAGGTTGGCCACACCACGGAGACGGTGACGGAGCGAGTTGACGTTCGAGCAGCTCCATTATTGAGAGAGATACCCACATCGCCGTGTGGTGGTTGTAGAAACACTTCAACCGACATTGACGCAGTACGCACGACGCCACTCGCCGAAACGCGCACCCCTACCGATTTTGTACCGGTTGTTGCAAATGATTGCATTGTTGTTGGGGAATTACCAGTTGACACTTCGTACACGTCATCACCGTCTAGGTCCCACTCATATTGCTGTGATGAGAATTTTCCAAGAATTCCTCGCGCATCAAAGACAAACGGTGTATCAGTCAGAGTGATAGTTGGACTAGACCATGTGGCTGTTCCGGCTGAAATACCGAGATAGCCGTATATTGCTGCACGCGCAATGTCTGGATTCACTCCGTTTGCCCATGACCACAACGTGATATTCCGTGAATCAACATCAAACCCCGAACCGTTGCCAATTCCTAGACCTGGATAAGTGCAATTTCCAAACCAATCGTGGGCAACGCCAATAGCTTTACCAAGAATCTGAAACTTGTTGTTATTTTCACCAGTAGTGAGATCCCACAACTCATGAATAGCTGGAGTACCTAGTTCTGCACCAGTGAAAGTAACGGAAGTCGGCGATGATGCGGACGACACCATGGTGGCGGCATCTGGGTCACAAGCGGTTGCGCGTGCAACCTGACTAGGCAGAAGGACAGCACTGGTAGCGAATACTGATGCAACAACAGATAACAAGCGAGAGCGCATGGCCCACCCCCCATGTAGAGACTGTGTTTAGTCAACCACAGGGGTCTGCTACGCGCCACCGTTTTCCCACACGATGGCGAGATGTGCTTAACGACCGGGCTGATAGGTGCCGTACACCTCACGAAGTGCATCACTGACTTCGCCAAGAGTTGCGTGGGCGCGCAATGCTTCCTTCATTGGAATCAGCACATTGGTGGTTCCCTTTGCTGCTTCCTTCACGTCGTTCAGTAACTGCTGCACCTTTGCCTGATCACGATTCTCTTTGAACTTCTTCAAACGTGCAATTTGACCAACCGCAAGGCTTGGGTCGATGGGGAACACATTTGGTTCAGGTTCATTGTCCACTGTGAACTTGTTGACGCCAACGATGATTCGTTCGTCCTCGTCAATTGACTTGGTGTAGTCGTACGCACTCTGCTCAATTTCATCCATCTGGAATCCAGCTTCAATGGCGTCGACTGCGCCACCCATGGCATCAATTCGTTCGATGTATTCCCATGCAAGACGCTCCACCTCATCGGTGAGTGATTCCACGAAATAGGAACCTGCAAGTGGGTCTGGTGTGTCGGCAACTCCGCTTTCGTACCCAATGATTTGTTGTGTACGAAGCGCGATGCGCGCAGCTTCTTCCGTAGGAAGCCCCAACGCTTCGTCGAATCCGTTGGTGTGCAAACTTTGCGTTCCACCCATGACGGCGGCAAGCGACTGCACTGCAACACGCACCACGTTGTTAACAGGCTGTTGCGCGGTGAGAGTGCTTCCACCTGTTTGTGTGTGGAAGCGCAACAGCTTGCTGCTTTCTTTCTTTGCACCAAAACGCTCGGTCATGATCTTGTGCCACATGCGGCGACTTGCCCGGAACTTGGCTACTTCTTCGAAGAAGTTGTTGTGACCATTCCAGAAGAACGACAAGCGTGGAGCAAAGTCATCTACATCGAGACCTGCATCTACTGCCGCTTGCACGTATGCAATTGCGTTAGCCAACGTAAATGCAATTTCCTGCACCGCCGTACTTCCTGCTTCGCGGATGTGGTAGCCCGAAATTGAAATGGTGTTCCACTTCGGAACATTCTTCGAGCAGTAATCAAAGATGTCAGTGATGATGCGCATTGAAGGCCGCGGTGGATACACGTATGTTCCGCGTGCGATGTATTCCTTCAGCAAGTCATTCTGAATTGTTCCGCTAATGGCGCTAGCTGGAACGCCTTGCTCTTCTGCTACCAATTCATACATCAACAGCAAGATGGCTGCCGTTGAGTTAATTGTCATGGACGTTGACACTTTGTCGAGTGGAAGATCCTTCAACAGAAGACGCATGTCGTCTAGACAACTGATGGCAACGCCTACCTTTCCAACTTCACCTTCCGCACGTGGGTGGTCACTGTCGTATCCCATCTGTGTGGGCAGGTCGAATGCGCATGACAGACCGGTTTGGCCTGCTTGAAGCAAGAACTTGAATCGCTCGTTGGTGGATTCGGCGGTTCCGAATCCTGCGTATTGACGCATGGTCCACAACTTGCCGCGGTACATGGTGGGGTACACACCGCGGGTGTAGGGAGCGCCGCCTGGAACACCCAGCTTGGCGTCTGCATCCCAGCCAGCAAGGTCGGATGCGGAATAGAGAGGGGCAATATCAATTCCGGAGTCGGTGCGCTTTACGTCTTCAGCCATTCGATAAGGCTACGAGGGCGGCACCCACCGCCCCTCATGGAGAGGAACAACTGTCCTTGTTAGCGAGCCGCTATCAAACTGATTTCCATGAGCCACTCTGGGCGCGCCAGCGCTGGAACCGTCACCAGGGTGCTGGCAGCCCGATGGGTGCCCATGACCTCATCGCGCACCCCCATCACCGCCGACAGGTCGTCTCGCAGCGTCTCAGAGGCCACTACATAGGTGGTGATGCTCACAACATTGCTCACCGCCATCCCGCCAGACCGGAGAATTTCAAGAAGGTTGGCCCACACCACCCTCGCCTGCCCCTCCACGGTGGGGGGCACTGTTCCGTCTGGCATGGTGGGAACCACTCCCGACGTGAAGACAAACTGCTCTGCGTTGTCCACCTTCACCGCATGGGCATAGTTGGCCGCGGGGGGCGCCATGTGCTCTGGTTGGATTTCGCTGATTCCCATAACGCTCATTCTGTCCTAAGGTGACGCTATGACCATCACACCAGATGCACCTCAGACAGAAACTCGAATGATTGACGGCGTTCTCCTCACTCCGAAGGAAGTCACCACCATTGGTTTCGAAGACCTCATGGCGAATCGCAGCATTGAAGAAGAGCGTCTTCATCGCAAGCAGCGCCTCGCAGGTGCACTTCGCATCTTTGGTCGTTTTGGTTTTGGTGAAGGCGTCGCCGGACACATCACTGTTCGCGACCCAGAGTTCCCCGATCACTTTTGGGTGAACCCACTTGGTCTGTCATTCCGTCACATGCGCGTGTCTGATCTCATCCTTGTTAACCACCACGGCGAAGTGGTGTACGGCAAGCACAGCGTGAACCGCGCCGCATACGTTCTTCATGCAGCCGTGCACACTGCCCGACCAGATGTCATTGCAGCAGCACATGCGCACTCGGTGTACGGCAAAGCATTTAGCTCGCTTGGCATTCCACTCGACCCTCTTACTCAAGACTCATGTGCGTTCTACGAACAGAACGTTGTTATCTCAGACCACGGCGGTGCAGTTGTGTTTGAAGAACAAGCGGGTCGCGACTTTGCTGAAGCGTTCGGCCAATACCGCGCAGCAATTCACCAGAACCACGGACACTTCACCGTTGGTGCATCGGTTGATGAAGCAGTGTTCTGGTTTGTTTGTTTTGAACGTTGCGCACAAGCTCAGTTAGCAGCAATGGCTGCAGGTACACCAAAGTTGATTCCTCATGAATCTGCCGTGTACACACGCGAGAACGCAGGCAGCGCCATCACAGGCTGGATGCACTTCCAGCCACTGTGGCAAGAGATTTGCCGCACCGATCCAGACTTGTTTGATTAATTCTCGTCAGTGAGCAATAACTCGCCTGACATCGGGGCTTCTGCACGCCTGCTCGCAGTTACTCCGCCCGAAGCATTATTCGTTGCGTCTGCGGCCGCGCAATACGCCGGAGCCGTCATTGCAGTCAATCTCTTTGATGACCTGTCCCCCGCCACCGTCGCGTGGATTCGGGTTCTCAGCGCCGGAGTAATACTCGGCGCATTTTCGATTCGCCAACGACATGCATCGTGGACCAAACGCGACATCGCGTGGGCTAGCGCATTTGGAATTGCAACCGCATTAATGAACATGTTTTTCTATCTTGCGATTGATTACCTGCCGCTTGGTAAAGGCGTCACCATTGAATTCATCGGTCCGATTGCGGTTGCAGCACTCACTACTCGTTCGCTTCGCAATACGTACGCTCTGTTACTCGCAACACTCGGTGTGCTGGTGCTTGGCGGAGTGGAGTTAGGAAATGAACCACTCGGTTTGCTTTTCATTCTTCTCGCATCAGCCATGTGGGCTGGCTACATCGTGATTGGTTCGCGAGTTGCGCTTGGCGATAGAGGTGTGGCGGGGCTTGCAATTGGATTAGTTGTTGGCGGAATTGTCATCACACCATTTGCATCAACAGATGCATCAACCGCTTTTTCAACACCATCACTACTCCTTAGTTGCGTTGTGATTGGACTTCTGTCCAACGTCATTGGCTATGGCATTGACCAAACCACATTGAGGCGAATTCCTATTCGTCGCTTCTCTGTCATGCTCGCGTTACTTCCCGTTACCGCAGCAGTCTTCGGATTTATCTTTCTCAGCCAAACCCCATCGCTACTTGACCTTGCGGGCATGACACTTGTCCTCATTGGAGTTGCGGTTCAAGAACGAGAAGTAGTGGTGCGCCACCACTCAGAGGCCCAAACCGCCTAGCGTTCTCCTTCATGAAGAAACGCCTCTCTGCACAACGTGTGGTCGCACTCATTGCGTCTGCATGCGTGGGGGTCGGCGCGCTCGTCTCCGTTTCTCCCGCTCCACAAGCGTCAGCAGATGCACTTCCACCAATTGCCATCGTTGTGCGAGGCCACGGGTTTGGTCACGGTCGAGGGATGAGCCAGTTCGGTGCACTTGGATGGGCAACAAAGTTGAATGCTGCCTGGACCGACATCATCAACTTTTATTACGGAGGAAGTGGCCGTTCACTTAGCGTGCTTGGCCCAGGTGATGCAGCCGCACAACCTGGTGGCGTGATGAGTATTCGACTCCAAGCGATGGACGGACTTCAAACAGCTGTTGTCTCCGACAACAAGACAGCGCAGTGGGCTGGTCGCGCCGGAACATACGGTGCGCTCATTGCGCGCCCAGTATCTCGCAACGTATACGACATTTATGCATCTGCTAATTCAACATGTGGTGCATCAACTGGCACACCTGCCGGATTCACGTTGATTGGTGACAACATCACCGGACCTATCGATTTTGTCTCTACGAATGGCTCTAATCCTGCTGCAGTTGCACCGACAGATCTCATTGGTCTGTGTGAACCTGCTACTTCGTCGTATCGCGCTCGCATTCGCTACTACCGCGGCGGACTTCGCGCCGCCACAGATGGCAATGGAAAATACCGCAGTGTCAACCTTTTGTTGTTGGAGTCGTATTTGCGCGGCGTTGTCCCACGTGAGTCGCCAGCAGGCTGGGGCGACCAAGCCGGCGGATTAGGAATGCATGCGTTGCGCGCACAGGCCGTGGCAGCTCGTAGTTATTCACTCTCTGAAGCTCGTTATTCGTATGCGAAGTCGTGCGATACCCAGGACTGCCAGGTGTATGGCGGTGCTGCACTTCGCACGGTGGGCGCATCAACGGCAAGCGTGTTGGAAGATGCGCGAACAGATCGCGCCATTGCTGAAACTGCTGGTTATGTGGTGCGCGATTCACGTGGCTCAATAGTGCGCACTGAATTCACGTCGTCAAATGGTGGTCGTACAGCTGGTGGTCAATTCCCTGCGCAAGTGGATAACGGCGATCTTGCCGCAGATCCCGCACTGCAATCCTGGACCAAACTGTTGTCTGCATCTGCAATTCAAAAGAAGTACCCCAGCATCGGTGTCCTGCTATCAGTCACCACACAACACGACGGGCTTGGCGGTGATTGGAACGGTTATGCAACATCGGTCACCATCACAGGTACCGCCGGATCAGTGACGCGTAGTGGCTGGAATTTCCGTGGTGACTGGGACTTGTATGCACCGTGGTACGAAACAACTCCTGTGTTCTCGGCAGACAGCGCTGCGGCACCTGTTGGTTCAATTCTGTTTATTGGTGACTCCGTTGGCGAAAGCATTGCCAGCGAATTTGAAACCGTTGTTACTCCTGCGTACCCGGCAATGACATATCAAGCCTGTGCTGGTCGAGGAATGGCGGGGGCAGATTGCCTGTTCACAGTCGCTGCCCCACAGTTAGATCTCGACGGAGTCGGAGTTGCAAATGCACTGCCAGCACCTGCTGTTGCAATTGTGGAACTCGGGTACAACGACGACCCCAATGCATTCAATGCCGAACTGCAACAGATGATTTCAGCGTTGACATCAAAAGCTGTGCAACGAATCATCTTTGTCAACATGTCAACACGCGCAACATCGCGGAACTATGCAGCCTCTAATGCCGCGCTTCAAGCGGCTGCGGCGGCCAACCCAGCTATCACAATTTTTGATTGGAACGCTGCCAGTTCCGCACAGCCGCAATGGCGCTGGTTTGACAACACGTCGCTGTGTTGCTGGGTGCATCTGTCTAATAGCGGCCAAACAGAATTTGCGTTGTTCCTACGCGCACAACTCGACGCGCTGCGTGCACAGAATCTTTTGCCCCTTACTGCGCCAGCCGCACCCGTTATCCATGGTTTGCCACTCGCGCAAAAACACAAGGGACCAATGGTCACCACTGTTCAAAAAACACTGAATGCAGCAATGAGTCTGAAGGGTTCAAAACGACTTGCTACAGATGGTGACTTCGGCCCCGGAACCGCAAAAGCCGTCAAAGCCTTCCAAGTAAAGATGAATCTTCCGCCAACTGGAACAGTTGACCGTTCAACATGGGAAGCAATGGGGCTTGGCGGACGCACCGATCTCGCAGTGCTTCAAGTGGGCAGCAAACACCCAAGTGTTGCCACATTGCAACGAGCATTGGCTCGAGTTCTTCGCAAGAAAATTTCTGCTACAGGCCAGTTCACGTCGTCTCTGGCAAACGATGTAAAGACCTACCAGCGTCGTGCAAAGATTCGCCCTAGCGGCAAAGTTGGACCCAGCACCTGGTCGTCACTCATGGCGGCAGCAGCGCTCGCCAAATAACAGTTACTGACCGAAACGCTTCTTCCAAGATTCAGTACTGACTAAATCTGGGTATTGCGCGCGATACGACTTCTTCAACGTGTTGTATGTACGCACCAATTGCCACGTGGTTCTAAACACTTCTCGACGAATAGCTAGGAAACGTTTCCTGTCACGGCGGCACACGAAGCCTTCATCAAATCGTGGATGTCGATACAGAATTTCATCGTGGCGAATAGCTAGACCTACTGCACGCACATCAATCTGAGCCACTCCTGCTCGACGCGAGCGAATAAATGGTGGGACCCATTGGCCAGCGCCTGTGAACGGAGCCAACATAAATCCCCACAAACGGAACAGTTTTGATCGTGGTGGAGTAAATCCGAGGTCCTTCAAATCGTCAGTGAGAGGCATGGCCTTTTCTTCAGTGACGTGGCGAATCTCGTCGTGTTTCGCTGCGTGGTCAATCTTCATCCACTCGTCGGGACCGGCCAAAAAGTCCTTCATGCCCCAAATCATGTATTCGGCACTTGCGTAACGATGAGAGTACGCGTTGCGGAATCCGAAACTTAAGTAGCGCCATGCGAGGTGACGCCAATGGTGATCGTCAAACACCAATGTGTCAATGAGTGCAAAGTTACGCACTTCGTAATACAACGACGACGGATTGTTCTTCAACGCAAAGTCGGCGTGCCACACTGCGATTCCATTTAACGTCACCGTGTGTTTACCGGTGTGCATTAACCCGAATGCAACGTCATCACCACGAACGAAGACTGGCAGCGGATTCTCTGCACCCAAGTGCATGGGGAACACGGTGAACCACCATGCTGAGTAATCAATGTCAATCTCGAGATGGTCGCGCACCATTTCAGCACGACTGCGCAAGTCGATCCCTCGTCCGTGTGCACGCAACGGATACACAGAACGGAATTCGTATGCAGAGCCAGCTTCAAACTGCATCCATGGCTGCTCTTCGCTCATCATGGCGCCGTGAATACATAGATCTGGGTCGTTAGCGAATGTCAACAAAGAGATGGTTCGCATAATTGATTCGGGTTCAAGCGAAATGTCGTCGTCCATAAAGACAACGTGCGTGCTCCACCCTTCTTCGCGGAACTCAATAAGTCCGCGGGCAAAGCCACCTGCACCACCAAGATTTGGATTCGAAATGACGCGCACTGGCGCGCCAGCTGGAACTTCTGGCTTTAGATTTTGCGCGTTATCAACAACCAAGACGCGAAGATGCCCGTTGACATTCGGAACGGTTGCTTCAATGTCCACCAACTTGTCAATGGTGGACAGTACGTATTGCTGACGATTAAACGTGGTGATGGCAACACCTAAACGAACATCGCGTTGTGGCGCAGTTGTTGTAGACCATGTTCCGCCGCGCACAATGACTCCGTCGGTCAACGCCGTCACAGTCACAAAGAAAGATTCCGCCGCCACGTCGCGAATATTGGGGCACGTCACGTTGGCCTCATTTTCGACTGAGGCGATCACTGAGTCCAGGCCATTGGCGTACGCAACAAGATCAATGCGGTAGTGACCGCTGGCGTCGATGGATGCGGTGAGATCAACAATTGATGTCAAACGACTCCAACGCCCTGCAGCAAACACACCGAAAGCAGTGTCGAAAGTTGCCACCTGTCCCGCGGCGAGTGTTACCTGATGTTCACCTAGAGACCCCTCCGGTGCACGTACGTACAACGTGGGTTCGGAAAAGTCGGCGGCCGGAATTTGAATTCGGGCCAGGGGGTGAGACGTCACCCCTCTAGTTTCACAGGGGCTGAACGACGAACGGTGTCATTGGGCGTTGGTCACGCCTGCTGGCAAGGAATTCCTCGGCTACATCGAGGGCTTCTTTAATGGTGACATCCATGTCGAGGTAGCGATAGGTGCCCAATCGGCCCAAGAATGTGACTCGAGAGGACGTTTTGCCAGCCTCCACATATTGCAGCAACTGTTCCTTTTCCTTCACTTGGCGAATGGGGTAATACGGAATGTCCCCTACCTCTGCCAGCCTGCTGTATTCGGTGTACAGCGTGGTTCCTTCATGGGTTTCCCATGGGGCGAAGTGCTTGTGTTCCGTGATGCGGGTGTAGGGCACGTCGACATCGCAGTAGTTCATCACTGGGCAACCCTGGAAATCCCCCATTTCTTCGGTCTCCACGAAGTCAAGAGTGCGATACCCGAGTCGGCCGAACTGACCCGAGAAGTACTCGTCAATAGGGCCAGACCAAAAAACATGTTCTGCAGATGACAACTCATCTGGGGACACCGTTTTGTTCAAGGTCACTTCAATGAGTGGGTGATCCAACATGGCTTCAACAATGGGTGTGTACCCATCGCGTGGAATGGCTTGCCATGGATGATTGAAGTAACTGTCTTCATACGAGAATCGAACTGGAAGCCGCGCCAAGATGGACGCTGGCAAATCTGTGGGCGCAACGCCCCACTGTTTTTGTGTGTAGCCCTTGAAGAACGCTTCATACAATTCGCGACCAACAAATTTGAGCGCTTGATCTTCAAAACTCACTGGTGTGTCAATTGAATTATCTGCGCGTGACGCGATGAACTCTTCTGCTTCTTTCGGAGACAAAGTCAACCCAAAAAACTGATTAATGGTGTGAAGGTTCACTGGCAATGAATACACACTGCCACCAGACGTGGCCTTCACACGGTGGTTGTACGTTTCCATCGCACCGAAGCGATTGATGTATTCCCACACATTTTGGAAGCCAGTGTGGAAGATGTGCGGTCCGTAAACATGCACCATCACGCCATTAGAACGACGCTCGGTGTGCGCGTTACCAGCCACATGAGAGCGCCCATCGACAACCCATGAGGCAATGCCTGCTTCAGCTAATTGCCGAGCAACAACTGCACCGGAAAATCCGGCACCAACTATGACGATGGATGCTGTCACCCGTGAAACGCTAGTTGCTTAGTGGCTCATCCACGGGGCACACAGACCGTCAAGGTCGCGAACTTCAATTCGATCACGGTTCTCGTACGTGACCTGATTCTTTGGATCGGGTCGCAGTTTGAACACGCGGAATGACATCTCGGTGGTATCCACGCTGAGAATGCGACCAATGAGTGGGTCGCCCAACTCAAGAATGATCTTGATGGTTTCCAACGCCTGGATAGAACCAATGATGCCTGGCAGAACGCCCAACACTCCAGCCTCTGCACATGACGGCGCAAGCTCTGCTGGTGGTGGCTCTGGAACCATGTCGCGATAGGTGGGTCCAAGTTTCGGATGGAACACCGACACCATTCCTTCGAAACGGAAGATGCTTCCGTGAACAACGGGAATTCCCAACTTCACACTGGCATCGTTCAACAAGTAACGACTTGGGAAGTTATCTGCGCCGTCTACAACCACGTCGTAACCAGACATGATGTCCATGATGTTGCTGGCATCTAGACGAGTGTCATACGTCTTTACTTTTACGTCTGGGTTCAACTTGGCAATAGTCATGCGCGCAGATTCAACTTTGCGCTCACCAATGCGATCCATGTTGTGCAAAATCTGACGCTGCAAGTTCGACGCATCAACATCATCCATGTCAACAATGCCGATGGTTCCCACGCCTGCTGCTGCCAAATACAACGCAGCTGGTGAACCCAATCCGCCTGCGCCAAGCATGAGCACTTTTGCACCCAACAACTTTGCCTGACCTTCAACACCAACTTCAGGAAGCAACAGGTGACGCTGATAACGGTTGCGCTGGTCTGGTGTCAATGTGACGGGCTGACGCCATTCGCGGCCTTCGTCTTTCCACTTGCCGAATCCACCGGCCATGGACAACACGTTTGTGTAGCCAAGTTCTTGCAACGTGCGAGCCGCAAATGCGCTGCGAACACCGCCGGCGCAGTACACCACAATCTCTTGGTCACGATCTGTTGCGCGCCCTTCAATTTGAGCTTCCAAGTGTCCACGTGGAATGTGCAAGACATTCGGCAATGCACCTTGTTCGTACTCATCTGGTTCGCGAACGTCAAGAACGAGGACGCCACCAGCCTGAATGCGCTGTTGCGCATCTGCGGTATCGATTTCGGTGATTTCCGCTTTGGCGGCGGCGAGGAGGTCACGGAACGTTGCCATGACTAAAACCCTACCAACTAAGTCGGGAATCCAGCACGGGCCACTAGGTCGGTGAGAATGCGCGTGATATCGCCCTGAAGAATCAAGTTGGCGAAGTGATCTCGCTCTGTTGGGCCGCCATTCACGATGACCACTTTCTTGCCAGCGTCTCGTGCCCGGTCAACAACGTATGCGGCAGGAATAACACCCAGTGTTGTGCCAATTGCCAACAACACATCACACTCCACCGCTTCAGAGAATGATCGTTGCAGAACATCTTGAGGAAGTGCCTGTTCAAACAGCACAGCGTCACTCTTGACGATTCCGCCACACAATTCGCAATGAGGGTCCGGGTCACCTGCTCGCACGCGCGCAATGAACTCGCCCATTGGTCGTCGGTCGTTACAGCCCCAACAACGTCCGTACTTAATTGTTCCGTGCACTTCCAACACATTGTGTTCATGAATGCCAGAGTCTTGGTGCAACCCGTCAACGTTCTGCGTGACAACAGCCGACAATTTTCCTGCTTGTTGAATTGCAACCAATGCATAGTGACCATCGTTCGGTTTTGCAGAACCATCGAAAGTTCTCTCGCGACCTTCCCATGCAACCTTGCGCACCTCTGGGTCGTTCAAGTAATAACTCAACGTTGATGTTCTCTCGGCCAAAGGATTCCTAGCCCACAACCCATTAGGTCCGCGAAAATCCGGAATGCCTGATGCCGTGGAAATTCCAGCCCCGGTGAAAGCAACAATTCGATTGGCTTCCATTAACCATTGCGCCGCAAGATTCAGATCATCCTCAGGTGGAAATGAGTCGTACATATGTCTCCATTCTGTCGGATTTGCACACATCTCGTGACTCCAACTGAAAAGAGGCGTCATGCAATCAACTCCTTCATCCACTGCGACAACATTGAAAATCGTTCCATGGATAGACCCGATTGTTGATGAGAAGGGTTTCCCGGTGCATGACCCGTATATCGAGATGTTCTGGCTACCCGTATTAGGCCCCACTGCAACCTGGCTATATCGACGCATGGTGTCTGGCGTGTTGAGTGAACCAAGTGGATTCATTGTCAACATGGATGAGTTGGCCCGCGGAATTGGAGTGGCATATACCTCTGGGCGACACAACCCATTTGCTAGGGCCCTCCACAGATGCATCATGTTCGGCGCAGCACAACAGGTGGCGACTCACCCAGAACAAACGGTGGCTGTGCGTAGATCTCTTCCACTACTGCCCCACCGACATTTGTCGCGTCTTCCAGAACCACTACAAGTGGCACATCACGACTGGATTCATGTACCGACTACGTCATGATGCAC
>CAZRHK010000003.1:0-62118 GCA_964599815.1 uncultured Bifidobacterium sp. | reverse complement strand
TGACCTGGGTCTTGTAACCCATCCATTCATGACGCTTGTTGCGCAAGAACCAATCAAAGATGTGTTCACCAAGTGCTTCGGCAACTAGTTCAGAAGATTCCATAATCTTCAATGCATCAGACAATGACTGTGGCAATTGATTAATGCCAAGTTTGGACAACGACGCATCATCCATTTGGAACAAGTTTGCGCCAGCTTCTGCTGGAAGTTCGTAACCCTCACGGATTCCCTTCATGCCCGCAGCCAGAATCACAGAGAACGCAAGATATGGGTTACACGCGGGGTCTGGTGAGCGGTATTCCAAACGTGTTGCACTTGGGTTTCCGCGCTTTGGAATAGGAACTCGAATGAGTCCACTGCGGTTGTTGCGCGCCCACGAGATGTGAACAGGCGCCTCAAAACCAGGAACCAATCGCTTGTATGAGTTCACCGTTTGGTTTGTGATTGCAGTGATCTCTGCTGCGTGACGCAACAAGCCAGCCATGAATGCTTTCGCATCTGCGGACAAGAAGTTCGGGTCATCTGCTGAGTAAAACGCGTTGTTCTCACCTTTGAACAGTGACAAGTGCAAGTGCATGCCAGAGCCTTGTACGCCTTCCAGCGGCTTTGGCATGAACGTGGCGTGCACGTTGTGCATTGCAGCAAGTTCTTTCACAATCATGCGGAATGTCATGACAGAGTCGGCCATAGACAACGCATCTGTGTGGCGCAAGTCAATTTCTTGCTGACTTGGTGCGTCTTCGTGGAATGAATACTCCACGGGAATTCCCATTGTCTCCAATGTGCGAATTGTTTCTTTGCGCAACGACGATGCAACGTCTGTTGTGGTGAGATCGAAGAAGCCACCTTCATCAAGAGGCTGTGGTGCTTCACCACGCTTTGGAGGTGCAAAGTAGAAGTACTCAATGTCTGGTGCCAACAAGAATTCGTAACCATCGGCGCGTGCAGCATCGAGATTGCGCTTCAACACTTGGCGAGGGTCTCCACCAAACGTGGTTCCGTCCAAGTTGTAGATGTCGCAGAACACACGAGCTTCTGCAGACTTTGAATCGACCCACGGAAGAACTTCAAATGTGTTGGGGTCGGGGATTGCGAGAACATCAGATTCTTCTGTTCGCGAGTAACCGTCAATAGAAGAACCATCGAAGGTCATGCCGTCGTTCAATGCATTCTCAAGTTCGGCCGGACTAATGGCAAAACTCTTGAGCGTGCCAAGAACATCGGTGAACCAGAGGCGCACCAAGCGCACTCCACGTTCTTCTACTGTGCGCAACACGTAGTCGCGATGTTGATCAAGCATGTCGCTCACCTCTTCAGTCTGCCCGCGTCTCGGGCAATGGGCTACTTAGAAAGCGAAACGGGGGCCTTTCGGCCCCCGTCCCTAGTTGTTCTGGGGTCTCTGCGTTAGCCGCAGACGGTCTCGAGGATGAGACGGGTAACCGTGTAAGGGTCACAGTTCGCGTTTGGACGACGGTCTTCTGCGTAACCGCGCTGGTCGCGCTCAACCTGCCATGGGATACGTACTGATGCACCGCGGTTTGACACGCCGTACGAGTACTTGTTCCATGGAGCGGTTTCGTGCTTACCGGTGAGGCGGCTCTGAATGTCGTGACCGTAGTTCTCAACGTGCTCAAGAACGCGTGTTCCAAGCTTCTCGCATGCATCGATGATTGCGCTGTAGTTCTCACGCATTGCACGGGTGGAGAAGTTGGTGTGTGCACCAGCACCGTTCCAGTCGCCCTTTTCTGGCTTTGCGTCGAACGAGATCACAACGTCGTGATCTTCAGCAATGCGATGCAGCAACCAGCGAGCAACGTACATGTGGTCTGACACGGTGAGTGCATCTGCTGGTCCAATTTGGAATTCCCACTGACCAGGCATTACTTCTGCGTTTGTTCCTGAAATGCGCAAACCTGCATCGATACATGCCTGTGTGTGCTCTTCAATGATCTGACGACCAACAACGCGACCTGCGCCAACGCCGCAGTAGTACGGACCTTGTGGCTTTGGGTAACCGCCTACGGGGAATCCGTAAGGTGATCCGTCGAGGCGAAGCATGGTGTATTCCTGCTCAATGCCGTACCACATCTCTTGGTCTTTGAACTTTGCAGCTGCTGCTGCACATGCGGCGCGTGTGTTGGTGGGGTGTGGTTCACCAGTCTTTGCCAACAACACGTCACACATGACGAGAACGTTCTTGCCACCGCGGATTGGGTCTTGGCAATGGAACACTGGGCGAAGGATGCAGTCTGATGCATCGCCGCTGGCCTGTTCGGTGGAGGAGCCGTCGAAGCCCCACTCGTCCATGGGCATGTCACCAATTGCGCCTGCGAAGTCTGGGATCACCTTGGTCTTTGAGCGAAGCAGCGGAGTGGGCTGCGTACCGTCAATCCAGATGTATTCGGCCTGAATGGGCATGTGGGGTTCCTTTACCTAAGGGGGATAGATCCCGTTATTTACTAGATACAGGATGTCACCTCGCCGTTTCTCTACCTTTTCCCAAATGTGAACGCTGTGTGAAACGGTGCCGGGATAAGGGGAAACCCTGATGGCATAAGGGGATGAGAATTGGGCTGGTTAGCCTCTCACCGTGGCTTCTTCCTCCTTTTTTGCCCCCGGCGCTGGCCTTCGGGTGGCGCTGTCCCAGTTGAACCCCACGGTGGGGGACTTGGTGGGCAACGAAGCGCGGGTATTGGCCGACTATGCCCGAGCCGAGGCCCAGGGTTGCCACGTGGTGGTGTTTCCAGAGCTCACCGTCACTGGTTATCCACCCGAAGATCTGTTGTTGAAGAAGTCGTTTGTGCGTCATAACCGATTGGCGGTGGAACGAATTGCTGCTGCTACGAACGAATGTGTTGCTGCTGTGGGCTTCATCGACAACGACGGCGACACCTTGTACAACGCGGTTGCACTGTGTAGTAACGGTGGAATTGTTGGCACTTACCGAAAGCAATTGCTGCCGAACTATTCCGTGTTCGACGAAGAGCGTTACTTCACTCCCGGTGAGTCAACTGTTAATGGTCAACCTGCAGGAGTATTCACCATTCATGGCGTGATGGTGGGCGTGTCTATCTGCGAAGACATTTGGTATGCAAACGGTCCCGTGAAAGCACAAGCTGCTCATGGTGCTCGCGTGATGTTGAACCTCAACGGTTCGCCTTATCACCAAGGCAAACATGGCGAGCGTGAAGCCATGCTGACGCAACGCGCCAAGGAAACCAATACTGCGATTGTGTACGTGAATCAAGCTGGCGCACAAGACGAACTCGTGTTTGAAGGATCCAGTGTTGTTGTTGCGGCAAACGGAACTATTGCAGCACGTCTCGCATCGTTTGATGCCGATTTTGCAGTGGTCAATGTTCGTGCTGACGGAGCAGTGGACGAAGGTGTTGTCACTCCCTTTGAAAACGATCTCGATCGCGTGTACCGCGCGTTAGTTCTTGGCACTCGTGATTATGTTCGCAAGAACGGCTTTACAGATGTTGTCATTGGATTGTCTGGCGGAATTGACTCCTCCATCGTTGCGGCTGTTGCTGTTGACGCACTTGGAGCAGATCACGTACATGGCGTTGCCATGCCATCTCGATATTCCAGCCAAGGTTCATTAGACGATGCAGCAGCATTAGCAACAGCGTTAGGAATCGACCACCGCGTGGTGTCCATTGAGCCAGCATTTCAGGCCTATTTGGACATGTTGCAACCATCGTTTGAAGGGCGCGATCCAGATCTCACAGAAGAAAATTTGCAGAGCCGTTGTCGCGGCACCACATTGATGGCGCTCAGCAACAAGTTTGGCTGGATGGTGTTAACCACGGGCAACAAGAGCGAGATGGCAGTGGGGTACTTCACTATTTACGGAGATTCCGCTGGCGGTTATGCGGTCATTAAAGACGTGTTCAAAACACAAGTGTTTGCATTGAGCCGTCGCATCAATGAACGAGCTGGTCGAGAAATCATTCCGGAAAGCGTGTTAACAAAGCCGCCATCCGCTGAACTACGACCAGACCAGCGCGACGACCAAAGTCTCCCGCCGTATGAAGTTCTTGACCCCATCTTGCGCCATTACATTGACGACGACATGGGTGTTCATGAAATCATCGCCAAGGGGTTTGATGAGGCAGTGGTGCAACGAATTGCGCGACTTGTTGACATCAATGAATACAAGCGCCGCCAATGCGCCCCCGGTGTTCGCGTGTCAACAAAGGCATTCGGAAAAGATCGACGAATGCCAATTACAAACGGTTATCGCGCAGATCGCGCGTAAACCGTTATTGCACCAACGGTTAAGGCAGCAAGTGCCGAAGCTGCAATTGCTGGACCAACTGGACCAACTGAGTCATACAGACGAGTTGCAACTGAACTAAATACTGCACGTCCGCAGGTACCAGCACCAACGGTGAGACCAAGACCAATACCGCCCGCCGTAGGAACAAGATTCGCAGCTAACGGCAACATGCTGACAAGTGCAAACTCGAACCCTGCAATAAAGAGAATCAACATGGGGATTGCAACAAATGAAAGGTGACTACCGAAGCACATTGCGACTCCGCTGGCCACCATCAACATCACGCCACGGCGAACACTGATTTCCTTGCCCCACACATCAGTCACGCGACTGCTACTAACGCTAGAGACCAATTCAAAAACGCCCATCGCAATAACAATTGCGATAATGCCAGCGCTGGTGAATCCGAATTCATCTTCAAACCATGGGCCAAATGTGATGCCAACACATTGTGATGCACCCATCAACATGAACGAACAACCAAAGATCCACCACGCAGACGCTGGAATTTTCCCGCGTACATGGGTACTGGCTGGTGCGTGCGCATCGTCTTTAGGTAACTCAGCAACGATGAATACACCTGACACGGCCAAAGCAATTGCGCCAACAATGAATCCCGCGCGCCACGAAATGAGTGCTGTGGCAAGACCCATGGTGGCAACACCGATGAATAAGGACAACGCCCACGAGGTTTCAATGATTCCAACAATGCGTCCACGTCGCTCGTATTCCACGTGATCGTTCACCCACACAATGAGAGAGGTATCGAACAAAACCTTTGATGCACTGAGCACAAACATTGCAACGGTGAACATTGCAACAGATGTTGAGAATGCAGCAAGAAGAACCGAAGCGGTGATTAAGACGATTCCCGCAGTCATGGCAACAAGACGATTGGCGCGGTCAACGTAGCGGCCAACAATTGGAGACAGAAGTCCTGCAAATTCACCAATGGTGAAGGCAATACCGAGTTCTGCGACAGAAACGTCGAGACCACGAGCAATGACCGCAATGAATGGAGGTGCGAATCGATAACACGCATTGGAGATGAGGCGACCCCATACCAATCGGTTGACATTGCTTCGAACTACTGGCGCGTAGGACGCGTCTACCCACCGTGCAAACACGGTTACAACTCTTCGCCTAATTCACCGTGTTCGAATAAGTCAACAACGTCACCAATTTCAATGGGCGTTGAATGTCCGGGACGCACGATGAAGTGGCAACCACCAAGATTCGAAATTCGAGTGTCGGAGACTCGGTGTGCGCGTCGCATGACGCGAATAATTCCTGCGTGTGCAATGCACAGAACTTCGCTGCCTGCGAACTGATCTGCAATGTCGAATAAGGCCGCCGATACCCGTTCCACGATGGATTCATCAGACTCAAATCCAGGTGGACGTTGATGCGCATCGAGATATCCCGGCCAATCGCGTTCAATCTGGTGATGAGTGAGGCCCTGCCATTCACCAACGTCGGTTTCGCGAAGTCGAGCATCTGGTGGGAGCAGTCCAACGCCAAGGCCGTTCGCAATGATGGTGGCGGTGAGGTGAGCCCGGCGCAGATCGCTTGAGACAATGGCGTCGAACATGCCAAGTTTTTCGGCGGCGCGACGAGCTTGCTCGTACCCAAGGTCGGTGAGCTCGATGTCTGCTTGACCCTGCCAGCGTCCCAACGCATTCCATTCGCTTTGTCCATGACGAAGCATGAGAATTCGAGTCGGGGTGGTCACCGTTTCATTGTAGTTGTCAAGCGTTGAGTGCGAACCGAATGCTGGTGACGCTCGCAGATACCATGCACGGCGTGGCAAAACTTCGTCTTTTCGCACAGGCCCGCGAGGCCGCAGGGACAAACGCCGCCGAATTCGCGGGTGCCACAGTGTCTGAAGTTCTCACGAACGCAACTCAGCAATTCGGTCAAGGATTCGCCGACGTCGTTCTCACCAGCAAAGTGTGGGTCAATGGTGAAGAAGTACCTATGTCCCATCTCGTGGGCGATAATGATGAGGTAGCGGTTCTTCCGCCCGTCTCTGGAGGCATGTAATGGCAGATGATCAATCACGAACAGTGGCTGACATTCGTGCTGAACGAAATGCATTGCAAGGCGAAGAAGACGCCATCTCGTTTGTTCGTCGTCTTGCGCAAGGTCGATTGGACTTGGTGCGTGACGAACAACGTCGACGTGTGAGTGGCGCAGAACCCGGAACATCTTCGTTGACCGATCGCTTGGCAGATGTCTTTGGTCAACAACACGGTGGAGGAAGTGCGCGTCCACCACGCGAGACAAATGTTGCAGCCGATCATCCATTGGTATTGGAACTAGACGAACTGTCGGCACATTTTCAGTTTGAGCAACTTGAGAACTTGGACGACAAAGCACTTGATGAATTAGGTGACGCACTTGCACTGTTTGAAAAGACATGTTCGCAAAAGCGCCACGACTTGTTTGAAAAGATCGACGCCTTAACTGCGGAACTTGTTCAGCGAGTTCGTGAAGGTGGCGCCGGATCTGTAGTGAAAGACAAATGACAGATGCCTCTTCGTCCTGGTGAAGCACTGCACGATGTTGGCGAGTTCATTCGTTTGCAACGTGAGAGCGCACAGAAAAGCATTCGTGATCTTGCGCGATCAGCTGGTGTATCGAATCCGTACTTGTCTCAAATTGAACGTGGCATCCGTCGGCCATCTGCAGATATCTTGCAACAGATTGCACGTGCCTTAGAGATCTCCGCAGAGACTCTGTACGTTCGCGCTGGAATTCTCGATGGCGCTCCGCCAGAAATCAGCACAGTCCCAGAAGCAATTGCGTCAGACCACAAACTCACACCTGAACAGAAACAGAGTTTGCTGTCGGTGTATCGCTCATTCATGTCCAGTAACGAGGGCGGGGGTTCGGCTGAAGGGAATGCCGACACCTCTAGATAGGTTGAACTACGCATGCGTCGTGTAGCCATCCTTTCGCTCCACACCTCGCCTTTGGCTCAACCCGGAGTCGGCGACGGTGGCGGCATGAATGTCTATGTACGAGAACTTGTCTCAGGTCTTGCGCACGCCGGCATTGACTGCACCACCTACACGCGTGCATGGCGAGATGACTTGCCGTCTGAGATCTTGGTAGAGCCGAATCACAAAGTGGTTCACATCCCTGCCGGAGCGGTTGACATGCCGAAAGACAATCTCATCGATGTGGTTCCGCAGTTCACCGACGGTGTGCTGCAACACATCAGAGCCAACGGCGGCACCGACGTTATTCATGCCAACTATTGGTTAAGCGGTCTCGCTGGTCATTCGTTGAAGCATGAATTGAATGTTCCGCTTGTTAGTACGTTCCACACATTTGCGCGCGTGAAAGCACTTGGTGGAGACCCAGAATCAGAACTTCGTGAACAAGCAGAAACTGAAGTCATCGGTTGTTCGGATGCCATTTGTGTTAGCTGCACAGAAGAAGAGCGACAATTCATCGAGCTGTACGGCAACCCTCCAGGGCAAATTGAAATTGTTGCACCTGGTGTCGAGCATGCGTTCTTTGCACCTGGCGACAAGCGCGGAGCTCGCAAAGCACTAGATCTCGGTGACGGCCCTGTCTTGTTGTTCGTTGGCCGAATTCAACCATTAAAAGGTGCAGACGTTGCTGTTCGCGCACTTGCTGCGTTGGGCAGAAAGAATGCAACGCTTTTAATTGTTGGCGGTGCAAGCGGCACAGAAGGTGAGCAAGAAATTGCCCACGTCCATTCACTTATTCAAGAGTTTGGGTTGGAATCTCAAGTTCGGTTTGTGCAACCACAAGCGCACCACATTTTGTCTACGTACTACCGCGCTGCAGACGTGGTGTTAGTACCAAGTCGAAGCGAGAGTTTCGGATTAGTGGCTCTCGAGGCTGCAGCATGCGGAACGCCAGTGGTTGCCAATGCTGTTGGTGGACTCTTAACAATCGTTGAACACGGCCGCACTGGTTTCCTGGTTGCAGATCGCCAACCAGAAGTATTCGCGCGACACATTGCTGAAATTTTGGACAACCCCGCGTTGTCCGAACGCCTGTCTGTTCAAGCAGCAGAACGTGCTCGTGGTTACACATGGAGCTTCGCTGCCGCACGTCTTCGTCGTGCATACGCCGACCTCACGTCACGCGACCGAGTGGTGTGCAAGTAACACCATGAGTGAATTATTTGGTTCACACGAACTAGACACACTTGAAGGACACATCACGCATTGGTTGTTGTCCATGAAGGAACGCAATGAATCAATTGCTGCGGTCGATCGCGGAGAAATTGGTGAGCGACGTTGGTACGTACGTATGCGAGGTGAAGAGAAAGAGTTCACCACTGTGTGGCTCACTCTTGGTCAGCGCACCCTTCGTTATGAAACGTATGTCATGCCAGCACCCGAAGAGAATGCTGAACAGTTGTACGAGCATCTCCTGCGCCGCAACGAATCAATTGTTGGTGCGCACTTTTCCATCGGAATTGAAGACGCCATTTTCTTACGAGGCGAGTTGCCATTGCGCATGGTGGAAGAGGAAGAACTAGATCGCGTCATCGGCACGTTGTACGCAACGGTTGAGCGCGTTTTCCCCGTCATTATTCGCATCGGTTTCGCCAGCCACTTCGCCGAATAGAACCTTCCGCCCAGGCCTGAACCCTGCGCACATGGTCAGCGCCGAGCGGACTGGTCGGGGAAGCCAGTTCCGTCTCGGCACCCCCACGATTAGTCTCATGTCATGTCTCGTGCGCGTTTAGTCATCATTGGTGGAGGGAATATGGGCACCGCTCTGCTGGGCGGGCTTATTCACGGTGGCTGGGATGCATCAACAATCACAGTCGTTGAGATTGATGCCGCCAAGCGCGCAGCCCTGGTGTCAGACTTCGGCGTCCAGACAAGCGATCACATTGTGGAAGCCGACGGCGCGCTCATCGCTGTGAAGCCAGCCGACGCAGTCACTGTGTGCGCGGCGGCGGTCGCAGCGGGGACTCCACGAATTTTGTCCATTGCTGCGGGCGTCTCAGTGGCAGCTCTTGAAAAGGCCGCAGGCCCATCTGCCGTTGTTGTTCGAGCAATGCCAAATACTCCGGCGCTGGTTCGTGAAGGGGTCACTGCCATCTGTGGAAGCGCAGCATGTAGCGACGCAGATTTTGCGTGGGCCGAGTCTGTGTTGTCGGCAGTGGGAGTGGTGGTGCGAGTTCCTGAGTCTCAAATGGACGCCGTGACCGCAGTAGCGGGGTCTGGCCCTGGCTACATCTTCTTGTTGGCTGAAGCACTGCTAGATGCCGCCACCGCCAACGGTCTGCCTGCCGACGTCGCGGACACTCTTGTTCGACAATTGTTTCGTGGTGCCGGAGTCTTGTTGGCTGATTCGCAAGAGAGCCCTGCAACATTGCGCGAACGAGTCACATCCCCTAACGGAACTACGGCCGCTGGTCTTGCACAATTCGAAGCTGCGGGACTTCGTGAAACTGTGAACAAAGTCGTCGCCGCTGCAGCTGCCCGCAGTGCGGAAATCGGTGCGTCTATTTCCTGAAATCATCTCCGACGATTTGTGATTTTTTGTCGGGCTCGGTGTAGTGTTTGTGACACAGGTCACCGGAGACGGGCAACTGCTTCCGGGAGTCGCGCTCAGAAATGAGCAGCGCCGAAAGGGCTGGTGCCGTCGGGGGGTTGGCACCGGCCCTTTTCGTTTTCTTCGGTTCAGTGAATGCTGGCAACGATGCACCAATATCGTGACTGCATGCATTCGCACATTTCATTGCTCACTGATTACGGACTGAACGATGAATTTGTTGGCGTTGTGAAAAGTGTGATTGCAGACATGGCGCCGCATGTTCGCGTTACAGATTTGACTCACGGAATTCCAGCGTTCGATGTTCGTGCCGGATCACTCGCACTTGCGCGAGCAGTGCAATATGTGCCTGCTGGAATTGTGATTGCAGTCGTTGATCCAGGTGTCGGGTCATCTCGTCGCGCAATTGCAGTGGAAGTAGCTGGCGGTCGTGGCATTTTCCTTGGGCCAGACAATGGTTTGCTGGCATCGGGAATTGCAATGGCAGGCGGCGCAGATCGCGCATTTGAACTATCAAATACGGACCTTCATTTAGACGCACCAGGGTCAACGTTTGCTGGCCGTGATGTGTTTGCGCCAGTTGCCGCGTTTCTTGCAAACGGTGGCGCCATTGAAGAAGTGGGCCGCGAGATTGACACTGCAAGCGTGATGCCCGGACTTGTTCCTGTTGCATCAGATGAAACGCATCCCACCTACGGCAATGGTCTGCGCACTGAGGTCACATGGGTCGACGCATTCGGCAACTGCCAACTCAATGTTGGCCCAGACGACGTGCAGCAGTACGGGCCAGTTCTGCGTTTGATCATTGGTGAAGATGTCCGTAGCGCACGAATTGTTAGCCACTATGCCGATATTGACGGTGGAGCCGTTGGTGCTGTTGTTGATTCGTATGGAATGTTGGCGCTTTCTGTAGATCGGGGTTCGGCCGCTGAATCCCTGCGCCTGTCGGCTGGAGACGCGGTCTTGGTGTTTGCTGGCGAAAGTGGCTCAACGTCATTCGTGACGCTGAGGTAATCGCTGTAGGGTCATACTCGTGCGCCCCGCCACCACCCTCACCATTGCCCTTCTCATCGGCGTCATCATGGCCGCTGGAATCGTCAACTTATTGATGCTGTAGTACTTCGCATTATGAATCTTGCCCACATCATCGACAATCACCCAGATGATGCGCTTGCACTCATCAGTCGAGGTCGGCCAACTACATATGGTCAATTGCGCAACCAAGTTGCGTCTATGCGCGGAGAACTAATTCGTCTCGGTGTTTCAAAAGGTGATGTTGTTGCGTTGTTGTGCGGCAATAGTCGTTATTTCGTGGTGTCGTACTTGGCAACAATTGGAATTGGTGCTGTTGTTGCGCCGTTAAACCCAACAAGTCCTGCACCAGAAATTGAAAGCGAGATGTTGGCTGTGAAGCCAACAGCAGTTGTTATTGAACCCGCAGCTTTCGCTGCATGGAAACAGATTCCTTCCATCACAACGTCTGCAGTTCGTGTAGTCATCTCCACTGAAGGCCACGAGATTGATGGTGCACACACCATTGACGAGTTTTTGTCCGCAGAGCCTGCACCAATTGTTGAAGTAGAACCTGCACACCACGCTGCATACATGTTCACAAGTGGAACCGCTGGTTCGCCAAAAGCGGCAATTCTTACTCACGACAATTTGCTCACAAACATTCGTCAAGCAAACGTTGCAGAACACATCGGACCAAGCGACGTCACGTACGGCGTCTTGCCGCTGTTCCATATCTTTGGTTTGAACGTTGTGCTTGGAACATCGTTCGCTGGTGGTGCCGCAGTGGTACTGGTACAGCGATTTGATCCGGTTGCAACAATGGAAACCATTGCAGAACGTAACGTCACAGTTGTGCCGGGTGCGCCAAGTATGTGGATGGCATTGGCGCAGATGGATCATCCGAATGCAGATGGTTTCAAGAATGTTCGTTTGGCTTTATCTGGAGCCGCAAAGTTGCCAGAGCAAATTGCACATTCCATTTCTGCACGATTTGGTCTTCAAATTCACGAGGGTTACGGACTTACCGAAGCAGCTCCAGTAGTCACCACATCAATTGGAATGGAATGGACCCCTGGTTCTATTGGTCGACCTGTTCCTGGAATTGAACTTCGCCTTGTTGATGAACATGGCGGAGATGCACTAGTTGGCGACAGTGGAGAAATTTGGATTCGCGGTGCGAATATTTTTGCGGGATATTTGAATGACCCAGAAGCAACGTCACGTGTTCTCACATCAGATGGTTGGCTACGAACTGGCGACATTGCTGTTGTTGACGATGCAGGCCATCTCTTCATGGTCGACCGTGCGAAAGATCTCATCATCGTCTCAGGATTCAACGTGTTCCCAGCAGAAGTAGAAGGTGTGCTTATGTCGCACCCAGACATTGCTGAAGCAACTGTTGTTGGCACACCGCACCCACATACTGGCGAAGCAGTTCGCGCTTATGTGGTGTCACGTAATGGTGTTCACTTAGATGAAGACGCCATCATTGATTTCTGTCGCACCAAACTCGCTAGATACAAGTGCCCATCGAAGGTGCTACTTGTTGATTCTCTTCCGCGCAATATCAGCGGGAAGGTGCAGCGTTACGCACTGCGATAGAACTGTGCGTTGCGTTACTGGCCACCAAGAATCCGGCGAATAGCACAACAATTCCCGCCAGCAATGTGATGGCGAATGACGTGTCTGCTCCGAGTCGACCAGAAAATGTTCCGCTTGCAGACAAAATTGCAGCACCAGCCGCAATGAGAATGTTTCCAAAAGCCAGGCGACGAGTAGATCTCACTTGACGGGTGGCGGCACTTGTCAATGCAGGTGTATTTCCGCGCAACACTCGCCATGCGGACCAAATTGCTCCACCAAAAATGATGAGCGCAGGAATAGACGAACCGACTGCAGCCAAGATTCGCGGCAGTGGTTCGAAGTGTTCGCTACCTGTGGGAAGAGTGGAGGGATCAATGGCGCCGCGAATTGGCGCTGTGAGAACCACACCCATTGCAAAACCAGAGAAAACGAGAAGCACGCGCATGGTGGCGTTGCCCGCGCGTTGACCAGCCAATAAATAGATGGTGCCAAGCCCAAGCCAGGGCACATTCACGATGGCGCCGAACGTAAAGAACACTCTGAAGACGCCGTTGCTCCAGCCGCTTCCTTCAGCCCACCACAATGCGAACGCCGCCACCACAAACAACGCCATGGCGATGGACCATGCCAATTCATGCGGTCGACGCCGGCGAAGCCAGCGGTCGAGGGTGCTGAGGCCAAATGCCAGGGCCACGATGGTGGATGCGGCTGCCAGGGCAGTGTTCAAGGTCACGCCGATAAAGGCTAGGGGAGGGCACACGGAGTTCGTGAATGTGTGAACAAAGGAATAGCGTAAGAGGCGATGTCGGACTCCCCCCGTCGCAAGATTCCCGAGGCAGCACTCGGACGGCTCCCGGTGTATCTGCGCATTCTCGTAGACCTCACCGCTGCAGGGACCACCCGCATCTCCAGCGAAGAATTGGCAGAACTCGCCGCCGTCAACGCCGCCAAGGTTCGCAAAGACTTGTCGTATTTGGGAACATACGGAACTCGCGGTGTTGGATACGACGTGCAGTTCCTGACGTACCAAATTCAACGTGAACTCGGATTGAACCAGTCATGGCCAGTTGTCATTGTTGGTGCAGGAAACCTTGGTCAAGCTCTTGCCAATTTCACCGGTATTTCTGAACGCGGTTTCCACATTGTCGGAGTAGTGGACAAAGACGAGTCCAAACTTGGCACTGTTGTTGGTGGCGTGCGGGTGAAGCATGCAGATGAACTCACTCAAATCGTCCATTCAAAGTCTGTGAGTATTGGCATTATCGCCACTCCAGCAGCACAGGCGCAAGAAGCCGCCGATGCATTGGTGAAGGCAGGCGTTGGTTCCATCATGAACTTTGCACCCACAGTTCTTGCTGTGCCGCGTGGAGTGCATGTTCGCAAAGTAGATCTTGCTCTTGAACTACAAATTCTTAGTTACTACGAACAATGTCGTAACACATCGCTTGAAGCTAATGGCGAGAGCGAACAATCTGGACCAGTGAGCGCGTAGGTCGTCATGTCCATTGTCGTTATCGGAGTTAATCACCGCACAAGCCCGGTGAACCTTCTGGAGAAACTTTCTATTTCAGACGCAGCGATGCCCAAGGCGCTTCACAGTCTCGTTGTGCGTAACGACATTCGAGAAGCAGTTGTGTTGTCAACATGTAATCGCACCGAGGTCTACGCAGTTGTTGAACGTTTCCACGGTGCATACTCGGACATTCGTGATTTCCTGTGCGAAACAAGCGGTATTGCTGCAGACCAAATCACACCGCATCTGTACAGCCAGCATGATGACGAAGCAATTGTTCACTTATTCGAAGTGACATCCGGTCTTGATTCTGCAGTTCTTGGTGAAACAGAAATTGTTGGTCAAGTTCGCTCCGCGTGGGAAGCAGCAATGGAAGAGGGCGCATCGCGCAACACCTTGAACCTGTTGTTCCGTTACGCATTAGAAGTTGGAAAGCGCGCTCGCACGGAGACTGCCATTAGTCGATCAACCGCATCTGTGTCGCATGCTGCAGTAGAGATGGCAAGAGAGATCCTTGGCTCCCTCGATGGAAAGAATGTTCTTGTTGTAGGTGCCGGAGAAATGGGCGAAGGCGTTGCCACGGCTCTTTCTCGTGCCGGAGTTGCCGAAGTGGTTGTTGCAAATCGCACCTCAACGCGTGGAGAAGTTCTTGCCGAGAAAGTCGGAGCCCGCGTTGCATCGTTTGACAATTTGCACGTTGAACTGCGTTCAGCCGATGTTGTAGTGGCATGTACTGGCGCTGGCGGAACTGTCATTAGCAAGGACGTTGTTGAAGCGGCTCGCGCATCTGTAACGAATCCGTTGCTCATTGTTGACATCGCATTGCCGCGTGATGTTGAAGAATCGGTGGCCGACATTGAGCTGGTTACTTTGCGAGATCTTGACCACCTCAGTGAATGGGCAGAGCGAGGCCTAAACAAGCGCGCAGGCGAAGTAGACCAAGTTCGCGAGATCATTTCCCATGAAGTGGAACGATTCACGTTGGATCAGGCTCAGCGTCAAGCAGCACCACTTGTGGCTCAGCTTCGTGAAGTTGTTGAAGGTTTTCGCACTGCAGAACTCGAGCGTTTCAGCAGTCGCTTGTCAGACATGACCGACGAACAACGCGAAGTAGTGGAGTCAATTACACGTGGAATTGTTGCAAAGTTGCTTCATAACCCATCTGTACGACTTCGCGAAGCCGCAGGAACACCACAAGGTGAGCGATTGTCTGCAGCTGTTCGAGATTTGTTTAATCTCGACTAGTAATTCTTATGACTATTGTTCGAATCGCAACACGATCAAGTGCGCAAGCGCGCGCTCAGTCTGAACACGTTGGCAATCTCCTGGAACAAGCTCATGCGAACGTACGTGTGGAGTACGTCTACGTTGATACACAAGGCGATTTGAACGCCACCACTCCCTTGCATCAAATGGGTGGTCAAGGAATTTTCGTAAAAGAAGTGCAGCGGGCAGTACTAGACGGACGCGCAGATATTGCAGTGCACTCAGCAAAAGATCTTCCATCGCAGCCTGCAGATGGTTTGGTTATCGGCGCTATTGGTGAGCGACGCACTCCAAACGATGCACTGGTTGGTGCTCGTCTCGATGAATTATCACTAGGTGCCACTATTGCAACGGGTTCAGTGCGTCGTCGTGCGCAACTATTGCAGTTGCGTCCAGATTTGAATTTCATTGACTTGCGCGGCAACATTCAAACTCGATTGTCGAAAATTCCATCGGGTGGTGCAATTGTGATGGCGGTCGCCGCCATGGAGATTCTTGGAATCGCAGATCAAATAGCCGAGCAATTGCCGCTAGATATTGCAGTGCCCATGGTGGGACAAGGGTCTGTTGCAGTGGAATGCCGCGAGTCCGATAACGCCACCATTGACTTGCTTGCGCACATCGACCATGCTGCAAGCCGACGCGCAGTGGAAGCAGAACGGTCGTTCCTATTTGTTCTTGGCGCCGGATGCTCTCTCCCCGTGGGTGCCCACTTGTCTGCAGATGGAACCTTCCGCACATTCATGGCCAACGACGACGGATCATCGTGTGTTCAGTTGGAAGCTTCTATTGGTGATTCCGATGACCATCTTGTGATCGGCGCTGCGATGGCTCATGAATGCCAACAACGTCTTGCAGGTAATAGTTAGGCCATGTCGTCACCACTTAGTGGCAAGTCTGTTGTCATCACTCGGTCAATTGCACAAAACGAATCGCTCCGCAGGCTTTTGGAAGCTAGAGACGCGGTCGTTGTTGAAGTCCCGTTAATTGCAATTTCTGAACCAGACGACGATGGCCGAGAACGCGATGAAGTTCTTCAACGCTTTCATGAGTTTGATTGGCTCGTTGTTACATCGCCTAATGGTGCCGACAGGGTCGCACCATTTCTTTCTGCTGCTCAAGCGGCTGGTGACGCAACAACAATGCCCACCATTGCTGCCGTTGGTGAAGCAACTGCACGTTCCCTAGACACCACGGTGTCGCTTGTTGCAACACCAGCGCGCGCAGACGTATTGGCAGACATGTTCCCCAACGGTGAAGGGACTGTGTTGTTGGTGCAAGGAAACTTGGCAGACGATCAGTTGTTGCTTACCTTGCAATCAAAAGGTTGGAATGTTCAGCAGGTGGTGGCGTATCACACTGTGCAATTACGTCCAGCTGCAGAAGTTGCTAATAATGCGTTGGCAGCGGATGTGTTGTTCTTAGCGTCTGGAAGTGCAGCGTCAGCGTGGTTCGATGCATTCGGAGCAACAACACCACCGCTCGTTGTGGCAATAGGTCCGTCAACTGCAAAGGTGGCGGCAAATCTTGGTCTTGATGTCACGGCAATTGCCCCCGAACAGTCTCTGGAATCCATGATTGAGACCGCTGAACGCGTGATTGAGAGCCATCAGCACTAATTCGTCTCGGTGATGTACGGCTGAGTGCCAATAACATCAAGGTGTGAGTTTTCCCGTATCACGTCCTCGTCGTCTTCGCACCACATCGGCCATGCGCGAATTGGTTGCCGAAACACGTCTACATGTCTCCGACCTTGTTGCGCCACTCTTCGTACGAGAGGGAATCACCGAACCACAGCCAATCGTGTCGTTACCCGGGGTAGTGCAACACACCGTGGATTCACTTGAAGCAGAAGTTCGTATTTTGCGAGACCTTGGCGTAAAGGCAGTCATTCTGTTCGGCGTTCCAGCTAATAAAGATCCTGAAGGCTCTGGTGCATGGAATCCACAAGGCATTGCACAAGTAGCTCTCCGTCGCCTGCGCTCAGCATTTGGTGACGACGTGGTCATCATGGCCGACTTGTGTGTTGACGAATACACATCACATGGTCACTGCGGAATTGTTGATGCCAACGGCGACGTTGACAACGACGCAACTCTTGAAATCTATTGTCGCGCCGCTATCGCGCAAGCTGAAGCTGGTGCACATGTTGTTGCACCAAGCGGAATGATGGACGGTCAGGTGGGCGCCATTCGTGCGGCACTTGATGACGCAGGATTCCACAACGTTGCCATCATGGCGTATTCAGCAAAATATGCATCAGCGTTGTACGGACCATTCCGTGATGCAGTTGATGTGCAAATTGCGGGTGGTGGTCATCGAAAGGGCTACCAACAAGATTGGCGTAATGCTCGCGAATCTATGCGTGAAGTGTTTGAAGACATTGAACAAGGCGCAGACATCGTCATGGTGAAGCCTGCGTTGTCGTATCTAGACGTCATTGGTCAAGTGCGGGCATCTGTAGATACGCCTGTTGCTGCGTATCACGTCAGCGGCGAATACTCAATGATTAAGGCGGCGGCCGAAAAGGGCTGGATCGATCACGACGCGGTGGCGCTTGAGCACCTCACATCCATCAAACGAGCCGGCGCAGACATCATTCTCACCTACCTAACGCGATGGTTTGCTGAGTATTCAGCACAATAAAAAGGATTCTGTTCATGGCTATTCCGTATTGCGATGCAACAGCGTGTGTTGCTGCTGGTTGTTCTCCAACTGTGTGTCGTGGACTTGGCATTCCATCGAACCAGGCCATCTTTGATCGCTCAGCTAAAGCCATTCCCGGTGGCGTGAATTCATCTATTCGTGCATTCAAATCTGTTGGAGGAACTCCGTACATCGTGTCGCGCGCAGAGGGTGCACGAGTGTGGGACGTAGAAGGCCGCGAACTACTAGACCTGGTGCAAAGTTACGGTGCCATCATTCTTGGTCACGCTCACCCGAAAGTAACCGAGGCAATTCGCAGTGCAGCAGGAGACGGAACGTCATATGGCGCACCAACTCCTCGCGAAATGAAACTTGCAGAAGCAATTTCAGAACGTGTTCCTTCGTGTGAACGAGTTCGCTTCATGAATAGCGGTACCGAAGCAACAAGTACGGCTGTTCGTTTGGCTCGTGGTGCAACGGGTCGCAAGCGAATCGTCACTTTTTATGGAAACTTCCATGGCGCAACCGATGCATTGCTTGCGGCGGGTGGAAGTGGACTTGCAACACTTGGCTTGCCTGGAACTGCAGGTGTCCCCGAAGAAGCTGTCGCCAATACATGGGTGTTGCCGTACAACGTTGTTCCAAAACTTGATGATGATGTGGCAGCAGTATTTGTGGAGCCAGTTGCCGCAAACATGGGTGTTGTTGCACCAGCGCCGGGCTTTCTTGAAGGTCTGCGCGCAGAATGTGATCGCGTTGGTGCGTTGTTGGTATTCGACGAAGTTATTACTGGTTTTCGTTTAGGAACTGGTGGCGCACAAGCAAAGTTCGATGTTCGTCCAGATCTCACGTGCTTTGGAAAAGTAATAGGTGGTGGCTTGCCAATTGGCGCAGTGGGCGGACGTAAAGACATCATGGAAAATCTCACACCTCTTGGGTCTGTTTTCCATGCAGGAACTCTTGCGGGAAATCCACTTGCTACCGCAGCGGGTCTTGCTGCACTCAACGAGTTAACTGGCGACGTGTATATGGAATTGCTGGCTCGAGCACGTCATCTATCAGCAGTCATGCGCGATGCATGTAGCGCAAATGGAATTCAAGCGCAGTTTCCAGTAGTGGGAACGCTTGTGGGTATGCATTTTGGTGATGCGTTGTTGTCTGCTCCAACAAACTTTGATGAAGCAAAAACCACCGACGAAAAAATGTACGCGACAGTGTTTCACGCAATGCTGAATGCAGGCGTTGCAATGGCGCCGGGTGCGTATGAAGCCCTGTTTGTTGGTCTTGCGCACACAGACGACATCATGGATGAACTTGCCGAAAGAACCGCGTTAGCACTCCAAGGAATCAGCAGTTGAAGCGCCGGCCTCTTGTTGTAGGCATTGGTATTGCAGTTGCTGCATTGTTTCTTGGCAATGGAATATACGCATCACTCTCCGAGCCAGACACTCTGACTCCAACAGATGTTCTTCACAAGATCGATCTTGTTGCCAGCGTGAACTCCATTAATACAGATGTTGGATGGACGCAAGAAGGCGGACTCACATCGTCGGGTGCAATGCGATTGTCATTAGACGACCTTCGAGTTCTCACCATTGCAGAAGGAACTTTGGTAGACGACTACGACGCTGTTCCTGCATGTACAGACTTCACAACTCCTAATGCCTGCGTGTTACTTGCAGACATGTTGGGGGAGGCTGTTGTGTGGTTCGCATTAGTTCCAGCAGACAACGCAAACGGTCTGCAGTACCTAACATTGCCCGGACTAATTGACATGCAAGCTAATGGAGATGAAGGAATTCTTCGCAACGGCTGGGTTGTGAAACTAGCAACGCCAGTGAAGAGAGAATGCGGCGACAAAGACACAACGTCTCTCCGCGATTTCATTACTCAATTCCCAGATGAATTGAGTACGTCACTTGTTAATCTCACCACCGACAACGTGGTGTCTGTGGTGTGTAAAACGCAGTAACTAATTACTTGCTGGTGCCGAGACGTGGCTCGGTGCCAACTGCAATTGGCTTTGGCATGAGAGCAGCAAAGTCTTTCTCAATGCTGTCGAATGTGGTGGAACCAGATTCAAGAGCCTTAAAGATTTCAGACTCTGGAGAACACCATGCTTCGTATTCGGCGGCCCATGCTTCATCTTCTGGATCAGCGCCAGACAAGTCGTAACGAATATGGCAAGCAACGGCGAGAATTTGTGCTTCTGACAAACCGCCACCAGCCTTTTCGCCTTGTTGCGGCATGGGGTTTCCGTTGTAACCAAGTGGCTTGTGTGCGCCACCTTCACGATTTGGATCACCATAGGTAGCAAGACCTGCAGCGACATACTTTTGACTTCCTGAGTAGACGAAGTTCAACATGTCTTCAATGTGAGGGAAGGTCTTCAATACTTCGCCTTGGTACAAAACTTGGCCTGCGCCACCGGCACCGTCAGCGCCGTGACAACCTGCGCAACCTGCGTACACAGCAGTTCCAATTGCAGTAGGACCTTCAACAACTTTGTCTTCTGGTGTGATGGCCAACAAGTACACGCCAGCCCACAATGGAAGTAACGACAATGCAGACATTGCCCAGAACGGAATCTTGCGTCGAGTTTTGGCTGCCACTACATATGCAGGATCTGGAGCAACCACTTTTGGCTTTGCTGGCTCAGCTGGCGTGGCGGGTGTTGTTGCAGCAGGCGTTGATGCGGCGGGAACAGCAGGAGTTGCTCCTTCAGATGCGCCACCAGCCGCGGCATCGCGACGTGCTTTGGAACGATTGAGAAGGTGCTCGGGGATTTCGGTCACTTCTTTTACCTCTCGGAAGACCTGCTCAGACCTCCAACCTCGGCGGAATACCGATGTCTAGAGGGTCTGACCCTTTAACGATAGACAAATTTCGCCCCCTGACCGCAATTATTGGCGTGACTGCTGTCCGTGATTTTCGTCTAGACCCGGGTAGACCACGTTGCTGTGATTTCACAAATTCACAAACTTGGTCTCCCGAGGAATCCCAGTGTTCGCACACAAAAGCACAAGCGTGGCCATGATGCGTGACCAATTTGTCCTTGTGGAAAATAGGTCGGATGGGGGGAGCGATGGCTAGTGTTCTAAGTGCTTAGGCACCTGCCCCCAGGAGCAAACCGTTTCTAGGACCGGAGAAGAAAAACAGTCCATGCTCGCGATTGACATCCTCAAATGGCCCGGAATGAACCAGGCTTTCATCTTTTCCTTCATCGTCACAACGGTGATGGCTCTCGCTGTCATTCCTTACGGAAAGCGCCGCCCAATTGGAACACCAACAACATGGGGTGAAGCAATGGTGGGCAGCGTCTACGTGTTCTTTGCAATGTTCTTGGCATTCGGTGTTGTGCCTCACCAGTTCATTGTTCACGCAGACAACGATCTCGGTTGGCGTAAAGACAAGTTGATCTACGGACCATTCGACATTTTGAAGCACAAGGCTGGCGGCGGAAACTTCCCATTCACCGTTAGCTACGAAGCATTGCGCGACATTCTCGTTGTGGTTATTCACGTGTACTTCATTGCACTCATGATTTATCTCTTCGTGTGGTGGCAAAAGCGTGGCGATAGCACCAGCAAAGAACTTGAAACCTCGTCGTACGGCCGTCCATTGGTACGAAAGAGCTAATTCGCCATGGCACGCACCGACGCAAATCCACCAATGCCAGAGTGGTCAACCGAGTATCAACTCGTTGAAGTTGATGCCGACTATCTCGGTCGTGCGGTAAAGCCAAAGCAGTTCATTCACATCGACCAAAGTGAATGCATCATGTGCGAAGGCTGCGTGGATATTTGTCCATGGAAGTGCATCCACATGGTCACGCCAGACGCAGTTGCAGAAGCAACAGGAACAGAACTTCCTGGCGAAGACCCTTCCGACAATGTGATCTTCATCATCGACGACGACGTCTGTACACGTTGTGCACTGTGCGTCGATCGTTGTCCTACTGGCGTCATCATCCTGGGTAAGGCCGGCGCGCCTTCACCAGACGGTGACAGCCATACCCGAACCAACAATCATGGCTACGGCTATGGAATGCGCCTCTGAGGTGAATGAATAATGGCAAAAGTGCTTGACAACCCCCGTCCTACTCTGAAGGAACGTGCTGCAAAAATTGGTGCGCAACTTCAGGGAAGCCAAGCGTGGAACTCCATCTTCCGCCCTGGTTCTATTTTCCGTAAGGGCTACACAGATAGCCCACGTAACCGTTCGTACGTCATCATGAACTCGGTGCTGTATCACTTGCACCCAGTCAAGGTGAAGCGACACGCGGTCAAAGTGAGTTACACACTGTGTCTTGGCGGACTCAGCTTCTTCGTGTTCATTCTGCTTACAGTCACTGGCATCTTCTTGATGTTCTTCTACAGACCAACTGGTGCGAACGCGTGGCAAGACATTCAAACTTTGCAAACGTCCGTCACGTTTGGTCTGTTAGTTCGAAACATGCACCGTTGGGGCGCACACATCATGGTGATCAGTGTGTTCCTTCACATGGCGCGCGTTTTCTATCACGGTGCATACAAGCCACCACGTGAGTTCAACTGGGTTATCGGAGTTGTGCTTCTCACACTCACACTGCTGTTGTCGTTCACCGGTTACTTGTTGCCATGGGACCAGTTGGCTCTATGGGCCGTCACCGTGGGTACCAACATGATGGGTTACACACCAGTGTTTGGTTCGCAAGTTCGTTTCGTTCTGTTGGGCGGCGTTGAAATTGGTTCAGAGACACTGTTGCGCTGGTACGTGCTTCACGTGTTGATGCTTCCATTCGTCATCGTCATCTTTATGGCAATTCACTTCTGGCGCGTCCGTAAGGACGGCGGAATTTCCGGACCACTGTGATCACAGGGAGACATCAAAATGACTGAAATCCCCGAACACCTCCTCAAGCGAGCACAAGCTGCTCGCGACAAGGCCGCTGGCTCATCTGGTGCAGATGCATCAGGTAGTGGCGATCGCATTCCCGATGCGTTGCTCGACAGAACAAAAGCTGCTGGAGCATCCAGTGGTGCCGCAGTAGTTGCTGCAGCTCCGGTTGCTGGTCTTCCAGTTGGTGCAGGTCCTGGTGGTCACACCCAGCGCCTTCTCACCGTGGTGAAGTCTGGCTCTATTCAAGAAGCAAAGGCCGCACCAGTCGACAAGGTCCACACGTGGCCACACTTGTTGGCAGTTGAGTTCGTTGCTGGTCTTGCACTCACCGCTGCATTGTTTGTGTTCTCGTGGGTTGTTAACGCACCACTGTTGCAAGCTGCAGACTTCAACAACACGCCAAACCCATCAAAGGCACCGTGGTACTTCCTTGGTTTGCAGGAATTGCTCACCATGTTCCACCCAATGATTGCTGGTGTGACTTTGCCAGGCATCGGACTTGTTGCTTTGATCTTGGCCCCATATCTCGACCGCAACGCATCGAACAAGCCAGAAGATCGCAAGTTCATGACATCAATGATGACCATGTTCTTGGTGTTCTGGGCAGTGCTCACCATCATCGGTTCGTTCTTCCGAGGCCCAGGATTTAACTTCACCTTCCCATGGCGCGACGGCATCTTCTTCGAGTTGTAATCGCACTTCAGATTCATCACTAACTATTCGACGTAACGACAGACAAGGAACGAAACAGGCATGAGTACCGGATTCGTAATCGCAATCGTGGTGGTTGCAGCAGTTGTGTTTGGCGCAATTGTTGTTTTCACCACTGCACGCAGCACAGACGTGCGTGGTGCCGGAGCTTTGTCTCGCGAAACTCGTTCACGCGATCGCAAGGCAACAGTTGGTGCAACAGCAAGTACTGGTCGCGAAGTTGAGGCTTCAGCACGTACCACCGATCTTGTGAAAGCTGCACCAGCAGAAGTCGCACCATTCGTTGCACCAGACGAAGAAGCACTTGGTGTGTCGCGTCGTATGTTCTTCAACCGCACTGCAGTCACATTGATGGGTGCAAGCATTGGCGCATTCGGTGCTTCTGTTCTCGCATTCCTTTGGAAAGGTGCAGAAGGCGGATTTGGTTCCAAGATCAGCGCTGGAAAAGTAGACGACATCGTTGCAAACATTCGTGCCAACAAGGGTTTCTATTACCTGGCAGAAGCACGCGCATGGATCACCGAATATCCAAAAGCATCACTTGGTAAGGCACAAGCTGTTTACGGCGCACAAGCTCCAGTGTTTGCAGGCATGCAGGCTGGAATTGTTGCGTTGTACCAAAAGTGTCCGCACCTTGGTTGCCGTGTTCCAGAGTGCAAGAGCTCGCAGTGGTTTGAATGCCAGTGTCACGGTTCGCAGTACAACCGTGTTGGTGAAAAGAAGGGTGGCCCAGCGCCACGCGGCATGGATCGCTTTGCAGTGTCAGTTAGCAACGGTCAACTCACCATCGACACCGGCGCAGTATTCGCAGGCCCAGCAGTTGGTGTGAACACCACAGGTCAAGAAGCAGAAGGCCCACACTGCGTGGGTGCTTCAGGAGGTCACTAAATCATGTTGGCTTCAACCAGCACATCAATTGCATGGATCATCCTGCTCGTCTCTGTTGGCGGATGGATTCTCTATGGTCTCTTCAACATTCGCAAAGGACGCTCAGAAGTTGGCGCAGAACAAAAACTCGCTGCTAACCGTCGTCCGTACTACGACGATGAAGAGTTGGAAGGTCCACGTCTAGAGCGTGTTCAACTTCTTGGTCTTTTGTTCCTTGTCATCATCACTATCTCATTGCCTCTGTATTGGATTCTTGAGCCAAACCGTCAGGCAGAAGCAGAGTTTGGTTTTGAGAAGCGATTTGTTAAGTGGGGCGGCAAATTGTTCGCCGCTACCGCAGACGGTGGCTTTAACTGCGCAGGTTGCCACGGTGGCATGAAAGCAACTGGCGGTGTTGCGTCGTACGCAGTCACCGACCCAAAGACTGGCGAAGTAAAGGCTGTTTCATGGAAGGCGCCAGCACTCAACACAGTGTTGTACCGCTTTAACGAAGAAGAAATTCGTTTCATCCTTAACTACGGTCGCCCGTTCTCACCGATGTCCGCGTGGGGAACCATTGGTGGTGGACCGCTTACAGACCAAGCAGTCACCACTCTCATTGATTACATGAAGTCAATTCAGATTCCACAAGAGGGCTGCGCAGAAACTCGTGCGTACTACAACCCCACTTGTTCTGAAGGAAAACTTCCTGCAGCTAACAACGCAGACATCATGAAAGAAGCACAACGCCTTGTTGATGAAAAGGTGTACGGCTCGCTAGGTGAAGCATTGTTCAATCTCGATCTCGGATCAGGCGCGTATTCGTGCGCACGTTGCCACACAAAGGGTTGGTCATACGGTGACCCGCAGGCAACTGGTGGCGGCGCATTTGGTCCAAACCTCACCGGTGGATCTTCCATCCGACAGTTCCCAAGCCAGAAGGACATGATTGAGTTCATCAAGGCCGGTTCTGAATATGGAAAGCGCTACGGCGAACAAGGCCAGGGAAGCGGGCGTATGCCTGGTTTCGGTCAGATGTACACCGATGAGCAAATCAAGTTAATTGTCGAATACGTGCGGAGCCTCTGATGTTGTCCACTCTCTTAGCGATTGATTTCAATCCAGGCCTTCGCGGCATCATCGTTGTATTGGTGATGGTTGTTGCCCTTTTGGGTGGCACCTATCTCATTCTTGGCACCAACCTTGGTGCACGTCTTGGTTTCCTCATCACCGCAACAGCTCTTGCTGGTTGGATGATGTCCATGGCTTTTGTGTGGGCCATTTACGGAATTGGTCTGCAAGGACCATTCCCATCGTGGAAGCCTGCAGAACCAATCACCATCGTGAGAGATGGTGCGCTGCTTAATCGAGCGGAAGTTATTGACGCGCCCATCAACCTCGACGGATTAGCTGCACCAGATGCTGCAAAGAAAGTGTCTGCTGCTCTTGTTGAAGAAGGCTGGACTGTTCTTGAAGAGTCCGACCCACGTCGTGGACAAGCAGTTGCATCGGCCGATGAAATCATTCAAGTAGAAGCCGAAGAGTTCTCTGCGGGTGAGTACATCCCAGTCGCTGTATACGACAAGGGTGGCGAGCGTTATCCAAAGATTGGCGAGTCAATCGACTTCTTCGCTTTCAAGCACAAGCCTCGTTATTCAATTGTTGAAGTTGCACCACTGGTGCAGCAACGCACAGAACCAGGCCGTGCACCAGCACGTGCTCAGGTTGACACCACACAGCCACACCGTTACGTGGTGATGATTCGCGATCTTGGCGCACGTCGTCAGCCCGCGTTGCTCATCATGTTCGGTTCGGGAATTGTGTTCTTCTTGTTGGCATGGATTCTTCACAAGCGTGAAGTGGTCCTGCGAGGAAATCTCGCACTCAAGTCGCCGGCGGCATAAGCCATGGGTCAGTACCTGCCCATCCTTGCGCTCACGGTGCTGGCCGTACTTTTCGGCGTATTGAGTTTGATTGCTTCGCGTCTGTTGGCGCCAAAGCGACCAAACACAGCTAAGGAAGCACCGTACGAATGTGGAATCGTTCCTGGCCGTGAACCGCCAGAACGTTTCCCCGTCAGCTTCTATGTCATCGCGATGTTGTTCATCATGTTCGACATTGAAATCATCTTTGCTTACCCATACGCAGTAGATCGCGAATTCCTTGGAACCTTCGGTTTCTTCGAAATGGTTGCATTCAGTTCTGTATTTTTTGTGGCTTTTGTGTACATGGTTGCTCGTGGTGCACTCGATTGGGGTCCACTGAAGAAGGCAAACGGAAGCACAACAATTTCAGATGGCCCAGTCATCACTCCACGTCGCACAGTTCGTGTTGTCGGTGCAGAGGGTCGCAAGTTGGACGATGGGAAAGCCGCGTAATGGGTCTTGCACAAAACGTTCTCGATGATGGCCTCGGCGGCATTGAACATAACTTCGTTACCGCACGCATTGAAGATCTGGTGAAGTGGGCCCGTTCACGTTCAAGTTGGGGCGCTTCTTTCGGTCTTGCTTGTTGTGCAATCGAAATGATGGGAACTGGTGCATCGCACTACGACATTTCGCGTTTCGGCATGGAAGTGTTCCGTGCATCACCACGACAAGCCGACATCATGATTGTTGCGGGACGTGTTAGCCAGAAAATGGCCCCAGTTCTTCGTCAGGTGTACGACCAAATGATGGAGCCCAAGTGGGTTATCTCAATGGGTGTCTGCGCATCAAGTGGCGGCATGTTCAACAACTACGCCATTGTGCAAGGTGTCGATCAAATTGTCCCCGTCGACGTATATGCACCTGGTTGCCCTCCAACGCCAGAAACATTGATTCACGCCATTGAGACATTGCACCAACTCATTGAAGACGGTGAGATCATGCGTCGTCGTGAAATCTCTGGTGCAGGCGCCGGAGTTGAATTGTCGCCAGAAGTGCACGCAACTTCTCCTGTTGTTATCGGATCGAAGTAGTCATGAGCGATGGCGTAGAAACTGTGGAGCAAACTGTCGCAACGCTGCACGGATGTCCTCTTCTTGATTCACACGGTCAACAAGTTCTCTTGGTTCCGCGCGAATCGTACGTATCGGTTGTGAAGTCGTTGCTGGCTGACGGCTACGACATGTGTATCGATCTCACCGGAGTTGATTATCTCAATATGCCCAACCGCAAAGTGGGTGCAGATATTCAGCCAGAGCGTTTTGAAGTAGTGGTCAATCTGTTATCTCTCACGCTTCGTCAACGCATTCGTTTGCGAGTGCAAGTTCCGGAATCAGATGCTGTTCTTCCATCGCTGTTCGATGTACATCCCGGAACCGAAGCACATGAACGCGAAACGTACGACATGTTTGGAATTTCCTTCGATGGTCACCCAGACATGACGCGCATTCTCATGCCTGAAGATTGGGACGGCCATCCTCTTCGTAAGGATTATGACCAAGGGTCAATTCCTGTTCAGTTCAAGGGGTCGAACTCATGAGCACAATCATTTCTGCAGGAACACATGAAGGCGGGCAGGAACTTCGTTCACGCAGTGAACTAACTGCCAAAGAATTGTTCCGCGAAGTTGGTTCAGTTCTTCGTCTCAGTGAAGCCGAAGCAGCAAAATTAGCTGAAGTTCAAACAGAAGCACCCGAAGATCAGACAATGATCATCAACATGGGTCCGCAGCACCCAAGTACTCACGGCGTGTTGCGTCTCATGCTTGAACTTCAAGGTGAAACTGTTCTTCGATGCAAGCCAATTATTGGTTACTTGCACACCGGAATGGAAAAGACCGGCGAGTCGCTTACCTACATGCAAGGTGGCACCAACGTCACTCGCATGGACTATCTGTCACCACTTAACAACGAACTTGTTTTTTCACTTGCTGTAGAAAAACTCCTTGGCATTGATGGCGACATTCCAGAGCGCGCTGTGTGGATGCGCATGCTGTTGTCGGAATTGAACCGCATGAGCAGCCATTTGTTGTTCCTTGCTACCAACGGCATGGACATCGGTGCAGTATCCATGATGTTGTACGGATGGCGTGAACGTGAAGAAGTATTGCGCTTTTTCCAAAAGGTCACTGGCTTGCGAATGAACCACAACTTCATTCGTCCTGGCGGCCTAGCAGCAGCCCTGCCTGCAGGTTGCCCAGTCGATGTCCTCGACATTCTCGAGAGCTTGCCGTCACGTCTTGAGGAGTACGACATCCTCATGACTGGCCAACCCATTTGGCGTGAGCGTTTGCAAGGTGTTGGTGCCATCACAGCCCGTGAAGCTATGGCTCTTGGTGCAACCGGACCAATCCTTCGTTCCACTGGTGTTCCATGGGACTTGCGCCGCGAGATGCCGTACCTGCGTTACGACGATGTTGAGTTCGACGTTGTTGTTGGTGAACACGGCGATGCATACGACCGCTACGCAATTCGTTTCAACGAAATTCGCGAGTCAATGCGCATCGTGTATCAAATTCTCGATCGCATGCCATCAGGTGACTACCGCATCCAGAACAAGAAGGTCACGCCACCACCTCGTGCCCGCATTGATGAATCAATGGAAGCGTTAATTCACCACTTCAAGATCTTCACTGAAGGTTTCAAAGTTCCCGAGGGCGAAGTGTACGTAGGCATTGAAAGCCCTCGTGGTGAAATTGGTTGCTACATCGTGTCCGACGGATCATCTACGCCGTACCGCATGCACATGCGCGCACCGTCGTTTGTCAACATTCAAGCATTGCCACACATGATGCGTGGCGGCCTAGTTGCAGACGCAGTAGCTGTTATTTCGTCCGTAGACCCAGTGCTTGGAGAGGTTGATCGCTGATGGCTCGTCTATCTGAAGAAAACGTTCGCCTTGCGCGAGAAATTATTGGTCGCTATCCAAAGGCGCGTTCAGCAACCATTCCGTTGTTGCATCTTGCGCAAGAACAAGATGGCTATGTCACCAATGAAGCAATGGCGCACATTGGAGAACTTGTTGGCGCAACATCTGCAGAGGTGTACGGAACAGCATCGTTCTACGAAATGTTCAAGTTCGAACCTGTTGGCAAGTACCTCATCAACATTTGCGGCACCATGTCGTGTGCGTTGATGGGTGCAGAAGAACTCATGCATCACGCAGAAGAACGTCTTGGCGTTCACATGGGCGGCACAACTGCAGATGGCATGTTCACTCTCGAGCGCGCCGAATGTCAGGCTGCATGTACAGAAGCGCCATGTCTCCAGGTCAATTATCGCTATCGCTTCCGAGTGACACCTCAGAACTTCGACACCTTGGTTGATCAATTGAAGTCAGGTCAACTCACCGACGAGATTCCACAACACGGAACGCTGCACGTGACGCGCCAGCACATTCCTGCAGAACGTGGCGTTGGTGCAGTAGATCCCGAACTTGTCACCGAAGGCCCCGCATGGCTTGATGGGAAGGCAGCGCTATGACCAGCAATCCTGGTGGCACATGGCCACACGCACCTGGCTTCTATCCAGGTGATCGTCCAAAAATCGTGACATCACGCTTTGAATACGAAGACTCCTACACATTGCAGCGCTACCTAGCCACCGATGGCTATGCAGGTCTGCGCGCAGCATTGGGTCGTCCGGCAACAGATGTTCATGATGAAGTAAAGAACGCAACAGTTCTTGGTCGTGGTGGTGCAGGATTCCCTGCAGGAAACAAGTGGGGTCTCACTCCACAAGGTGTGTGGCCGCGCTATCTCGTTGTTAATGGCGACGAAAGTGAACCAGGAACGTATAAAGACCGTTTGCTCATGGAGCGCGATCCGCATCAACTCATTGAAGGTTGCTTGATTGCCTGTTACGCAGCTGGTCTGTCGCAGTGCTTCTTGTACATCCGTGGAGAAATGGCTCTTGCACAAGAGCGTGTTGCTGCTGCATTAAACGAGGCGTACGCCGCTGGTTATGTGGGCAAGAACATTCTTGGTTCTAAGTTCTCCGTAGACATTGTGTTGCACTGGGGTGCTGGCGCATACGTGGTTGGTGAAGAGACTGCTCTTATTGAAAGTCTCGAAGGAAATCGCGGAATGCCACGCTTGAAGCCACCATATTTCCCTGCTGCAATTGGTCTCTATGGTCAACCAACAATCGTGAACAACGTGGAGACCTTGGCCAACTTGCCTTGGCTCATGCGTAACGGTGCTGCTGCTTACACCGCAATTGGTACAGCTACATCACCTGGTACTCGAATGGTTGCTGTGTCCGGACATGTGAATCGTCCTGGCGTATACGAAATCATTAACGGAACTACCACCTTCCGCGACTTGTTGTACGGCGACGAGTTCTGCCAAGGAATTCGCAATGGAAATGAACTGAAAGCGTTTGTTCCCGGTGGCGGTTCGGCACCATGGTTTACACCAGATCAATTAGATCTTCCGTTTGAAGCCAGCCAAGTTGGACCTGCGGGTTCAATGTTGGGTTCTGGCGCAATCATGGTCATGGACTCCACCACAGACATTCCACGTGCTGCTCTCACTCTCACGCGTTTTTATGCGCATGAATCGTGCGGCAAGTGCACACCATGTCGTGAAGGTGGAACATGGTTGGAACGCATTCTGTCTCGCGTTGTAGACGGCAAGGGAACAGATGCAGACCTCGATCAACTTCTTGAAGTTGGCGAATCAATCTGCCCAGGTGCATTCCCGCACGCATCAAATGAAAAGTTGGGCCTCTCTGCTGTTCCGTTCCCATATCGAATGAACACCATTTGTTTCGTTGGTCCATCTGCGTATGCACCAGTTCATTCAGCTCTTACTTTGTTCCGCAGTGAATTTGAAGCACGCGTAACTAAGCGAACACTTATTCCTGTGACGGCGGTGGGGCAATGACAACTATCGATAACACACCAGACATTGCCGACATTCCGGAACCAGATCCCAACGCAGTCAGCATCACCATTAATGGTCGCACCGTTGCTGCACGCAAGGGCGAGTTAATCATCGCTGCAGCAGATCGCGCAGACGAATACATTCCGCGTTTCTGTTACCACCCACGCATGAGCTCTGTTGGAATGTGCCGTCAGTGTCTCGTAGAAGTGGAAGGCCCACGGGGCCCCATGATGGTTGTGTCGTGCATGACGCCAGTGGCAGACGGACAAATTGTTCGCACAGATACTCCGCAGGTGAAGCGCGCACACGAAGGAATTATTGAACTTCTTCTCGCGAATCACCCATTGGATTGCCCAGTGTGTGACAAGGGTGGCGAGTGCCCGCTTCAAGACCAAGCATTTAGCCACGGTGCTGGCGAAAGCCGTTTTGTTGAAGAGAAGCGTCACTATGAGAAGCCAATTCCCATTAGCGATTTGGTGTTTCTCGACCGCGAGCGTTGCATTCTGTGCGATCGTTGCACACGTTTTGCCGATGAAGTAGCAGGCGATCCACTCATTAGCTTCACGCAACGTGGAAACAACACGCAGGTGATGACATTCCCAGACGAACCGTTTGCGTCGTACTTCTCTGGAAACACTGTTCAAATTTGTCCCGTTGGCGCACTTACTGCGCAGCCATATCGCTTCAAGGCTCGACCATGGGACCTTGAACAACGCGAAAGCACATGCACAACATGCTCAGTTGGCTGCCGCACAGTGGTGCAATCAAGTCGCGATGAATTGCTTCGTTACCAAGGCGTCGACAGTGATCCGGTGAACTGGGGTTGGCTGTGTGACCGCGGTCGATTCAACTTCCAATCCGTCAACTCTGAAGATCGTTTAGAGAATCCGCTGGTGAAGTCCGGTGACTCGTTCGCACAAGTCACGTGGTCTGAGGCTCTTGAATCTGTTGCACGCACTCTTCGCCACGCCACACCAGGATCAGTAGCAGTTCTGGGTGGTGCACGCGGAACCAATGAAGACGCATTTATGTGGGCTCAACTGGCCGATGCACTTGGTGTCACCATGCGCGATGCACAACTAGACGACGGATTGCCTGTTGGCATTTATTCGTATCCACAAGCCACCATCGACGACGCATGTGCTGCGCCAACAGTTGTTTTGTTGGCGCCAGATCTCAAAGAAGAACTTCCAGTTCTTCATATCCGTCTTCGAGACGCAGCTGTCAAGAAGCGCATTCGCATTATTGAAGTGTCTGCAACTGAATCTGGTCTTACATCACTCGCATGGCGTTCGGTTCGTGCAGAATCCGGCACAACGGCTTCAGCAGTGCAATCACTGTTGGCAGATGCACAAGTTGCTGCACAACTCGCATCTGGCCCAGTTGTTGTTGTTGCAGGTCGTGGAAATCTTGCAGAGTCGGCAAGCCATGTCATGGCTGCTGTCGATGCAGTCATGTCGTCAACATCTGCTTCTGTATTGCCAGCTCTGCGTCGCGGAAATGTTCGCGGTGCATTGTCTGTTGGGTTGGCTCCACAATCTGGTGCCGATGCCGCAGCAATTCTCGAGGCAGCCGCCGCGGGACGTGTTGAGTGTTTGGTTCTTCTCGGTGCAGACCCACTGAACGACGTACCAGACGCAGATCTTGCTCGTCGAGGAATCGCCGGAGCAAAGTTCATCGTTTCTCTCGACACCTTTATGTCACCGTCCACCGCACATGCAGATGTGGTTCTCCCTGTAGCCGCTTATGGAGAAAAAGACGGCACAACAATGAACCTTGAAGGTCGAGTCACAAACGTGGTGCAGAAAATCACCGCGCGTGGAACATCGCGTGCAGATTGGATGATTGCAGCGGAACTCGCAGACATGTTGGGTCACGACCTTGGCGTCACAACAGTGGCCGACGTACAAAAGCGGATGGCTGCGAAAATTGTCGGCTTCGGTGCAACTACAACCTCTGTTGCTATTAAGCGAGACGGCGTGGTTGTGTCGGTGGCATCTCCCGTACGAACACCACTTGCTGCACCACCAGTTGCTGCACGTAGTTCATACGACTTCCGCGTAGTGATGGGCCGCAAGTTGTATGACAAGGCCATTGGTACGGCAACAAGTCCAGCGTTGTCTGCGCTCGCCAACGGTGCACGAGTCACCATTCATCCGCTAGATCTTGAACGAGTCGGTGCTACTGAAGGAACCAATGTTCGTGTGTCTAATGCGCACAGTTCAGTTGTATTGCCAGTCTTTGCATCTGAATCAGTTGTACGTGGCACTGCAGTAATTCCGTTTAATCAGCCTGGCGCAGACATTCGTGAATTGGTCCGTCACAACGAGTCTGTGGTGGATGTCAGAATCGAGTCCATCTCATGATTTCTTTGATTGCCATTGATCCATTGTTGGAAGGCGGTCTGTTGTGGACCCCTCTTCTCATTGTCCTTCTTAAGGTGCTCATTGTTTTTGTTGTCGGACTTGTCGCCACCATGTTGATGGTGTGGTTTGAACGCAAAGTCATTGCTGGCATGCAGAACCGCGTTGGACCGAACAAAGCCGGCCCATGGGGTCTGCTGCAAACATTGGCCGACGGAACAAAGTTGTTCTTCAAAGAAGATCTCTTGCCAGAACGTTCAGATCGTTTGGTGTTCCGCCTTGCTCCGTACCTTGCGTTGGTTCCTGCGTTCCTCGCATTTGCCATTATTCCGTTAGGTGGAGACTTCCGCGACGGCAACGGCGGAATGGTCACACTGTTTGGCCATCAAACTCGTTTGCAGTTAGCAGACCCACCAGTTGGTGTGCTGTTTGCATTAGCCATTTCGTCAATTGCGGTGTACGGCATCATGCTGGCCGGTTGGTCAAGTGGATCAAAGTATCCGTTGCTTGGTTCTGTGCGTGCGTCTGCGCAGATGGTGTCGTATGAAGCAGCCCTCGGGTTGTCTCTTGGTGCAGTCCTTCTCGTGTCGGGGACACTGTCCACAGCAGGAATTGTCGACATGCAATCTTCGTTGGGCAACTGGAACTTTGTTGCCACAGGGTTTGTGCCGTTCTTCATCTTCCTTATTGCGGCGACTGCTGAACTCAACCGCCCGCCATTCGACTTGGTGGAAGCAGAACAAGAACTTGTTGGTGGATTCAACACTGAATACTCATCAATTCGATTCGCTTTGTTCTTCTTGGCAGAGTTCATGAACACCATCACCATGTCGGCGTTGATTGTCACTTTGTTCTTCGGTGGCCCACAGCCAATCTCCATTGGCAACACCACTCTCGACATTCCACTTCTTCCAAATGCCTTGGAAGGAACTGTGTGGTTGTTGTTGAAGGTTCTTGTGTTCCTGTACATCTACGTGTGGTTCCGCGCAACATTGCCGCGTTTCCGTTACGACCAATTGATGGATCTCGGTTGGCGCATCTTGATTCCGGCGTCACTCGGTTGGTTCATGTTGTTGGCAGCGCAGCGCGTTGGCCGTGAAGCCGGCTGGGACCAAGTAGTTGTCACCATTGTCTCAGCACTTGTTCTCATCATCGGATACGCATTGCTGCAAGCTGCTCATGCAGTCAGCCGACGCAATCGCGAGAAGAACGGAGCAAGCTTCTAATGGGTTACTTCGGCGGATTTCTCGTCACCATGCGTCAGCACGGTGCAAAGAACAAGGTCACCACTGAATATTCAGGTGGTCGTGTCTTCAAGCGCAAGAATCGCGACGACAAGGACGAAAAGATTGAAAAGCCAGAGCGCTTGCACGGTCGCCATGTCTTGAATCGTTACGAAGATGGCATGGAAAAGTGCATTGGTTGCGAACTGTGCGCCGGCGTATGTCCTGCAAAGTGCATTTATGTGCGTGGCGCAGACAACGATCCAGATAATCCAACGTCACCAGGTGAGCGTTTCGGATTTGTCTACGAAATCAACTACCTGCGTTGCATTCACTGCGACATGTGCGTTGAGGCATGCCCAACTGAAGCAATTACTGAAACCAAGTTGTTTGAGTTCTCGTTCACCAATCGCAAAGATGCCATCTACACCAAGTCTGAACTTCTTGTTGGAGACGATGGCAAACCACAACACATGCCCTGGGAAGACTGGCGCGCAGGCGAAGACCTGAATACATCTGGCTGGATGCGCGCAACTGCACCCGCTGGTGACGCCACATTCGAAGGCGTTGTGAGTTGGAGCGGCGAGTTGGGTTACGGAGTTCGTCAACCTGAACCCGCACAAGATGTTCGCGATGAAAAAGTTGAGGGCGGCCACTAATGGAGCTCATCGTTTTCGTTCTTGCAGCGGCAATGGTTCTTGCTGGCGCTCTCGGAGTCATCACGCGTTCAAACCCGGTGCATGCCGCACTCAGCTTGGTTCTCACCTTGTTCGGAATCGCTGTCATGTTTGTGTCGCATAACGCGCATTTCCTTGCAGCAGTTCAAGTCATTGTGTACGCCGGAGCAATTGTGGTGTTGTTCCTCTTCGTCATCATGTTGTTGGGCGTCGACCGCGCTGAAGATGTCAACATCGAACCACTCACGGTCCAACGTCCTCTTGCCGCTGTTGTTGGTTTAGGTGTCATGGGAATCATCATCGCTGCCATCGTTGCTGCCGACGATGTTCTTGTGAATCGTGGAACTGGAATCGCAGCCACCACCGTTGAAAAGCCAGACGAAAATGTTCGCCAATTGGCGCGTTCCATTTTCAGCGACAATGTGTTTGCATTTGAACTCACTTCTGTTCTGCTTCTCGTAGCGGTTGTGGGCACCGTGCTTATGGCACGTCGCATTAAGACCAATGGAGAAGGGAAGTGAGCGCAATGATTGCTGCCATTCAGCCCACAGATACTTGGTACTTGGTACTTTCCGCTGTTTTGTTTGGAATTGGCACGTTCGGTGTCATGGTTCGACGCAACCCACTGGTGATGTTCATGTGTATTGAACTCATGCTCAACGCGGTCAATCTCACCTTCGTTACTTTGGCTACCGCCATTAATGACATCAATGGCCAAGTGGTGGTCTTCTTCGTCATGGTTGTTGCCGCAGCCGAAGTAGTTGTTGGCTTGGGAATTGTTGTCGCAATCATGCGTAAACGAAACGGCATGACTGCCGACGATCTCACGGCGCTGAAGGGATAACACAAACATGTTGGATCTCATTTGGCTTGTGCCTGCACTCCCACTCGCAGGATTTCTCATCATCGTTCTGTTTGGTCGCAAACTAGGTGAACCATTTGCGGGTGTTGTTGCCACGGCAATGACCGCATCGTCATTCGTTGTGGTTGCCCTCACGTATTTCGAGTTGCTATCTCTTCCTGCAGAAGAACGTCATCACGTGTTCACTTTGTTCTCGTGGATTCCGGTTGGATCGCTGCAGATTGACATGGCCTGGTTGGTTGATCCACTCAGCATCACCATGGCTCTCTTCATTACAGGAATTGGCTCACTCATTCATCTGTACGCCATTGGCTACATGCATGGAGATCCGAAGTTCCCCAAGTTCTTCATGTATCTCAATTTGTTCGTGTTCTCCATGTTGATGCTGGTTCTTGGCGAAAACCTTTTGGTCACATTCCTTGGTTGGGAAGGTGTGGGTGCATGTTCGTACTTCCTCATTTCGTTCTGGCACACGCGCGATTCGGCTGCAACGGCCGGCAAGAAAGCGTTTGTTACAAACCGTGTTGGCGACTGGGGAATGATGGTCGCCATGTTCCTCGCATTCACTGCGGTGGGCACGTTGTCCTACGAAGGAATCAATCACGCTGCCGAAAAAGGTGGTTTGGCAACAGTCACCGCAACCGGCATCGCATTAATGCTCTTCGTTGGTGCGTGCGGTAAGAGCGCGCAGCTTCCGCTGTACCTGTGGTTGCCAGACGCAATGGAAGGTCCAACGCCAGTGTCTGCGCTTATTCACGCAGCCACAATGGTGACGTCTGGTGTGTTCTTGCTGACACGTATGGCACCAGTACTGCATGCGTCGTACCCATGGGCCGGAGATGTCATCGCCACGGTCGGAGCTCTCACAGCTTTATTTGCAGCCTCTATTGCGGTTGCACAGACGGACATTAAAAAAGTTCTTGCGTACTCCACCGTGTCGCAGCTCGGATTTATGTTCCTTGCCATTGGTTCGGGCGCATACGTTGCTGCCATCTTCCACATGGTGACTCACGCATTCTTCAAAGCGTTGTTGTTCCTTGGTTCTGGCTCTGTCATCCATGGGATGCATCATGAACAAGACATGCGTCGCATGGGCGCATTGCGCAAAGTCATGCCCATCACTGGCTTTACATTCATCATTGGCTGGTTGGCCATTGCAGGTGTTCCACCGTTTGCTGGTTTCTGGTCGAAAGACGAAATCTTGTTGTTCGCATTTGCAAACAACCGCGCCCTGTATGTCATTGGAGTTATTACAGCTCTTCTCACCGCGTACTACATGACGCGTCAAGTCATCATGGTCTTCTTTGGTGAAGCTCGCTGGAATGATCACTCAGAAGAGCACGGCGCACACGGAGATCACACTCCGCACGAAAGCCCTTGGACAATGGTGACCCCACTTGTGGTTCTTGCTGGTTTGTCCATTGTTGGTGGTGCCATGCAGTTGCCATTCTCAAAAGAAACACACTGGTTGGAACATTGGCTTGAGCCAGTTGTTCACCATGCAGAAGCCGACATTAAAGGCTCGTGGGCATACGACAACAAGTGGTTGCTGTTGGGTCTTGCAGTAGTAATTGCCGCTACAGGTATTGCCGCTTCGGTTGCGGTGTATGCAAAAGGCAAGTTCAAGAAGGTCGAACCGCAGATTTTGGCCGATGCATGGAAATACGACTCGGCCATCTCCGCAATTGTCGGTGGCCCTGGCTACAAAGCGTTTGATGCCGTTGCAGCATTTGACGCAGTGGTCGTAGACGGTGCAGTCAATGGTGTTGGTAAGGAAGTTCGCGCCACAAGTGGTGTCTTAAGCCGCGTGCAGTCTGGCTTTATTCGCTCGTATGCGCTCATCATTGGAATCGGAGTTGTAGTCATGCTTGCTTGGTTCCTCGTGAGAGGAGTTCTCTAATGACGTCAACTGCATTGCTTGCTGCTGGAGCAGCAAAGGAAGCCGCCGCACCATTCCCGGTACTCACGCTTCTCATCTTGTTGCCATTGTTTGGTTCGATTGCTGTCGCACTTCTCAGTAACCGTCGCCCTGAATACATCAAACTCACCGCGGCTCTCATCAGTGTTGCCACCGGTGCATTGTCGTTGTGGATGTTGGGCCAGTTCTCAACTCACGACGGTGGATTCCAATTCGTGTCTCAACACGAGTGGATCTCTCGTTGGGGAATTTCATGGCATCTCGGAGTTGACGGAATCTCATTGTTCTTGGTTGTGCTCACTGGAATCTTGTTCCCGCTTGTCATTTTGGGAATTGATCCGCACCACGATGAAAAGCGTTATCTCTCGTGGATCTTGTTGCTGGAAGCGGGCGTCATGGGCAGCTTCCTCAGCCTTGACCTCTTCTTGTTCTTCATCTTCTTCGAGATTGTTCTTGTGCCGATGTACTTCCTCATCGGTGGTTGGGGTTACGACAAGCGCATTTACGCAGCTACCAAGTTCTTCTTGTACACAATGTTCGGATCTGCGTTCATGTTGGTGGGCATTATTGCCACTGCGGCGTTGGCTCGCCGCGACATTGGATATCTCACCTTCGACCTGGTCACCATTGCAGAAAAGGCAAGCTTCGCAACAAACACTGGTCGTTGGCTGTTCCTGTCATTTGCAATTGCGTTTGCAGTGAAGGTCCCTATCTTCCCGTTGCACACGTGGTTGCCAGATGCTCACACCCAAGCACCCACCGGCGGCTCGGTCATTCTTGCTGGCGTGTTGTTGAAGATGGGTACATACGGATTCCTTCGTTTCGGTTTGTATCTGTTCCCTGAAGCAACCGTGTGGGCAAAGCCAGTGTTCCTCACGTTGGCAACTATTGGAATTCTTTACGGTGCAATCGCTGCAACGATGCAGAAAGACTTGAAGCGACTTGTTGCGTATTCTTCGGTAGCTCACCTTGGATTCATTGTTCTCGGCACATTCGCCATCTCCTCCCAGTCACTAACTGGAAGCGTGATGCAAATGGTGAACCACGGAATCTCTACCGGTGCGCTGTTCCTTCTTGTCGGAATGATTTACGAACGTCGTCACACACGCGCCATTGCTGAACTGAAGGGCATTCAGTCAGTTGCCCCAATCTTCGCAGCGGCATTCATGGTGGTCATGTTGTCCTCTATCGGTGTACCAGGACTCAACGGTTTCGTTGGTGAGTTCTTGGTTCTCATCGGTTCGTTTGAAACTGCCCGTTGGTGGACAGTTGTTGCTGCAACTGGCGTGATTCTTGCGGCTTTGTATTTGTTGTGGGCGTATCAACGGGTCTTCCACGGAGAACCAGATGAAGCCAACTCGTCGTTTGCTGAGATCAATCTCAAAGAAGGCGCGCTCATCTTGGTGTTCATTGGATTAATTGGGTTCACCGGTTTGTATCCGAAGCCAATGCTCGAGCGAATTGAACCCGCCGTTAACAATCTCATCACACATGTTGAAGAACACTCGGACTACGAGGCGCCTGCTACAGCCGCCCACGATTCTTCAACACACTCTGAACACGAGGGAGGCGAGTGATGTTCGCAGCAGGACTCATCACCCCTGATATTCAGTGGGCGCAAATCCTTCCACTATTGGTACTCCTTGGTGGCGCGTGTGTGTTGTTGCTCACCACATTGGCTGGTTCTGTGCATCGCCTTGTTGCACCAAGCATCACATTCGTCACTGCTGTAGCGGCACTGGTGATTGCGGCTGTTCGTTGGAACGAGTTGTATTACAACAAAGGTTCGTACTTAATTGCTGAGGCGATTGTTGAAGATCGTTTTTCAGTATTCGCCACAATTGTCATTCTGGTTGGAGTGCTGTGTGCAACATTGTTGATGTCTGCACATCACGACGATGCAAATGGTGACAGCCTTGAACAGTTTGCGTTGCTTCTTACGTCGGCCATCGGCGCCATTGTCATGGTGGCCTCAAACAATCTCATTGTTCTGTTCTTGGGATTGGAAATTCTCAGCTTGTCGTTGTACCTCATGGCGGCCAGTGATCGCCGTCGCGAGCAAAGCCAAGAAGCTGGCCTGAAGTACTTCATTCTCGGCGGATTCGCTTCAGCCTTCCTTCTCTATGGAATTGCGTTGGTGTACGGAGCCACCGGGTCCATCGCCATCTCTGGAATCTCAGATCGACTCGCTGCAGAATTCACCACGGGCAACAACGACGCACTGCTTCTCATTGGTCTCGGGCTCATGTTGGTGGGTTTTGGTTTCAAAGTGTCGGCCGCACCGTTCCAAGTGTGGACACCTGATGTGTATGAAGGTGCACCAACATCGGTGACGTCATACATGGCGTCTGCTGGCAAGGTTGCTGCTTTTGCTGCATTGTTGAGATTGTTTACCTCTGGTCTCAGCACCCGAGTTGACGACTGGCGCCCAGTGATTTGGGTTCTTGCTGCACTCACCATTTTTGTTGGCTCAACAATGGCCGTTGTGCAAACAAACGTGAAGCGCATGTTGGCGTACTCATCTATCAGCCACGCCGGATTTATCTTGGTTGGTGTTGAAGCTGCATCACATCGCGGTAGCGATGGACTTGCGTCGTCAATGGCGTACCTTGCCATCTACACCATGTTGGTGATGGGTTCTTTTGCCATCCTCATTTCAGTTGCTGGCAATGCCGACAGTGCAACATCACTCGATGCATTCAAGGGTCTCGCAAAGCGCAAGCCACTGTTGGCATTGTCGTTTAGTGCATTGTTGTTTGCGCAGGCTGGTGTTCCGTTTACATCTGGTTTTGTTGCCAAGTTCGGCGTGATTAAGTCTGCAGTCGAGGCCGAGTCTTATGCGATTGCCATTGTTGCAATGGTGGGCGCAGTCATCGGTGCTTTCCTCTACTTGCGCATCATGGTCAGCATGTGGATGGAAGAAGCATCAGACAGTAACGACATCCTGGTTCCTCGTGGGGTAGCTGTAGTCATTGCGGCATCAGTTGCTGCGGCGCTCATCATCGGATTCTTTCCAGATCTCATCATCAACGCATCACGTTTGGTTCGCTTCGTACCACTGTGATTCGCACGTCGCACTTAGCGTCGTGCTTGATGGATTAGTTCGTTGAACAAACCTTGGTTGGGAGCATTTTCCTCGGCTGTGTCTTCGGGGTGCCATTGAACGCCAACCACCCACGTAGCGGTCTGATGCTCTACAGCTTCTATGGTGCCATCGCGGTATGTACCAACCACAGCGAGATGTGGGGCAATGTCATCAATTGCTTGATGATGAAATGAATGAACATCGGGCTCATGAGTTCCCATTGCTAGGGCCACTTTGCTCCCTGGTACCAATTGAACATCGTGCATGGTGTCTCGGTGTTCTTCGGTGGTTTCGAGATGTTGAATCAATGTGCCACCAAGTGCAACATTCAGTACTTGATGTCCCCGACAAATGGCAAGAATTGGAATATCTCGCTGTATTGCATGCTTGATAACGCTGATCTCAAATTTGTCTAGTTCGGCGTTGACACCAAACAGCCGTGCTCGTTCGGTTTGCCCGTACGACGTTGGACACACGTCGCCACCACCTAGAAGAACAATTCCATCGCAACGATCTACGGATGCATGAATGATGTCGAGGTCATCGGTTGGTGGAAGCAACATTGGTAAGCCGCCAGCACGTTGAATGGCGTCGACATAAAAGCGACCGCCACTAACAACAGGAGTGCGATGCCCTTTTGCCTCGTCACTGCGTCGACCGGGAATAAGGATAAGTGGGGATGTCATCCAGGAGTTACTTCGTCTACGTCGTAGCCACCATTTGTTGCAGCAGCAATTACAGAAGCAGCGTGATCACGCGAGCGAACTTCAAGCACAACTTGCACGCCGGTTTCTCGCACATGTAGGTCAACCCCTTCACGTACATGTTCCACTTCTATGAGATTGGCACCAGACTCAGCAAACAATGTGAGCAGTCGCGCAAGGCCACCTGGTCGATCTGAAATACGAACAAACAGAATCAATCGTCGTCCAGCTTGTGTTTCGTGACGACGAATAAGGTTAGGAACCAACCCAAGATCAACGTTTCCGCCAGACAGAACAACACAAGTAGTACCAGTTGCAGATGGAACAACTTGCCCGCTCAATAGTGCAGAGACACCAACGGCGCCGCCACCTTCTACGTACAGTTTTGCGCGGTCCATCAACATGACCATTGCGTCTGCAACAACATCTTCTTCTACAACAACTATGTCGTCTACCCACTGCTCAACAATGGGTCGTGTGAAGTCGCCAGGTTGTTTCACTGCAATTCCGTCGGCGAGCGTGACAATAGGACCATCTGCGGGAGGTGCACCAGCAAATGGCGCACACGCGCGCACTTGTACGCCAATGACACGAACATGTGGTTTCACTTGTTTCACTGCAAGCGCAACGCCACCAGTGAGTCCACCTCCGCCTAACGGAACAATCACTGTTGAAAGATCGTCGATGTCTTCCAACAATTCCAACCCGAGTGTTGCTTGTCCAGCAACAACCATGGGGTCATCGAATGGATGACAGAAATTCATGCCGGTGTTTGTTGCATGTTCACGCGCACGTTGCACTGCATCTGTCAACGTGTCGCCACCTTCAATCAATGTGGCACCGTATGAACGCACTGCCTCCATCTTCGACAACGACGCACCGCTAGGAACAAAGATCTGACACGGCACTCCAAAATGGCGAGCAGCAAAGGCAAGTGATTGTGCATGATTACCTGCACTGCCAGCAACCACTCCTTTTTCAACATCACTACCGAGTGATGTCAATTTGTTCATGGCGCCACGAATCTTGAATGAACCTGTGCGTTGCAAGTTTTCTGCCTTGAAAACTATGGTTCCGCCGTATCGATCTGACAGCGCCGCAGATTCAGTGATGGGCGTGTGCTTCACCACGCTGGCACCGGCGACTCGGGCGGAGTGAATGGCAGCAAGATCAAGAGGAAAGTCGGGCATGCATCATCTACCGTAGTTGTCATGCGTGCAGCCCTGATTGCGAATGTTGACGACGCCGACCCGGGCCTTGTTGGCAGAGCTCTTCGTCGCCGTGGGGTGTCTTTTGTGGAGTACCTCCGAGAGCAGTGGGAACAGTGGCCATCGCTAGACGGCATCGACCTGGTGGTCGCCATGGGGTCATCGTGGAGTGTCTATTGGGAACAGCAAGCAGGCCCTATCTCGGCAGAGCAATCCCTCATGGCGTCAGCCCAGGCCTCTGGAATTCCCATTTTGGGTATCTGTTTTGGCGCCCAACAGCTTGCGACAGTACTTGGGGGAGTTGTCACAAATGCACAAAATCCTGAAATTGGGTGGTTTTCTGTGCAAAATGTGGCAGAAACGGCCAATAGTGCCCCCTCATGTCTCACCGAAGGCCGGTGGATGCAGTGGCATTACGACAAGTTCTCGGTTCCTTCTGGGGCAACGGTGTTGGCAGATTCCCCCGTGGGGCCGCAGGCAATTGTGTGCGGAACTTCCCTCGGTCTGCAGTTTCACCCTGAGGCCACGGAATCCATCGTCCGACACTGGTCGGCGGGTGAGGGTCTCGTGGAACTTGAAAAACAAGCGATTGATCGAGAGTCATTGCTTGCTGAGACGTCCGCCACAGTGGTCGATGCTGAACGTCGGTGCGACGAGTTAGTCGCCTGGTTTCTGCGAGATATCGCACAAAAGCACATTCCTGCTCACTGAATTCAGCCGATGAAGTTGGGGCGGTAATGGGCGCCCGTAGTAGTTTCGATAGCGATGTCTCCGTTCCTACGGTCCTATCTCACTGTTGTGTGGTTTGGACTTGCCGCATTTCTAGTCGCCGGATTGTTGCTGGGTATCTCTGCGCTTATTCGGCCGAATAAACCAACCGCTGAAAAACTCATCACTTATGAAAGTGGTGTAGACCCTGTTGGCGAAGGTTGGTCGCAGAGCCAGATTCGCTATTACGTGTTCGCATTGCTGTTCGTTATCTTCGACGTTGAAGCAGTTTTCATCTTCCCATGGGCAACTCAGCTCGAGCGTTACGCCGGGTTTGGATTAGTTGAAATGGGCATCTTCGTCGGAGTTCTTCTACTCGGACTTGTCTACGCGTGGCGCAAAGGCGTCCTTCGCTGGGTGTAGGGAAAAGGATTTCAGTCTTATGGGTCTTGTAGATCGTGGTCGCCTTCCAAAGCCACTGACATCTCTCTTTAACCTCGGTCGCTCCTACAGCTTGTGGGTGTACCAGTGGGGTCTTGCATGTTGCGCAATTGAAATGGGTGCAGCATTCGGTTCTCCTCGTTACGACGTCATGCGACTTGGCGTTATTCCATTGCCTGCATCTCCACGGCAAGCAGACCTTGTTGTTATTTCAGGAACCGTCACAGACAAGATGGCTCCTGCTATTAAGCGTTTGTACGAACAAATGCCAGAACCGAAGTACGTGATCTCAATGGGAAGTTGCGCAAACTGCGGTGGCCCATATTGGGACAGTTACTCCGTTACAAAAGGTGTCGACCAAATCATTCCCGTCGATGTATACGTGCCAGGTTGTCCTCCACGTCCGGAAGCATTGTTGGAAGGAATTGTTCTATTGCAACAACGCATTAAGAACGAAGACATGGGTGCACGTTGGCGCGGTGAAGGCACCAAGCCAATGAATGTGGTTGATGGTGAATCAGCCGAAAAGGGAGGTGTTCCCGTTGTCGTCAACTGAGACCACCACTGAAGCACCACGCGACGAACGTCGCGATGCAGAACTTGCTCGCATTATCGGCGCACTTGGATCAAGTGTTGTTGACTCACTTGTGAAGCCAAACGACGACATGTGGATTCGCGTGTCTGCAGACGCATGGCGCACAACAGGTGAAACGCTGAAGTCACTTGGTTATTCGTACTTCTGTTTCTTGTCTGCCATCGACTGGTTGCCATCACCATTTGGCAAGGGCGAAGAAGATCCAACAGAACCAGCACCAGAGCGTGACTCCACCATCAAGCAGGGCTACACCGGTGGTAGCACGCGTTTCCAAGTCATTGCTCGCGTGATGCAGCCATTCACTTCTCTCGGTGTCAACATCAAAGTAGACATTGACGATTCTTTGGCGCTTGATTCATGGTGCTCGGTGTATGCCGGCGCCAACTGGCACGAGCGTGAAACTCACGAGATGTTCGGAATTGGTTTCCACGGACACCCAGATCTTCGCAACATGTACTTGCCTACAGACTTCGAAGGTTTCCCACTTCGCAAAGACTTCCCATTGCTTGCACGAATTGTCAAGCCATGGCCAGGAATTGTCGATGTCGAACCACTCCCCGGCGACGATGAAGAGGAAGGCGAAGCATCATGACCATGCTCGGCGACCGTCAACAACTTGCGTACATCGCAGCACAAGCTGCCGATGCACGCGTCAACGTTGAACTTGAAACAGAGGGCATGACCCTCAACATTGGGCCTCAGCACCCAGCTACACACGGAACGCTTCGCATCATTGCTCGTCTCGATGGTGAGCAAGTGGTGTGGGCTGAACCATCTGCTGGATACATGCACCGTGGTTACGAAAAACTCACTGAAGTCCGTACGTATCCGCAGGTCACCGCATTAGTGAACCGCATTGACTGGCTTGGTTCATTCGCAAACGAAGTTCCGTTCATTCTTGCCGCAGAAAAACTGATGGGTGTTGAAGCACCAGCACGTGCGCAACACATTCGCACCATCTTGTTTGAACTGTCGCGCATTGCAAACGTGTCGTTGTTCTTGGGCGACCTCGGAGTGCAGCTTGGCGCAGTGACGCCAGTGTTCTTCGCATTCCGCGACCGTGAATATGTTCTCAACTTGATTGAAGCTGCAACTGGCGGACGCTTCCATCCAAACTTCGACCGCATTGGTGGATTGAAAGACGATTTACCTGCAGGTTTCATTGACGAAACTCGCAACGTCATGAAGAAGTTGCGCACATTCTGTGACCAGATTGAAGACTTGTTGTTCGGAAACGAAATCTTCCAGTCGCGTACTCGCGGTATTGGTGTCATTCCGAAAGATGTTGCACTTCAGTACGGACTGTCAGGTGCAAACTTGCGTGCAAGCGGAGTCGATTGGGACCTTCGTCGCGATCAAGAACTTCCAATGGCATGGAACAAGGCAGATTGGAAAGTGTGGACTCACCCAGATGGTGACTCATTCGCACGTTGCTGGGTGCGTCTCCAAGAAGTTCGTGAATCAACAAAGATTGTCGACCAACTTCTCGACACCATTCCTGCTGGTCCAGTCATGGCCAAGGTTCCAAAGATCATCAAGGTGCCAGAAGGCGAAGCGTGGGTGTCTACAGAGAATCCACTCGGAGAGATGGGTTACTACGTTGTCTCGCAGGGAGACCAAGGTCCGTTCCGCGTAAAGATTCGCAGTGCATCGTTCAACAACATCTCAATTGTGCCTTGGGTGTTGAAGGGTGTCTATGTCCCGGACATCATTACCATCCTTGCGTCGTTGTACTTCATCCTTGGAGACATTGATCGCTGATGACTAGTGCACTTATCGCTGCAGATCTTGCGTACTGGGCGCAATCACTTCTTCGAGTTCTCGGTGGACTTGTTGCAGTGCTGTTGCCTGCCGGCACCGTGGTGTATCTGTTCCTTTTCAAAATGATGTCGTTTATGCAATCACGACTCGGACCAATGGAAGCTGGTCCGTACGGTTCAATGCAGTTGTTTGCCGAAGTAGGCAAGTGGCTGCAAAAAGAAGACATCGTTCCTGCCAACGCATTGCCAGAGGCGCGCATCTTCAAGATGGCTCCATTGATTGTGTTGGCTAGCACCTTCCTTCTTGTTGTCGTCGTTCCGTTCGGTCCAGACGCATGGTTCACAGATTTTGAAGCCGGAATCTTCTACGCGCTCGCAGTGTCATCTGTATCGGTATTGGGAATTCTCATCGCCGGTTGGTCAAGCGCAAACAAGTATTCGCTTCTCGGTGGTCTGCGTGCCGCTGGTCAGTTGATTGCATATGAATTGCCAATGGTGTTGGCCGTTGTTGGTGTGGTTATTCAGGCTGGCACCATGAACCTGCAGCAAATTGTTGTTGCACAAAATGCTGGCTCAATGTTTGGCTGGGACGGTGTGGGCAACCCGTATGTCCTCACACAATTTGTTGCGTTCATCATCTTCATGATTGCCGTGCAAGCAGAACTCACACAGACACCGTTCGACATGCCAATTGCTGAATCCGAACTCGTGTCCGGTTACATGACCGAATACTCAGGCTTCCGATTCCTCATCTTCTTTATTGGTGAATTCGCAACTGCTGGTGTGTTCGCAATGATTGCGTCCGTGTTGTTCCTTGGCGGCTGGGGAGTTCCATTCGCATGGTTCGGCTGGACCGATATCGACAGCATCGATAACTGGATGAACGTTGCTGGACCATTGATTCTCTTCACAAAGATGATCGTTCTTGTGTTCTTCATCATGTGGGTTCGTTTCTCGTTCCCACGTTTCCGTGAAGATCAACTCCAGCGATTTGCGTGGAAAGTTCTTATTCCTGTCTCGCTCGTCAACATCATGGTGACGGCCGTGCTGAAGGTGGCGTTCTGATGGCTAAGCCCAAAGTTCCTGGTTTATTCAAGGGTCTCGGTGTCACATTCGGCACCCTCATGCGTACTGCTACTGAAGGTTCAAACACCATTCAGTATCCGCATGAAAAAGAGACTCCACCAATTCGTGCACGTGGTGTTATCGCATTGCATGAAGGCAACTGCACATCGTGCATGTTGTGTGCGCGTTCGTGCCCAGACTGGTGTATCTACATTGAGGGTCACAAAGAACTTGCACCACCACGTCGTGCCGGTGGCGCACCACGAAAAGTAAACAAGCTCGACCGTTTCGACATTGACTATGCACTGTGCATGTACTGCGGTATCTGCGTAGAAGTGTGTCCGTTCGACGCGTTGTTCTGGAGTCCTGAATACGAATATTCAGAACCACGTATTGCAGACCTTCTTCACGACAAGACAAAGCTTGGCGAGTGGATGGAGACCGTTCCCGAAGCGCCAGAACTTGAAGCCGGTGCTGAAAAGAAGGGGAAGAAGTAATGGTCGCAGCTGATCTTCTTGTTGCCCAGAACGTTGGCTTCTATCTCATTGCAGCCATCATGGTGTTCGGCGCGTTCCGCGTAGTTACAACTAAGAACGTTGTGCATGCAGCGTTGTGGCTTGTGGTTGTTCTTGCTGGTGCAGCCGCGCAGTACGTATTGCTCGCCGCCGAGTTTGTGGCCATTACGCAAGTGCTGGTGTACATCGGCGCAGTCATGGTGTTGTTCTTGTTCGGCACCATGTTGACCCGCGCAAAAATTGGTACCGACTCAGAGTTGAACAACAAGAACTGGTTCATGGGTATCCCTGTGTCGGTTCTGTTGCTTGCAACAATGGTCATTGCATTGAACGATGGTTTCGGAGACGAACATCTTCCGCACGATGCAGCAGTTACCACCACTCAGCAAGTATCCGACCAAATCTTTGGGCCTTACTTGTTGCCATTCTGGGCATTGTCATTTGTGCTTCTCGCCGCAACAATCGGAGCCATTGTGCTCGCGAGGAGGGACTAAGCCATGTTGGTCAATCAGTTCCTCATCCTTGGTGCAGTGTTGTTCTGCATCGGCGTCTATGGCGTTATTGCGCGTAAGAACGCCGTCCTGGTCTTGATGTCCATTGAACTCATCCTCAACTCCGTCAACATCAACTTGTTGGCGTTCTCGTTGCGCAACGGTTCCACCGATGGTCATACATTCGCCCTCTACGTCATTGCAATTGCAGCTGCGGAAGTTGGCGTTGGTTTGGCAATGGTTCTCCTTATGTATCGCAACCGTCGTTCCGTTGGTCTCGACGAACTCTCAGAGATGAAGGGCTGATCACATGTTCGTTCAAGCCACGGAAACTGCAGAAGTAGTCCTCAGCTCGGGCTGGTTCTTAGAGCACGCCTACATCATCCCGCTGATCCCTGCTTTTGCATTCCTTCTCATCATCTTCTTTGGCAAGCGCATGCCAATGAAGGGTTCAGAGTTCGGTATTGCATCCATGTTGGCCGCACTGGTCTTCTCTGGTGGCGCTGCCTACCAGTGGATTCAACGCGTCAACAGCGCCGGCGAAGAAGCATTCATTGAACCCGTCATCAAGTCATGGACATGGTGGCAAAACGGTGGTTTCTCGTTTGGAATCGGACAACACATTGATGGTTTGTCACTCACCATCTTGGTAGTTGTTGCATTCATCTCCACTCTTGTTCAGATTTACTCCACCGAGTATCTGCACGGCGATCGTCGCTACACCCACTTCTTTGCATCGCTCACGTTGTTCTCAGCGGGCATGTTGAACATGGTTGTTGCAGAAAACATGATTCAGCTCATCTTGGGTTGGGAAATCATGGGTCTGTGCTCATTCATGTTGATTGGTCACTGGTGGGAAGACGGTGCAAACAGTCGCGCCGCACTGAAGGCTTTCTTCACAACGCGTACCGGCGACATTGGTCTTTTGGTTGGTACGTCAGTTCTGTTCTTTGCTGCAAACGATTGGACCCAAAAGGAACTCGGATTGTCTGGCTTCAGCATCCGTGGTTTGTCTGCATGGGCACTGTCGGGAACACCAGGTCAAACTGCAATCACTGTTGGTGCAGTCGCACTGTTCATTGCATGTATTGGTAAGTCGGGTCAGTTCCCACTGCACACGTGGTTGCCAGACGCAATGGCTGGCCCAACACCTGTGAGTTCGTTGCTTCACTCGTCCACCATGGTTGTGGCAGGTGTTTTCCTTGTTGCTCGTTTGTACCCAGTGTTCTTCGAAGGAATGAACATCTACGGATCAAATGTGAACTTCATTGTGGTCATTGGTGGCATCACCATCGTGATTGCCGCGGCACTCGCATTCGTTCAAACAGACATCAAGAAGGTGTTGGCGTACTCCACTGTGTCGCAGTTGGGTTACATGATGATGGGTCTTGGCGCCGGCGCTTGGTTGCCTGCTGTCTTCCACATCTTCACCCACGCATTCTTTAAGGCTTGTTTGTTCTTGGCTGCTGGTTCAATCAGCCATAGCGCATCGCACCACTCGTTCGACATGAAGAAAGACATGGGTGGTCTTCGTAAGTTCATGCCCATCACCTTCTCAACATGGATCATCTCCACGCTTGCGTTGTGTGGCGTGTTCCCATTCTCGGGCTTCTTCTCTAAAGACGAAATCATCGACAACGTTGGATACGGCGGTTACGACTTCTTCATGATTGTCGGCTTGGTCGGTGCATTCTTAACTGCTGCCTACATGACGCGCGCAACGTACCTCACCTTCTTTGGCGAGCCTCGCGGTGCTGCTGCTGGTGAACATCACGATGAGGGTCATGGTCACGACGATCACGATGCACATGCACATGATGCTCACGGCCATGACGCCCATGATTCGCACGATTCGCACGACGCACACGGCCACGACGATCACGCATCGCATGGTCCACATGAATCCGGACCACTCATCACAATTCCACTCATCATCCTCGCCACCTTGGCAATTGGTTCTGGCTTGTTGAACGCCACTCCATTTGGTGAGAAGTGGGAGAACATGAAGAAGTGGGTGGAGCCACGCGCCGTTGTTGTCAACGTGCATGGCATCGCAGAACCCGCAGGATCTCATGGCGAGTCAAAGATTGCGGCCGACTCAGCTGAAGAAGACACTCATAATTCAGAGACAGCAGCTACCGAAGAGTCTGCAGACCACGGTCACCATGACTCACCATGTGGTTCTGAAACTCCAGAAGGTGGCGTGTGCTACGCACCACAACTCAACCACGCAAAGTTCAAGTGGGCCAAGGGTGCAATGTCTGTAGGAATTGTGTTCGCAGGAATGATCCTTAGCTGGCTGTTGTGTGTTCAGTTGTACACCCGCAAGAACAAAGCTCTTGTTGGTCTCACGCAGCGCAACAAAGTTCTTGGTGCTGGTTACGCATTCCTTGCTAACAAGTACTACCTCGATCATCTCTACGAGCGAATCATTGTTCGCTCAATCGCTCATCCAATTGCGCGTGGTGCGTATTGGGTGAATCAGAACGTCCTCGACGGCATTGTGAACGGAGCCGGTATCGGCTCCCGCAAGATTGCCGGTTGGGTGTACCGCAACGTTGACCAGAAAGTGGTCGACGGAGCGGTGAACGGAGCAGGCAACGCAGCACAAGGTGCAGGCGGTGCATTGCAACCCGTTCAGTCCGGAAAAGTCAACCAGTACGGTGCATTGTTGTTCGGCGCTGCCGCCATCGGTGCTCTTGTACTCGTCATCATCAATACCTGAGGGAGCAACTCGGCATGGAAGTCCTAAGCGACCACAACTGGGTGCTGACAGTCGGCACATTTTTGCCACTCGTCGGCGTCCTTATCATGCTCTTCATTCCGAAGACAGATGAGGTGTTATCGAAGTCGGTAGCAATTGCTACTGCTGCGGCAACACTCGCAGTCGGTGTGTTCACGTTGATTCAGTTCAACTACGACCACGCAGACAAGATGCAGTTTGCTGCCGATGCCGAGTGGATCTCGGTTATCAAGTCGTCGTACCTCATTGGTATCGATGGCATCAGCTTGCCGTTGTATTTCCTCTCCATGGTCATCACCTTGCTTGTGATGATTTACAGCTGGAACCATGTGCCATCACCAGGTAACCCGAAGGCTTTCTTCATCCTGATGTTGGTTCTACAAACAGGTATGGCCGGAACATTTATTGCTCGCGACCTTGTCTTGTTCTTCGTGTTCTTCGAACTCGTGTTGTTGCCGATGTACTTCATGATTGGTGTGTGGGGCGGCGAGAACCGTCAGTATGCATCACTGAAGTTCTTCCTCTACACAATGTTCGGCTCGGCCCTTATGTTGGTGGCGTTCCTTGCACTGTTCTTCAAGACTGGTGCTGAAAGTTTCTCCATTCCGTACCTCATTGAAGAAGGCGCAAAGATTTCCAAGAACACTCAGGTGTGGATCTTTGCTGGAATGTTCATTGGCTTCGCGGTCAAAGTTCCAATGTTCCCATTCCACACATGGTTGCCAGATGCGCACACGCAGGCACCAACACAAGGTTCGGTCATCTTGGCTGCCATCTTGCTGAAGTTGGGAACTTACGGCTTCGTACGAATTGCAATTCCAATTCTTCCTGCTGCTGCAAAAGAGTGGGCGCCATGGATCGGTCTTCTCGCAGTCATCGGAATCATCTACGGCGCACTCGGATGTCTCGCACAGACAGACATGAAGCGTCTGATTGCGTTCTCGTCTGTTGCTCACATGGGATACGTGATGTTGGGTATTTCCACGCTCACCGATTTCGGTATGAACGCAGCAATGTTCGGAATGGTGGCTCACGGCCTCATCACCGGAATGTTGTTCTTCATTGCGGGTTCCGTGAAAGAGCGTTATCACACTCTCGAAATCAAGCGCCTCTCAGGCATGTTGGTGCAGATGCCAAAGCTTGGATGGATTCTTGGTTTCAGCGCCATGGCGTCACTTGGTTTGCCAGGACTTGCAGGCTTCTGGGGTGAATTCCCCGCCATCTTGTCGGCGTATCAACCAGCCGAAGGTTTGCCGGTGGAAACATTCCGCACCTACATGGTGATTGCTGCAATCGGAACCGTCTTTGCGGCTGCTTACTTGTTGTGGCTCTACCAGCGCACAGCTTTTGGTGAACCAACTGCTGAATTCGCAGCAGGTCACGGACATGACGAAGACATTCACGACGTCAACAAGTTCGAGTGGATTGCATGGACACCATTGCTGATTGCAATCGTGGTGTTCGGTGTCTACCCACAATTGATGTTCAAGGTTCTCGACCCCGCCGTTGGCGTCACACTCAAGGCTTTCGGAGGCTGATCCAGTGTTAAGCACTCTTGCCGCTGAATGGTCAACGCCAGTCGTTGACTATCACGCACTCGCACCCGAGATCATCCTCGCGGGCGGCATTGTGCTGCTCTTGATGCTTGACCTCTTTGTGTCCGAAGCAAAGAAGTGGATGCTCACTCCTATTGCATCGTTCACCGCACTTGGCGCATTCATCCCTGTGCTCACCCTTGCTCTCAGTGACGAGGGAACTCGTTCCATGTTCGATGGCCGCTACATGGTGGACGATTTCAGCTTGGTCATGAAGGGCTTGTTCTTACTTGCTGGTTACGTTGTCATCCTTCTCACAGCAGATCATCTGCGTGAAGGGGATTACTACCAAGGCGAATATTGGTTCTTGTTGCTATCCAGCCTTCTTGGCATGGTCATGATGGCTTCAAGTCGCGATCTCATCTCAATATTTGTTGCACTCGAGTTCTTGTCCATTCCGGCTTACATGATGGCGGCATGGCGCAAACGAGACTTGAAGAGCAACGAAGCAGGCATTAAGTACTACCTGCTTGGTGTGTTTGCATCAGCAATCATGCTGTACGGAATGTCGTTGTTGTACGGCATCACTAACAGCACCTTGCTTGTAGACATTGGCAAGTACCTCAGTGAAGACGTCACTGCAATTCGTGCAATGGCCGTCCTGTTCGTGATTATCGGCTTTGCATTCAAGGTGTCGGCCGTTCCGTTCCACACCTGGGCGCCAGACGTGTACCAAGGTGCACCAACACCAGTTACTGCGTTCTTGTCGGTGGCATCTAAGGCGGCAGGTTTCGTTGCATTGGTCACCGTGGTGTACGTGGGCTTCCCCGGATCATTCGATGTGTGGCAGCCAGTGTTCTGGATTCTGTCTGCACTCACCATGACTCTTGGAAACGTCATGGCACTGAAACAAACCAACATTGTTCGTATGTTGGCCTACTCGTCAGTCGCACAAGGTGGATTCATCTTGATGCCGCTTGCTGTGGCCGGTATTGACGGTGTTGCTAACTCCGCTCTTCGTGCAGTGGTCACCTATCTCTTGGTGTATGCAGCTACCAACCTTGGTATTTTCGCAGTCATCATGGTGGTGTCTCGCAAGACACGTAGCGGTGAGATTTCATCGTTTGGTGGTTTGTTCTCGTATGCACCTGGCGTTGCAGCATTGATGACAATCTTCCTTGCGTCACTTGCAGGAATTCCACCACTTGGTGGTTGGTTCGGTAAGTTCGCTGCATTCCAGTCTTTGGTATCTGCAGGAACTAACTGGGCATATGCATTGGCAGTTATTGGTGGAATCAACTCCGTTGTTGCATTCGGCTACTACGGAAACATCATGCGTGAAATGTGGATGAAGCCAGTACCAGATGGCGATACTTCTCCTGTGAAGGTTCACTCCTCACTTGGTGTAGCTCTCGCAATTACCGGTCTTGCAACTTTGATTCTCGGAACATTCCCCGGACTTGTCATTCACTTCGGTGACATTGCAGGTCTCGCTGGTGCCTTCGGCTACTAATTCACTTCGTCGCGCCGTTGAGGACGCGGGAGGGTCACTTCCGTTTTCCGACTTCATGTCCATTGCGTTGTATGGAGAAGACGGGTTCTATTCGCGTTCGGGCCGTGCTGGGCGACGTGGTGATTTCATCACCTCGCCAGAAGTTGGTCCATTGTTTGGGGCAGTGCTTGCACAAGCAATTGATGACGTGTGGAAACGGTGTGGCGAACCCGACAACTTCACAATTGTTGAAGTAGGTGCTGGCCCAGGAACGCTGGCGCGGTCAATTCTGGCGGCCGAGCCTCACTGCTTGAAGAGCAGCACATACATTGCCGTTGAGGTCAGTGAGACTCAACGACAATCGCATCCAGATGGTGTTGTTTCCGTTAGCAACATGCCAGATCGCGTTGACAATGGTGTGATTATTGCGAACGAGTTGTTGGACAATCTTCCGTTCGACCTGTGGGTCTACGACAACGGATGGCGTCAGGCTCACGTCATAGACACACCACAAGGTTTCTCTGAAGTATTGCGAAACGCAGATGTTCCATCGGTGCTGCCCTCGAGAGTAAAGCACGGATCGCGAGCGCCAATTCATACACATGCTGCTCTGTGGTTACAGAAGGCGTTGCAAACACTTACCCACGGATCCATTTTGTGTATTGACTACTGCACACCCACCACGGCTGAAGTTGCATCAATGCCGTGGCGTGAATGGTTACGTACATATACCCAACATCAACGGGGGAGTCATTATCTTCGCGATGTCGGTGATCAAGACATCACAACTCAAGTGTGTATTGACCAGCTTGTACGCGTGAAAGAACCCGACTCCGTGCGCAGTCAGTCACAGTTTCTTCAACTGTGGGGAATTACCGAGATGGTGGAAGAAGGTAAACGGGCGTGGGAAGAATCGGCATCTGCCCCCACGTTGGCTGCTATCAAAATGCGAAGCCGAATTAGCGAATCTGAAGCACTTCTCGATATGTCTGGGCTTGGTGCATTCACCGTGTTGGAGTGGAAACTCTAAGCAACTTTGTCGGGACGGCTGGTGAGATAAGCCCCCGCAATCACAATGCACATTCCTATGACTGCGAGAAGGGTGACTGATTCGTCCCGAAATAGCAAACCGAGAATGGTGGCAACAATGGGTGTGAAGAAAACACCAATGACGCCGCGCACTGCACCTGCGCGCACCATCAGCATTCCGTACATTACGTAGGCAAAGCCAGTACCGAACGACCCAAGAACGATAAGTGCGAAGAGGGCCGACCAGGAGAAGCTGCTGTCAAAGAAAGCCGGAACCCCCAGAGGCAATGAGAACAGCAACGCAAACATTTCTTGCCATAACAACACCGTGAGCGTTCCGTATTTCACCTGCATCTCACGAGACAAGATGCTGGTGAATGCGTAACAGCAAGTTGCAGCCAAAAGAAACAACACGCCATGCACCGATGCGCCTTTGTCGTCGCCCACACTTCCGAACGAAATGAATGCGATCCCAACAAAGCCAATAAGAACCGCAATGATTCGACGTTTCGATGGCATGGTGCGCGTCAGAATTGCTGCGGCCACAACCGTGGTGACCGGAATTGAACCGTTAATCATGCCGGTCACTGATGACGACACAGATTGTTCAGCAAGGGGATACAGAAAGAACGGGATTGTCATTGCAACAAGACCAAGCAGTGCAACGCGCCCCATGTCTTCGCGAGCAATTCTCTTGCGTGCCGCGGGGAAGCAGGCCAACGCCACAATTCCGAAGAACAGTCGGGCAATGGGTACAACTCCCGTTGCTACATGGTCAATAGCGATGGCGATGAAAAGGAACGAGGCGCCCCAGGTAATGGCCACAGCACTCGTCATGCCCCATTCGGCGGGGCCGAAATGGTGCTGGGTGTCTTTGCCGTAGTGGGTTCGCGTCACGGTCATACAGTCTTGTCGGTTGCCCTCCCTTGTGAACGGTTCATTTCACTAGTGTTCATGTCGTCACCTTGGGGGTACACAATGGCTGAAAATCACGAGACAATCGATGCCCTTCAGTGGGAGAAGCGCACGTTTCCACCGTCTGAAGCATTTAAGAAATCGTCGCTTGTGGTGGGAACACACTTGTACGACGAAGCGAATGAAGATTACGAAGCATTCTGGGCGCGCCAAGCAGATGAATTGGTGACATGGGCGAAGCCGTGGGACACCATTTGTGAATGGAATCTGCCATTTAGCAAGTGGTTTGTTGGAGGTCAGCTCAACGTTTCGTATAACTGTCTCGATCGTCATGTTTTGGCTGGCAAAGGAGACAAGGTCGCAATTCATTTTGAGGGCGAGCCCGGAGATTCGCGAACCGTCACGTACGCACAACTTTTAGACGAAGTGCAGAAGTTTGCGAATGTGCTGAAGAGCCTTGGCGTAAAGAAAGGCGACCGCGTCAACATCTATTTGCCGATGATTGTTGAAGCGGCTGTCGCAATGTTGGCGTGTGCACGAATTGGCGCAGCGCATTCGGTTGTGTTTGGAGGGTTCTCGTCTCAAGCGCTCGCAGACCGCATCAACGATGCCGAGGCAAAAGTTCTCATCACCGCAGATGGCGGATGGCGACGTGGCGAAGTCTTTGCGTTGAAGCCACAGGCCGATGAAGCAGTTGCAAGTACACCAACAATTGAGCACGTAGTTGTTGTGCAACGTGGAAACAATCCGGTGGACATGAAGGCAGGACGTGATCATTGGTATCACGAACTAATGGCAACAGCATCGAATGATTGCCCAGCAGAGCCAATGGATTCAGAACAACTGCTGTTCTTGCTGTACACCTCTGGTACCACAGGCAAGCCAAAGGGAATCATGCACACCACCGGTGGCTATCTCACGCACGTCACGTTCACGCACAAGTATGTGTTCGATTTGAATCCAGACAAAGACATCTATTGGTGTACCGCCGACGTTGGCTGGATTACCGGACATAGCTACATCGTGTATGGGCCATTGTCGAACGGTGCAACACAAGTCATCTACGAAGGCGTTCCTAATTTTCCTGGCAATGACCGAATGTGGAACATCATCAACAAATACAAGGTGACCATTTTCTATACAGCACCCACTGCAATTCGTACGTATATGAAATGGGGAGTGGAAGAACCAGCCAAGCATGACTTGTCATCGTTGCGACTTCTCGGAAGTGTTGGAGAACCCATTAACCCAGAAGCGTGGATGTGGTACCACGAGAACATTGGTCGCGGAAACTGCCCCATTGTGGATACGTGGTGGCAAACAGAAACCGGCGGCATCATGATTTCGCCACTACCTGGTGCAACCACAACGAAGCCAGGTTCTGCAACATTCCCGCTTCCTGGAATTGGAGCTGAACTTCTTGATGACGATGGGAAACCAGTCGCTCGTGGCGGTGGTTATCTCACATTGACTCATCCGTGGCCGGGCATGTTGCGTGGTATTTGGAAAGACCCAGATCGTTACAAAGATGCCTATTGGAGCCGCTTTGAGGGTCGTTACTTCGCTGGTGACGGCGCGAAGCTTGATGACGATGGCTACCTGTGGTTGTTGGGTCGAGTCGACGATGTCATGAATGTGTCCGGACATCGCATTTCAACAACTGAAGTGGAAAGTGCATTGGTGTCGCATCCGGCTGTTGCCGAAGCTGCGGTTGTTGGAGCAAATGATGCAACAACAGGTCAGGCAATCATTGCCTACGTCACGCTTGTCGGTGGCAGTGAAGTTGATGAACAGGTGTTGCGCAATCACGTAGCCTCAGAAATTGGTGCTATTGCGAAGCCGAAGACCATTTACTTCACGCCAGATCTTCCAAAGACTCGAAGTGGCAAGATTATGCGTCGACTACTTCGTGATGTTGCTGAGGGAAGAAATCTTGGCGACACCACAACGCTTGCAGACGCGAATGTGGTGAATGAATTGCAGAAGCGAGCAGCTGAAGCGCCATCGGAAGATTGATGTTTCGTCGGAGTCTCGTAATTTCTCTAGCGGCTATCGCACTAGTTGCGTGTGGCTCAGAAAGTTCATCAACTTCTGAAGAAACCATTGCTCCAGTTGGCAAATGTTCACCAACGGCTAACAACCCAACTCTGGGCATGGCTGCAATTAATCGTGACTATCGAGTGGTGGTGTGGAATGACCCATCATCCAAATCTCCAGTCACTCTGGAACAGATTGGTGATGACCCGTTGAGCGACAACACAGGTGCTGATCTCACTGTTGTTGAAACTGTTGCCGTGTCGCCCACAACCTGTGAAGTATTTATTGGTGCGTGTTGTGAACCAGTAAGTGGAATCACGTATTACGACAAGCAAGATGATGGTGAATGGGAGACTTTGGTCGGTCATCTTCCCGTCGTAAGTCCAGATGGAGAACTGTTGGCGCGAGTGGCATACGAAGAGCTGCTGATTTCGCCAGCCAGTGAACCGGAAACTGTCAACGTCACCATCGGATTACCAAAAGCTGATGTCGCAACTATTTATCGAGCACAGTGGATCAACGGTGATGAAATTGCGTTGTCTGGATTTACAAAAGATGCTGCAAAGTTATGGATCGCACGAATGAGTGATGGCACATTGCGTGAAGCAATCACTCTGTCAACCGCGGTGAACTGGAATTCAGACAAGATGTGGCGCGTCGGATTGGTAGGAGTTGATGAGTCCGGCAATGTTGTCACTCAAAACGTCAACAACAACAGCGGCATCATTGAGTTTCGATACCCCGAATCGCTGGAAGTGTTTTCCACTGATGACATGCCAAAGAATGTGATGTCGTATGTGATGTCGCAGTCACGCAGCGCCATGGTGAACGACGCAGGTGTTCTCACCACATGGTTTGGAAACGGAGACCCTCAAACAGTGGAGGGTCAATTCGTCTGGGCTAATTAGTCGCGGAAGTTTTCAAACTGCAATGGAATGCCGAGGTCTTCAGCCTTCAGCAATGCCATCACTGTTTGTAAGTCGTCACGCTTCTTGCTGGTGACGCGCACTTGATCGCCTTGGGTCTGACTTGTCACGCCCTTCGGACCTTTTTCTTTGATCAACTTGTTGATCTCTTTTGCCTTGTCTGATGTGATGCCCACTTTGACGGTGACCACTTGACGCACGGTGTCGCCGGAGGCTTGTTCAAACTTGCCCCAGTCGATTCCCTTCAGCGACAGGCCACGCTTCACGAATCGTTCTTCCAACAGAACGCGAATGGCGCGTGCCTTCTCTTCCGAGATGGTCTTAATGGTGATGACAAGCTCGTTTTGCTCAATAGAGGAGTTGGTTCCCTTGAAATCGAAACGGTTCACCATTTCGCGCTGGGCTTGGTCCACTCCGTTACGGAGCTCTTGGCGGTCAACTTCAGAAACAATGTCGAACGATGGCATGGAGTGGAAGGCTAGTCAGCCGATAGCCTTGGCACTTCCATAGGGGTCGGTGCCCGAGCGGCCAAAGGGAGCAGACTGTAAATCTGCCGGCACTGCCTTCGGAGGTTCGAATCCTCCCCGGCCCACCACGGGAAACCGTGAACTGAAAGGCGAAAGCCAGACAGCCCAACCCGTAAATGACTCCGCCGACATGTTCGGCGGGGTCATTTATTTTTTCGGCACCTATTTATTAGGTGTGCGCTCGTGCAGAAGGCACTGCATGATGGCCACATCTAGCCACTTATTGAATTTGCGGCCAATCTCTCGTTCCACACCCACCATGGAGAAGCCCAGCTTTTCGTGGAGAGCCAGCGATCCAAATGACAAGGTTGTAATTCGGGCAATGACCGCGTGGAATCCACCGTCGGCGGCCGTGTTCAGCAAATGATTGAGAAGCGCCTGGCCAATGCCACGTTTGCCCATATCGCGTCGCACGTACACCGAATCTTCAACAGATGTGCGGTACGCAGCCCTTTCTTTATATGGAGAAAGCGCCCCAAAGCCCACCACGTCACCATCAAGTTCGGCAACGAAGACACAAAAGGCTCCTTGTCGAGCGTTTTGCCAGGCCAGCTGGTCGTCCAGACTGCGGGGGACAAGATCGAATGTGCTGGTCTCGTTTTCCACCTCGTGGTTGTAGATGGCACGAATCGCCTCGGCATCGTGAGTGGTGGCGTGGCGAATGAGGATGTCTCCCATGGCCTAAAAACCTAGTGGCGAATTGCAGATTCTCACCGATAGCCTTTCCAATCTGGCTCATTGAGGCTTTGCTTCAGTGCGCACGCCCTCTTAGCTCAGTCGGCAGAGCGTTTCCATGGTAAGGAAAAGGTCGTGGGTTCGATTCCCACAGAGGGCTCCGCCATTCGGCGTTACAACCGAATGGTTGAAGACCAATACGACAAGGCGTCGTAGCTCAGTTGGTCAGAGCATCCGGCTCATAATCGGAAGGTCATCGGTTCGATCCCGATCGACGCTACAAAAACTAAAAACACCACAACAACTGCAAGGAGCAGCAATGAGCAAGGCAAAGTTTGAGCGCAATAAGCCTCACGTGAATATTGGAACGATGGGTCACATTGACCATGGCAAGACCACGTTGACGGCTGCTATTTCAAAGACGTTGGCGGATCGTGGGTTGGCGGAGCACACTCCGTTTGATCAGATCGACAAGGCTCCTGAGGAAAAAGCTCGTGGTATTACGATCTCGATTGCTCACATTGAGTATGAGACCGAGAAGCGTCACTATGCACACGTTGACATGCCTGGTCACGCTGACTACATCAAGAACATGATCACTGGTGCAGCTCAGGTTGATGGTGCAATTTTGGTGGTTGCCGCTACCGATGGTCCTATGCCACAAACGCGTGAGCACGTGTTGCTTGCACGTCAGGTTGGTGTTCCATACATCGTTGTTGCTCTCAACAAGTCTGACATGGTCGAAGATGAAGAACTTCTTGAACTTGTTGAGATGGAAGTTCGTGAGTTGTTGAACGAGTACGAGTTCCCTGGTGATGATGCACCGGTTGTTCGTGTGTCTGCGTTGAAGGCTCTCGAGGGTGATGCTGCATGGCAGGAAAAGGTCATGGAATTGATGACCGCATGTGATGAGTCCATTCCAGAACCAGCACGTGATCTTGACAAGCCGTTCTTGATGCCAATTGAAGACGTGTTCACTATTACTGGTCGTGGCACTGTTGTGACCGGCAAGGTTGAGCAGGGCAAGGTTCACACTGGCGACGAAATTGAAATCGTTGGTTTGCGTGACACCCAAAAGACCACATGTACTGGTGTTGAAATGTTCCGCAAGCTTCTCGATGAGGGTCAAGCTGGTGACAACATTGGTGCGCTTCTTCGTGGAACAAAGAAGGAAGATGTTGAGCGTGGTCAGGTGTTGTGTGCTCCTGGTTCCATTACTCCACACACCAACTTTGAAGGCCAGGTGTATGTGTTGAAGAAGGAAGAAGGCGGTCGTCATAAGCCTTTCTTCAATAACTATCGTCCACAGTTTTTCTTCCGTACCACTGACGTGACTGGAACTGTTCAGTTGCCTGCTGGTACTGAGATGGTGATGCCTGGTGACAATGTGCAGATGACTGTTGAGTTGGGTAAGCCCATCGCGATGGATGAGGGTTTGCGTTTCGCTATTCGTGAAGGTGGCCGTACTGTTGGTGCAGGCCGCGTCACCAAGAT
>CAZRHK010000002.1:0-73282 GCA_964599815.1 uncultured Bifidobacterium sp. | reverse complement strand
TGCAACGGTTCGCCTTCATGCTCGCCTACTGCCAAATGTTGGAACAACAGTTGGAGTCATTGTGCATGGTCGCGTTCTGGCCTTTGACCCAGAGTGAGACCTATCGCCTGTCTGGTGTTGCACCGAACCCAAAGAGATTGCTTGCCACTTTGCGCATCTGAATTTCTTCAGATCCTTCCGTGATGCGATAGCGGCGATGGTGACGGTAAATGTGTTCAAACGGCATGTGGCGGCTGTACCCCACACCACCGCACGTTTGCATTGCGCGGTCGGCGGCGTCGCACGCCAAACGATTCGCTCGGTAGTTACACATTGCTACTAAGTGAGTTACTTCCATGTGGTGTTTGTGGTCCAACATCCATGCTGTGTACCGAATCATCTGACGCAACATGGCGGCCTCGGTGTGTAGTTCAACAAGTGGGAATTGAATTCCTTGGTTCACACTGAGTTTCTTTCCCCAGGTGATTCGCTCATTTGAATAACGCACAGCTTCATTGATGCAGAATTGCGCAGCCCCTAGTGAGCTTGCTGCTTGACGGATTCTGTTTTCATGAACGAAGTGTTGAGCTAACGCCAACCCTTCCTCTGGCGGGCCGAAGACTGCATCTGCACCAACGCGAACATCGGTGAGGCTCACTTCTGCGTGGTCTGTTGGCATGTTGAATGTCCACCAGAAGAACTCCACTTTGAAGCCTGGCGCGTTCGTTGGAACAAGAAACGCCGTGATTCCTTTCGGATCGCCCGGCTTGCCACTAGTACGCGCAAAAATAATGTCGTGCGTGGCGTGATGAAGGCCGCTATTCCAACGCTTCATTCCATTAAGGACCCATTCATCCCCGTCGCGATATGCAGTTGTTTCTAAATATGTCGCATCACTGCCATGACCTGGCTCGGTAAGCCCAAAAGCCAATCGCTTTGTTCCATCTAGGAAACCGGGCATCCAATTTTTCTTCTGTTCTTCTGTGCCAAAGTCACGCATCATCAGAACTGTCGGAAAGTTGCCAACAATGCTGGATTCATTCTGCAAATCGTTATGTAGGCCCAAACCTTTTGTGGCGAGATGTTCGCGAATGATTGCCATCTTCAAGTTGGTGGCATCTTGACCACCGAACTCTTTGGGAAGTGCCAGACGAAGCCAGCCCGCAGCATCAGCACGTCGACGCATTTCGCGAAGCAATGCTTCCCAGTCTGCACGTGGCACACCGTCGTTATCGAAATCTGTACGTGCCCATTCACGGCGATGATCGAAAAAACGTTCGTTGTCATCTTGGGCCTGCAGGGGTTTTATTTCAGCTTCAATGAATGAGTCAAGGTCGTTCAGAGTCTGCTGAATGTCTGCGGGAATCTCAAAGTCCATGGGCGAACAGTACGCCCAAAAATGTGTTATCTGCGAACTTGGAAGTAGAAAAAGAACTAAGGCAAACTGATTTCTGCCGCAAGTGAATTGTTCCCGTCGACGTCAGCATGTGACTTCACTTCAAGCATGTAGTAATCCATGCCGTTATTGGCTTGGTAACTACTAGAAAGTGTGAATCTCCACTGTTTCCCACTAATTCCATAGGTGCCAAAGTTGTCGATTCCCACTGCAGATCCGATACCACCGATGCTGACTCCATTCACATACTGAATGAGTTCAAATGAGTGACGCGTAACGCCGATTGGAATCTCACTAAATGTCACAATGAACAGTCCATTCTCCCGCGACACAGTGGCACGTGGACCATCGGTATCAAACATGACGGTGGAGCCGTTTGATTGAGAATTGTTGTTGCCAGCAACATCTGTAAAGACGTTGGCCAAGAATCCGACCGAGCCGCCATTAGCGAAGTTGTTGATTGTCACGAAATCAAACGAATAATTTCGCCCACTGCCTGAAAAGTTCTGAATGCCGCAACCACCAACTATTGAGCACACCAACCGAATGTCTCCAGATACCAAGTTTGTTGTGGTTTCAGAGATGGTGACTGCCATTTGCATGCTGTCATTTGCGCCAATCCAATAGTTGCCAAGTGGATTCCACGTGATTGTTGGAGCAGTGCGATCGACAACAACGGTGAGTGCTTGCGATGCAACAGACTCTCCATGGGGCCCAGTTGCTTTGGCTGTAATGCTCTTTGAACCTTCGGTCACAGTGCCGAGTGTGCAAGAGAAGGCACCTTGACCATTTGCGGTACATGATGATCCAGAAGTTGCGCCATTGACATAGACCTGCACACTTGAACCAGCTTGTGCTGATCCTTCAATAACAAGAGTTGTTGCTTTCGTGATTCCATCAGACGAGGAGTCCCCGGTATCGGTTGCCGCCGATAGAGCCAACGACGTAGGGGCTGGTGTTGACGGAGCGGTTGTTGTCGTTGTTGTTGAAGGAGACGAGGGACTTGATTGAATCGCACCAGAAGATGGTTGGGATGGGACGAAACCGCACCCAGATAATTGAAATGCCCGCGACACCTTTGTGGTTGCAACAATCTTTGAGCCACTCTTTAATCGCAATTGCGCACCACTGGGCACCAACTTGCTCGCACAGAGAGTTGCTCTTCCGCTCGCGTCAGTTTTTGCCGTTGCGACGCGTGACCACTTCCATACGTTTTTGGTCTTTACGCCCAACTCAACGACAACAGATTTAGATTTCCACTTAGTTCCGGCCGCAATAGAAACAACATTCCCGCGATCTGTCGTTGTTGCCAAGGTGATCACTGATGTTTTGGCGTGCGCCACCTGTGAGAACGCAGTAAAGCCCAGCCCAACGGAAACAAAAATGCCGACGAGGCGCTTGGCAGGACTACCGATCATTAGCCCACTCTAGTGGAATTCTATTCCAGTAAGTAAGGCCCTATGAGCCGCGGCGAGATTGCATGATGGCCGACACCACTTTGCCGTCGGCCTTTCCTTTGCTGGCTTTCATCACGCGACCAACAATGGCGCCTGCTGCCTTTTCTTCTCCAGCGCAATACTTTGCCCACGCATCGGGGTCGGCCGCGATTGCTTCATCAACCATCGCTTCCACAGCCGAATTATCCATGGCTTCAAATCCGCGAGCAGATGCAATTGCAGCTGCATCTCCCCCACCGTTTGCAACGATCTCTGCCAACACAGTTTTTGCTTGCGTAGCAGACAATTTGTTGTCGCGCTCCAAGATGGTGAGAGCCGCCACATCTGCTGGTGGCACCGACGGTGATGCACCTGCTTCAGCAAACGCTTGCGTCACATAAATAAGTGCCTTAACAGGGTCTCCACCTGCATCAACGATGGCCTTTACATAGTCGTGTTGACCACGTTCCACAGCAACAATGACGGCTTCACTTTGTGTGTCGTACCCAGTGAGCTCATGCAACATTGTGCGTCGTGCGGCAGGCAATGGCGGAAGCGCCGCACGAACCGACTCAATCCACTCTGGTGACGGATCTACCGTGACCAAGTCTGGTTCCGGAAAGTATCTGTAATCGTCGGCATCTTCTTTTGTGCGAAGAGTGTGCGTGCGACCTTCTGCATCGTCCCAGTGACGGGTCTCTTGGCGAATGGTTCCACCAGAGTCGATGATGTCAATTTGACGACGTGCTTCGTAATCAATGGCACGACCAAGCGCACGAATGGAGTTCACGTTCTTAATTTCGCAACGTGTTCCGTATGGAGTACCAATTTTGTGCACCGACACATTGGCATCACAACGCATGGAACCTTCTTCCATTTTTGCGTCTGATGCGCCGATGGCTTCAAGAATTGCTCGAAGCTCTGACACATATTCCTTCGCCTGATCACTGGTGCGAATGTCTGGCCGAGAAACGATTTCCACCAGTGGGACACCGGCACGGTTGAAGTCCATCAATGAGTAGTCACTTCCGTGAATACGACCAGTAGAACCACCAACGTGCGTGCTCTTTCCTGTGTCTTCTTCAAGGTGCGCGCGTTCAACGCCAATGACTGCACCGCTTGGTAACTGCAAAAATCCGTCCGCATTCAATGGCAAGTCGTACTGACTAATTTGATACGCCTTTGGCTGGTCTGGATAGAAATAGTTCTTGCGGTGGAAAATGCACTTTTGAATGCGGCAATTCAGCGCGAGACCAATTCGCATTGCCAACTCAACAGCTTTTTTGTTGAGAACAGGCAAAGCACCAGGCAACCCCAACGTGACCGGGTCAATGTTGATGTTTGGTTCATCGCCAAATCGGTTTGGCGAACCACTGAACAATTTGGTGGCCGTTGCAAGCTCTACGTGCACTTCCAAACCAACAACCATTTCCCAACCACCTGGAAGTAGTTGGTCTTCGGTTGCTACAACGGAACTCAGTGTGCTGTCGCTCATTGTGCGCCTCCTGCTGCTTCAAGTGCGCCACCCACACGGAACATTGCGGCTTCACCAAGTGCGGGAGCAAGAATTTGCATTCCCACGGGGAGATTGTGTGCGCCAGTGCCAAACGGAACGCTCATTGCTGGGTGTCCTGCCAAGTTGGTGGGAATTGTGTAGATGTCGCACAAGTACATGGCCATTGGATCGTCAACTTTTTCGCCCGCTTTGAATGCAACAAGAGGTGACGTTGGCATGACAATGGCATCAACGTTTTTGTATGCGGCGTCGAAGTCTTGCGCGATGATGCGTCGCACCTTTAAAGCCTTGCCGTAATACGCGTCGTAATAACCAGCAGACAATGCGTAGGTACCCAGCATGATGCGGCGCTTCACTTCATCTCCGAAACCAGCGGCTCTCGTTGCGCCATACATTGCATTGGTATCTGCAGCATTGACACGCAGTCCGTAGCGCACTCCGTCGAAGCGAGCCAGGTTGCTACTGGCCTCTGCGGGTGCAATGAGGTAATACGCCGTTAGCGCGTACGACAAGCTAGGCAAGGTGATGTCAACAATGGTTGCACCGGCTGCAGCTAATGCATCGAACGACGCATTCAATCGGTCCATTACTTCTGGTTCTGCACCACCAGGCAAATCTGTCACTCGACCAATGCGCATGCCAGCAACGCCTTGTGACACTGCGCCAACAAGTGATGGTGCTGGCTGTGGAATTGACGTGGAGTCCATCACGTCGTGGCCAGCAATGACTTCAGTGATTAATGCGGCATCGGACACTGTTGTTGCGAATGGCCCAATTTGATCTAACGAACTTGCATATGCGACTAAGCCGTAACGACTCACCAATCCGTACGTTGGCTTCACGCCAACAACTCCGCACAGTGCTGCGGGTTGGCGAATACTGCCGCCAGTGTCGGAACCAAGGCTGACGGGTGCAAAACCTGCCGCAACTGCGGCAGCGCTGCCACCACTTGAACCACCAGGAACTCGTGAAGTGTCAACTGGGTTCTTTGTTGGACCAAACGCAGAGTTCTCTGTGCTGGAACCCATGGCAAACTCGTCGAGGTTTGTTTTGCCAACGGAAATTGCTCCGGCTGCACGCAAACGCGACACAACAGTTGCGTCGTACGGCGGCCTCCACCCTTCAAGAATGCGCGATGAACATGTGGTCTCAATTCCACGCGTACAGAGATTGTCTTTCAACGCAATGGGAACACCTGCAAGTGGACCCACTGGACGACCTGCTGCAATGTCTGCGTCAATTTCATCTGCGTGCGCGCGAGCAGCATCTGCAGTAACGATGTTGAACGCATTGATATCGCCGTCTTGCTGTTCAATTCGCGCAAGATGTGCATCGACAACTTCGCGTGCAGACAACGAGCCACTTGCAACAGCCTGTGCAATCCCCGATGCGGTGGTTGGAATTCCGCTCATGATTAACCCTCAATCCCAATGATTGGTGGCACGCGGAAACGGCGCTCTTCTGCGGCTGGGGCTGCTGCCAATACCTCGTCTGTATCAAGCGTTGGCATCTCAACGTCTTCGCGCATGACATTCACCAACGGATACGGCTGTGACATTGGTTCCACATTTGACAGATCAAGAGCATCGATGTCGCTGAAGTGACCCATCACCTTTCCTAATTGTTCGGTGAAGTGCTCAACTTGGGCATCGTCAATATCGAGTCGCGCTAGACGGGCCACTTTGGCAACGTCTGCAGCAGTAATGGGGCTACCGGACTGTGTCACGGTTCTCCAGCCTACGAGCCCCCGCTCGTTGCCACCCCAATTAGTGGCGTTTAGGCCTTCGGATCAACGGGCGGGAACGCCGCTTGACGCTTTTGAACAAAGCTCTGCACACCCTCTTTGAAGTCTGGGCGACCAAATGATTGACCCATGAGCACCAACGCATCTTTGCTGGCAGTGGCGACATCTTTGTTGTAGTCGCCATAGACCTGGCGCTTCATGACCGACATAGAAGATGGCGACACATTCTGAGCAAGGTCTGCGGCGTACGCCATGACCACATCCATAAGTTGCGCGGCAGGAACAACTTTGTTGACCATTCCCAAAGACAATGCTTCATCGGCCAACACAATTCGGCTGGACATGAGAAGGTCGAGAGCATTTGCTTGGCCAACAAGTCGTGGCAAGACCCATGAGATTCCATATTCAGCAATGAGACCACGCTTCGAGAATGCGCACGTGAACTTTGCTGTGTCTGCTGCAAATCGAATGTCGCACATCAAGGCTTGCACTAAGCCCAAACCTGCAGCTGCACCATTGACTGCTGCAATGACTGGTTTTGAAATTCGAGTGATCTCATCTTGCATGCGGCCTTCAACAATGCTGTCGCTATTTGACGATGATTCATCAGAAGGAGACGGAATGCCTTGCAAAGTTCCCATGTCTGCACCTGCGCAGTAGCCCTTGCCTGCACCAGTCACCACAATGACTCGCACGTTCGGGTCTGAAACTGCAGCATCCAGCGCAGCAAAGTATTCATGACCCATTCGTGCTGTCCATGCATTCAAACGATCAGGACGATTAAAGGTAATGAGGCCGATTCCTGGCTCACGAACTTCGTACAGACATTCACTCATGGGTACTGACCGTAGACGGTTCTGACTCCCCTTGCGAACGCCGAGCATCAAAAATCAACCAGCCAACGGATACGGCAAAGACAACCAGTGAGACCCATTGGTTTAGACGCAAACCACCAGCGCTATGTGCATCGTCAATACGAATTCCTTCAATGAAGAATCGGAATGTTGTGTAGCCCGCTGCGTACCACGCAATCAATCGACCTCGTCGAGGCTGAAACTTCTTCTCCACAGCAATCAATGCAGCGGCAAGGAGCAGACATGCCAGTGATTCATACAAAAATGTTGGATGGAATGTGGTGCCCGGCGCGTATCCCGCATCTCGCGCAGTATCAGCAGAAACACTGAGGGCCCACGGAAGATCGGTCGGGCGACCAAACAACTCTTGATTCCACCAGTTTCCCCACCGGCCAATGGCTTGAGCAACAGGGATCGCTGGCGCTGCACACGTGAGGATCCACAGCCCGTCTACACCGCGTACGCGTGCTCTCCAGTAACCAACCAGAACGCCAGCGAAGACGCCGCCCCAAATACCAAGACCACCCTGCCAAATCTTGAATGCGTCCGCCCAGTTGTTCGAGAAGCGCTGCGCATCGGTGATGACGTGATACGCACGTGCACCAATAATTCCAGCGGGGACAGCCCAGGTTGCAATGGAAGAGAAATCTTCCATTGTTGCAACACCACGCGCCTCGGCACGTTTGCCAGCAATTCGCACAGCAACAATGACGCCAATGGCAATCATGAGTCCATATGCATTCAGTCGAAGTGGCCCAATGTTTAACGTGCCAGTTGACGGACTTGGTATTGACGCGAATGTCACCGCGTTCATCAATGTCAACATCATGCGGTGACGCGTTGCGCGAATGCAACCGACTTTTCAAAGATGATTCCTTTGTCAAAGTCTTGCGTGGCAACGTGGTAACTGCGTTCCAACATGACACGCTCTACTGCGCCACCATATGAAGCAGCTAGTGCGTCACTGTCTGCGGGATTCACCACGTGATCTTGTACCGATGTGAACAGCAGCAATGGCATCTTCATTGATGCATATCGCTGGGATAAGGGCATTAGTCCGTCTTCTTGGAATGACAACAAGGCTGCAAGCGGTGTTCCCGGATACGCCGTTTCAACAACGCCAGGCTCAGCAATGTCTGAACCGATTCCATCCATTACCTCTGTGCCTGCGGCAATCATGTCGCGCAACATTCCCATTACTTCGGCAGGCTGTGGTTGCGTTGCAGGATTAACGCACACAAGTCCGACTACTTCTGGATGTTCTGCACCCACCCACAACGTGAGTGCGCCACCCATGGACAACCCCATCACCACAATCTTCGATGCACGCTGAGCAAGTGTTTGGTACGCGGCGTCTGCATCGGCGCTCCAGTGCGACCAGCGAGTAGGGATCATGTCTTCCATGGCAGTGCCGTGTCCTGCAAGTTGCGGTAGTTCAACATGAAATCCGGCCGCGGCGCATGCTTCTGCCAACCCACGCATTGACCCCGGGTTTCCAGTGAACCCATGAAGGACCAAGACTCCGGCATCGCTGTTGCCGTGATGTGAAAAAGGTTCTGCGCCTGGAATGGTGGGTGCGGGCATCGTGGGTTCCTCCTCGAACTAGCCAATGTTCCGAGTATATGTGACCCTCGCCAAGCCAAAAGAACAGGTCATTGACCATTACCTCTATTGCTGGTGGACTAGAGATTCATGCCACGCTCCGACCGCCTTCAACGACAACGTCGAATTGATGGCTATGCAGTGGCCGCAATCGCACCAGTTGTTGCCCTATTCCCAGCGTGGCTGGTGGCCATTGCGGCGTTCTGGTGGATTGTTCAATTCTTCTTCAACATCACCTTTCCGCTTTTCGCGTTGGCCTGGTTCGCGTGTGGCGCACTGTTGTTTCTTCGGCCAGCCCAGCGAGTGGTGCTCATGCGACTTCTGGGTGCACGAACACCTACGCGAGATGAAAACGATGCATTGCAAAGTGCGTGGCGACCCGTCGCTCAGGCCAATCACATTCCAGTTGGCAAGTTTGTGTTGTCTGTTACTGATTCAGATGATCTCAATGCATTTGCATCTGGAGGACATCTTGTTGTTGTGTCCAGTTGGGCCATCAAGAATCTTTCGCGCAATGAATTAAGTGGAGTACTTGCGCACGAACTCAGTCACCACATGGGTATGCACACCATTGCGCTCACAGTTGGTCAATGGCTCAGTATTCCCATCATCGTTTTGGCACGCATTGGATTCTTTTTCCAGAACATTGCACACGCTGCAACAGACACATTCGCACGCCAGTCTGCCGGAGCATCATTTATTGGCAGAACACTTGCAGGTGCACTCACCATTGTGTCGTGGGTGTTCTTATCCATGATTTCTCTTGCGCAGATCATTAGCAACGTCGCTGGGAAGGGTGCCGAATTTAAGGCTGACGAAACTGTCGTTGCAATGGGATTCGGCAAAGAACTCCGAGATGCACTACGACTCGTGATTGCATCGGGCAATGGCGAGCGAGCAACTCACTGGCGCGACAGAATTGTGACCGCACACCCGCCTGCACGCACTCGCGTTGCACGTATTGAGGCTCAACTGCGAAAAAATCCGCCACGAAACCCCCGATAGCCTTTGGGAAATGACCACAGCCATTACCGCACAGAACCTTGTGCGATCATTCGGCGACAACGTTGCAGTCAACGGAGTAAATCTCTCCATCAATAAAGGCGAGATTTACGGATTCCTCGGGCCGAACGGTGCCGGTAAATCAACCACCGTTCGCATGCTGACAACATTGCTGAATCCAACATCTGGTAGCGCAACAGTTGCAGGATTTGATGTTGTTCAAGACACCGAAAATGTTCGTTTACGAATTGGTGTTGCGCTCCAAGATGCAGCATTAGACCTCAAGCAAACTGGCCGAGAAATTCTGGACATGCAAGGCCGTCTGTATGGCCTCACTGCCGCGCACCGTAAAGAACGAATTGAACATCTTCTCGGCCTTGTCAACATTGGCACCGCCATTGACGATTTGGTCTCTACATATTCCGGTGGCATGAAGCGTCGTCTCGATCTTGCTGCATCACTTGTGCATCAACCAGAAGTTCTCTTTCTCGATGAACCAACTACCGGGCTTGACCCGGTGAGTCGTGCGGCCGTGTGGGCAGAGGTTCGCAAACTCAACGAAGAAATGGGTATGACCATTTTCTTAACAACGCAATACCTCGAAGAGGCAGATGAACTCGCTCACCGAGTGGGCATCATTGCGAAGGGCCGCATTGTGGCAGAAGGTACGCCAGCAGATCTGAAGCGTTCTATTGGTGCAGATGTCATCATTGCGAAGGTTTCAGAAGCAGATGCAGCACGCGCGGCTCAAGCGTTACACGCTGTTGCTGGGCTCGATCACGTAGAAGTGAAAGGTGAAAGCATCGTTATTGGTGTCACAAATGGTGGTGCAGCACTTAGCCCTATCGCGGTTGCGTTAAGTGGTGCTGGGATCACTGTTAACGAACTCACCATGCGTACGCCAACGTTGGACGATGTCTTCCTTGAAACAACTGGTACACGTATGCAACAAGAGGACGCACAATGACCGCTTCAACTCCCGCCCTTGCGCGTCGCGCTGGTTTTACACATGACTTAATGTCAGTGGCTCGTCGCGCACTTCGTCTTTCCGTGCGAGACAAAGAGGCCATCATCCCTGGCCTCATGGTTCCATTGTTCTTCCTCATTGTGAACATTGGTTCACTTCAAACATTCGTGGAAGGAAATCTTCCTCCAGGTTTCGATTTCAAAGGCTTCCAGTTGCCCGTCTCCATCATCTTTGCGGTCACCGGTATCTCGCGCGCCGGATCATTGGTGATTGACATTCAAGATGGTTATCTCGATCGCCTTCTTCTCACCCCTGTTAACCGCGCAACGTTGCTGTTGGGCTGCATGATTGCCGACTTTGCGGTGGTGGCAATTCTTGCGATTCCAGTTTTGATTCTTGGCCTTCTCATCGGAATCTCTTTTCAAACTGGCATCGCTGGAATGGTGGTCTTTGTGGCTCTGGCTGTTGCATGGGGATTGGCGTTCACCGGATTCCCCTATGCAATTGCATTGAAGACCGGTAACCCCATTGCCGTGAACAACGCCTTCTTGCTGTTCTTCCCGTTTGCGTTTCTCACCACCGCCTATGTTCCTCAAGAGCAAATGACTGGCTGGCTGGCAACGGCGGCTGACTACAACCCCGTCACCTATCTCCTTGCAGGCATGCGAAGCCTGATTTTGGAGGGCTGGAATGGCTCGTCTCTTGGTCAGGCGTTCCTCGCATCCGCCATTGTTGGTGCGATTTCTTTCACTTTGGCCTTCACCGCTTTGCGCGGACGGGTTCATCACAAGTAACCAATAGGTATGACAAGTCTTCCGGGCGATCCCTTTCTCGCAGCCGCAAACGGCACCGCTGGCTCGCGCACGCCCGTGTGGTTCATGCGTCAAGCAGGCCGCAGTTTGCCCGAATACAAAAAAATTCGTGGCGACGGGAGCATTCTTGAAGCCATCAAGCAACCAGAGTTAGCTGCCGAATTCACATTGCAACCAGTTCGTCGCTATGGCGTTGATGCAGCCGTGTTGTACTCAGACATTGTGGTGCCGCCGCATGCAGTCGGATTTGGAATCGATGTTGCACCAGGAACCGGCCCAGTTGCAGCGCAGCCGCTTCGTACGCGCGACGACTTATCCCGCCTTCGTCCTCTAGAGGAAGACGATGTTCACTACGTGACAAAAACAGTGGACATCCTCACCAAAGAACTCACCGTTCCCCTGCTTGCGTTTGCGGGTGCGCCATTTACTGTTGCCAGTTATCTCATTGAAGGTCGACCCAGCCGTACCTATCAAAACACCAAACGGTTGATGCATGAAGACACACAATTGTGGAATGACATCATGAGTCGCTTGGTGCAACACTCCATCACATTCATTTCGGCTCAGTTATCTCACGGCGCTGAAGCATTCCAAGTTTTTGACTCATGGGCGGGTGCACTGTCGCGACGCGATTACGACACTTTCGTCAAACCACACACCGAAGCTGTCTTCGCAGAATTGGCGCAACGTCACCCTGGCGTGCGCGGTATTCACTTCGGAATTGGTTGCGACCACTTACTGGAATCAATGAACTCCGTTGGTAACGCGATCATTGGTCTCGATTGGCGCACATCAATTCAAGATGCGCGCCGTCGACTTGGTGCAAACACCGTGGTGCAAGGAAATCTTGACCCTGCGCTAGTCCTGGCCGGCACAGACATTGCATTAGCTGGCGCGCGCGAGGTGCTTGCAGATAACGCCGGTCACCCTGGACACATTTTCAACCTAGGTCACGGTGTACAGCCAGACACCAACCCCGATGTCTTGCACGCAGTCGTTGACTTCGTTCACTCTGGAGGACACTCATGAGTAATTCCACCCGCACCGCTGTTGTTGTCATGGCCTACGGAACACCTCGTACGAAAGAAGAGATTCTTCCTTATTACACAGACATTCGACGTGGTCGTCCGCCAACAGAGGAAGCGTTGCAAGATCTCATCAATCGTTACGAAGCAATTGGTGGATTATCACCTCTGAAAAAACTCACTGAAGATCAAGCCGCTGCGTTACAGCGCGAACTTGATGCACTTCAACCAGGCCATTTCCAGGTGTTCCTCGGGCTGAAGCACGCAACGCCGTTTGTTGAAGAAGCTGTTGCAGATGTTGCCGCCCAAGGTTTTAAGAAGATTGTTGGAATTGTTCTCGCGCCACACTTCTCGTCGTATTCCATTGGCCAATATATGGGTCGCGTTCGGGAAGCTGCAGCGCCTCACGGTATTGAGGTCACTGGAGTTGAATCATGGGCACGCAACAATGAATTCATTGAGTTTCTTGCACAAGACATGAAGAAGAAGTTGGCAACACTCCCAGAGCGCACCAAGGTTCTCTTCACCGCACACTCTCTGCCACAACGCATCATCGACGGCGGTGATCCATACCCAGAGGAACTGCGCGCAACTGCAGAACTTGTTGCCGAGCGCGCCGGTCTTACACGGTGGTCGCAATGGTCCATTGCATGGCAATCTGCAGGTCGCACGCCAGAGCCATGGATTGGTCCAGACATTCTTGAAGTCATTGATTCCATCAGCACTACGCGTGATAGCGACGAACCTATTGACGGCGTTTTGGTGTCTGCGTGCGGATTTGTGGCAGACCACCTTGAAGTCTTGTACGACCTCGATATCGAAGCCGCTCACCGTGCAGACCAACACGGCCTCGCTTTTGCGCGTACCGCATGCGTTAACGACGACGCAACAGTGATGGCATCTCTTGCCCGAATGGTTGCCGCAGCGTGACACATAGCCGTCATGTGGTTGTCATTGGTGGTGGCATCAGTGGGCTCACCACCGCACTAACGGTTCTTGCTGATTCTCCTGAACCGGTATCGGTCACGGTTTTGGAATCGCAGCCAACAGTTGGCGGAATTATTCGTACCTCTCCATTTGCAGGATTACCAGCAGTCGACGAAGCAGCAGACGCTTTCCTCACTCGCGTGCCATGGGCTGCACAACTAGCGACTGAACTTGGTTTGGGTGCCGCTCTCACGTCACCCACTGGCGCGCATGCTTACGTATGGCATAACGGTATGCACACAATTCCAAGTGACTTACTGCTTGGCGTGCCAGCAAAGATTCGTTCGTTTGCAACCTCTCGACTTATTTCGCCACGCGGAAAACTACGCGCAGCAATTGAACCACTTCTTCCTAGGACAACACCGAAAGATTCAATTGGTCACTATGTTCGGCGTCGCTTCGGAAGCGAGATTCAAGAACGTTTGGTTGACCCGTTGGTTGGCAGCATTTACGCCGCAGATACTGACAACTTTTCATTGGCCGCAGTCCCACAAATTGCCTCTCTCGCCAATGAACGAAGCATGTTGCTGGCTGCCGCAGCAGCAAGGAAAACAGCTGCAAATTCCCCAGCATCTTCATCTCCAATTTTCGGCACACCTCTCCGCGGTATGGGAGCACTCATTGAGACCTTGGCGGAGCGCGTTGTTGCTCTTGGTGGAACTATTCGCACATCAGCCACTGTTGAAAACATTGAGCGCCATGGTCACGGATACCAAGTCTCCCTAGGTGGCCACACGCTGACATGCGATGCCATTGCCATCGCATCTCCGGCACGAAAGAGTGCAACATTTGTTCGCGGAGTAGACAAACACGCTGCATCGTTGTTGCAACAATGGGATCATGCGTCAGTAGTTCTCATCACCATGGCAATTCCTGCACATGAGTGGCCTGCCCATCTCACGGGAAGCGGATATCTCGTTCCAAAACCAGATCAACGGTGGGTTACAGCGGCATCGTTCGGGTCAAACAAGTGGGCGCATTGGCGTCCTACAGATGGCTCAATGATTCTGCGCGTCTCCCTTGGCCGAGATGGCCTCGACGTAATGCACTTCGACAACGACCAACTCTTGAATCTTGCGTTGGCAGACATGAAGTTGCATCTCAATGCAGACCTAACTCCTACCGAAGTTCGTACAAGCCGATGGGCTGAATCTTTCCCGCAGTATCGCCCTCACCATTTCGACAAACTCGCAGAAGTTGAAAACGCGGTGAATTCCCACGGGGGAGGAATCTTCTTCGCAGGAGCCAGTTATCGCGGTATTGGAATCCCAGCATGCGTTCAACAAGCGCGATCTGCTGGCGAATCAATCATCTCGCACCTTGCGTCTCTGTCACAATAAGTACATGCGTCGATTGGTGATTTTTGCAGTAGCAGCACTGAGTGTGTTGCCGCTGACGCCATCTCGCGTCACCGCCGCAGAACAAGCTCCGCAAATCGACACTCTCATCACGGTTGGCCACATCACAATTCCCCGTCTCAAAGTGAAGGCCACCATCTACAAAGGCGTTACCGATACACAATTCGATCGAGGGGTTGGGTTCTGGCCTGGAACAGCTCTGCCCGGCACCCGTGGCAATGTGGTCCTTGGCGGTCATCGCACAGCCGCACTTCGTCCGTTCTACAACATTGAAAAAATGAAGCCGGGCGATCTCATCACCGTGTCACGTCCAGGTAAATCATTTACGTACAAGGTGTCAAAAGTCTTGGTTGTGCGACCCACTGCCGTATGGATTGTTGAACCAACAGCGACACCCATGCTCACACTCTTCACGTGTCACCCTCGTGGTAGTACCAGCATGCGATACGTCGTGCGCGCCACATTGGTGCGTTAATGCGTCGACATCTCTCCCCTCTTGCTGCAGGCACACTCGTTGCCGCTTCTCTGCCACCATGGGGTTGGTGGCCATTGAGTTTCATTGGTCTCGCGTGGTACGCATCACTCGCACGCCAGCGTCGTACGTCCAAGCCATTTGTTACTGGAACTGTTTTTGCGGTTGGTTGGTTTCTACCGGGCATGGCGTGGATGTGGTTTCTCACTGCACCAGGCTTCATTATTGCGGTTGCCCTATTCGCAACATTCCACGGAATAGCGGCAAAACTCGCATCATCTTTCCCCAATGAGAAACAGCACACTGGCGCTCTCATTGCTTTTCATGCACTCGCAGAGGCCGTTCGACTCTCCTGGCCATTCGGCGGCGTTCCGCTAGCAACTTTGGGAATTGCTCATGCGTCAAGTCCGTTTGCATCACTTGTGACATGGTCCGGCGTCATTGGGATTTCTGTGGTTGTTCTATGGATTGGATTTTCCCAACGGAAATTCCGCGCACTACTTCTGTCCCTTGTTCTTGTTGGTGTGGCAAATGTTTGGGACGGCACAACATCCACTGGTCGCACACTTCAACTTGCCGTCATACAAGGAGGCGGCGAGCAGGGGACGCACGCTGTAGACACCAATCCGCGTGAAGTCTTTTTAAAGCACTTATCGCTGACGCGAACACTCACGCCATCAGGAACGAGAAGTGCAGTTGTGTGGCCAGAGAACGTCATCAATGTTTCTGCCACTGGATTATTTGTTGACAGCGTTGAATATCAAGAACTCCGTACAGAAGCAAAGCGGCTCAATGTTCCATTTGTGGTTGGCATCACGGAAGATGCAGGCGAAGACGCTTTTACTAACGCACAAGTTGTCATTGACCCACAGCTTGGAATTACGTCGCGGTACGACAAAGTTCGTCGAGTGCCGTTCGGTGAATACATGCCAATGAGATCTTTTCTGTCTGCCGTTGGCGCACCAACTCACCTTGTTCCACGCGATGCACGCGCAGGAGATGCTCGCGGTTGGATAGACATTGGCGACGAACGAGCAGCGGTTGCTATCTCGTGGGAAATTTTCTTCGGCGGACGTGTAAACGAAGGTGTAGAGGACGGCGCAACGTTCGTCATTAACCCCACCAATGGTTCCAGCTACACATGGACAATCCTTCAAACACAACAAGTGGCATCGTCACGATTGCGTGCTCGCGAACAACGCAGATGGGTTGTGCAGGCTGCTCCCACCGGGTTTAGTGCGTTCATTGACCCCAATGGAAACGTGTTCGACCGAACTGCCATCAGCGAATCCCAAGTGATTGAACGCACTATTTCCCTTCGAACAGGCCGAACGCCGTATTCGTTGCTAGGGAATGCGTTCTATATCGTGCTGTTGTTGGTGTGGGCCATTGTGCTTCTTCAGCGTCGCTACCGAGCCATTCCACGGGGTGCCAGTTAGCCTGACAGACCTATGTCAGGTGCTGCGTACGACCCCAATGGCCCACTGAGTTTGGCCTACCTCACGTATCGCGGGAAGCCACATGTTGGTGGCCAAGGTGTGTACACACGACATCTCACCAAAGCTCTCGTCGATCTTGGCCACAGTGTTGAAGTATTTGGCGGCCAGCCATATCCCGTTCTTGACGATCGCATCACAATGCACAAGTTGCCAAGTCTCGATGTGTGGAACGACCAGTACCCCGGTCGACTCCCTGGTTATTGGGAAATCAAATCATGGCCAGACTTTGTTGAGACTGCTCACTTCGTAAAAGGTCAATTCTCTGAACCGCTCGCATTTTCAAAGCGCGCATACCGCGAGCTAAAGACTCGCGTTAATGACTTCCATCTTGTGCATGACAATCAATGTCTCGGGTGGGACATTTTGAAGATTGAAAAAATCATCCCCACCATTGTCACGTTGCATCACCCCATCACTAAAGACCGTGAACTTGAGATGAGCCATGCTCCCACTCGACGTAAACGTCGGGCCTTAAAGCGTTGGTACTCGTTTGTTGACATGCAAGGAAAAGTTGCAAGCAAGATGCCACGCATTGTTGTGGTGTCCGAGAACAGCATTAACGACATTCACACAGACATGGGTGTTTCTCGTGACCGCATGCGACTTGTGCCTGTTGGTGTAGACCCAGAATTGTTTAAGCCACTTCCACAAGTTTCTCGTCAGCCAGGTCGCCTTATTACTACAGCATCGGCAGACGTTGCTTTGAAAGGGTTGTCATACCTGCTTGAGGCAATGGCAAAGTTGCGTACCGAGCGCGATATTCGACTCACCATCATTGGTAAGCCCCGACCAGGCCACAGCATGGATCTCATTGAATCGCTCGGATTAAAGCCATACATCGATTTTGTTTCAGGCGTACCCGACGAGCGAATTGTTGAACTGTATGCCGAAGCAGAACTAGCAGTTGTTCCCAGCCTCTATGAAGGATTCAGCCTTCCCGCAATTGAAGCTATGAGCACTGGAATCTGTTTGGTAGCCACCGACGGTGGTGCACTTCCAGAAGTAACAGGCACCGATGGCGAAACTGTTTTGCAGTGCCCCGCTGGAAACGCAGACGCACTTGCTGCAACGTTGCGTCGCGGACTTGACGATGCCGAACTGCGTCAGCGCGTAGGTCTGGCAGGTCGTGAGCGCGTGGTGTCACGCTGGAGTTGGCGCCATTGTGCAGAACTCACCGTTGATCAATATCGCGAAGTCCTAGAGATGCCGCACAACAAAGCAAAACTGGCAAAACGAGGCTGACATGCTCACAATCCGTTTCAACAAACTTGGTCTCAAGCCGGGCCACATGTTCTTAGATGCCGGTGCAGGCTTCGGACGACATGCATACGAGGCTGCTCGCCAAGGCGCCACTGTGTATGCACTTGACTGGGCGCAAGATGAAGTAGTGGGAACTCGCGCCATGTTCGGCGGGATGATTCAAGAACAAGAAATTCCTGCCGCCAACTTTGGTGGAGTACTGCGTGGGGATGCAACACGACTGCCCTTCCCAGACAACACATTTGATTGCGTGGTGACGTCTGAAGTTCTTGAACACATTCAGAACGATGTTGCTGCAATCGCTGAACTTCACCGTGTCCTCAAGCCGGGCGGCACATTGGGCGTCACCGTTCCTACGTGGTGGCCAGAGAAAATTAACTGGATGCTGTCCGATGAATACCATGCGCCAAAGAGCGTTGGTGGACACGTTCGCATCTATTCCGCAACCGAATTAAAGGCCAAACTTCGCTCCGCTGGTTTTGAAGTACGCGGAAGTCACCACGCACATGCATTGCATTCTCCGTATTGGTGGTTGAAGTGCGCAGTCGGACCAACAAAGAACGATCACCCATTGGTCACCAAGTACCGAAAGTTTTTGGAGTGGGACATCATTGAAGGCCCCACTGCAACTCGTGTTGCTGAACGAGTTCTCAGCCCAGTGATGGGCAAGAGCTTCATTGTCTATTCACAGAAAATGAAATAGAAGTGACGCATTCCCTTCCCCATCTCCCTGGCATTCTCACTACTGCAGACTTGCAGCGCACCGCCGATTCCATTCAGGCATTGCAATTGTCGAACGGAATGATTCCCTGGTATCCAAACGGTCATTGCGACCCGTGGAATCACGTTGAGACCGCAATCGCGCTCGACATCATGGGACGCCACGACGGCGCACTGGCTGCATACAAATGGTTAGCCGACAATCAAGATGCAGACGGTTGGTGGTTCAACTACTACATGCCTGACGGCTCAATTGAAGATCACAAACTAGATACCAATGTCACCGCATACATTGCAGTTGGTGTGTGGGCCCATTGGTTGTGCACACGAGACACTGCTGCGGTCACGGCACTGTGGCCCACTGTTCGCAAAGCCCTCAACTGGGTGATGAACATGCGTCGACACGATGGCACCATCTTGTGGGCTCGCGAAGTTAACGACAAGCCATGGGACTACTCACTTCTCACCGGCTGCTCATCTATTCGTCACGCATTGCATTGCGGAGCTGCGCTTGGTGATCTTGTTGGTGACCCACACCCCCAGTACACCGAAGCAGCAGATGCAATAGACCGCATCATCCTCACCGATCTCACCGCGTTCGAGCCAAAAGAGCGATGGGCCATGGACTGGTACTACCCAGTGCTTACTGGTGCTATGACTGGCATGCGAGCAAAGGCTCGCCTGGCCGAGAGTTGGGATGCATTCGTTCTTGAAGATCGCGGTGTGCGTTGTGTGAACGACGAACAATGGGTGACGGCAGCAGAAACTAGCGAATGCGCCATTGCTCATTGCGCCGCCGGCGACAGAGACACAGCGCGTGAATTGTTGTTGTGGACCATGCCCCACCGCCGAGATGACGGTGCGTACTGGACCGGAATTGTGTATCCAAGCGACCCAGACAAGACCATGGTGCACTTCCCTGCAGACGAGTACAGCGCTTACACCGCTGCTGCCATCATCATGGCTGCCGATGCAATCAGTGGTGGCTCACCTGCGGCAACGTTGTTTACACAGCCAATGCCACGCAAGAACGCACACCTGCACGTTCGTTCGTTGTAACAGTTACACCCTGCGCAAAATGCGCAATGAACCCTGAACACCTATTTCTTCAAAGCGACCGCTATTTACTGCAGGCAAGTAGATGTTCTCGTACGGTGGACGACCACCATCTGCAGGGTTTGGAAACACATCATGAATTGCCAAGGTGCCCCCAGGCGCAACATGTGGCGTCCATAGTTCGTAATCACGCGTTGCAGGTTCCACACCATGACCGCCATCAATAAAGAGAAAAGCAAGCGGTGTTGTCCAACTCTTGGCAACTACACCAGAATCCCCCACCACGGTGACAACAGTTTCTGTGAGACCGGCATCGATAATGGTGGCGCGAAAATGCGGCAATGTGTCCATTCGACCCGTGCGCACATCTACTAAATCTGGTTCATGCCATTCCCAACCCGGCTGATTTTCTTCGCTTCCCATGTGATGGTCAACGGCAAACAGTGTTCGACGAGCATCTTGCGCCGCACCACCCAGCCACACTGTTGATCGCCCGCAATATGAACCAACTTCCAAAAACGGACCGTCGCAATGTTGAGCGGCATCAACGGCCGCCACGTACAAAGCATCACCCTCGTCTTCGGGCATGAAGCCTCTCGCGGCAAGTGCGTGAGCACGCAAATGTTTATTCAACATCACCATGCATCCCAGTGAATGATGCTGTCGGCTGGTGGCCGAGTTGCAGGCGAGAAGTTGGTACCCAGGGTGTGCGCTAACGGCGACAAACACGCCTGCTGCACAGAGTCAAAAGGAATTCCCAGAATGTCTGCAACTTGTTGTTCCATCATGAGATGAACAGTTGTCCACGCAGTTCCCAAACCGCGTGCTCGTGCAGCGAGCATAAAACTCCACATGGCCGGCAAAACATTTCCCATCATGGATGCCGTCATCATCGCGGGTGCGCCTTCCACACGGCTTCCTCGGTTGCACGCAATCACCAGCGCCGGAGCATCGCCCATGTGGTCTGCCAAATAGTCAGCTGAATCAGCAGATCGTTTCTGTTGACGATTCTCATCCTCGCCACCCTTGTCAATTGACCCGATATACACGCCATCAAGCGAGCGGTAGATCTCATAACACTGGCGATAAATCTCCCCAATCGCCTTTCTCTTCGCCTCGTCTTTCACAATCACGAATTGCATAGTCATGTTGTTTGATCCAGACGGCGATTGCATGGCCACTTCCACACATTCGCGAATAAGTTGATCGTCAACTGGACGTGTGAAGTCCAGACGCTTTCGTACTGCCCTGGTGGTCGTCAATAATTGATCGGCATCTAGAGGAAGAAGTGGCATATTTCGACCCTACTATGGGGCCATGACTAGTCCCCTTGACGACCTCGTCACGCTGCTTGATCTAGAGGTCATTGAAGTCAATATTTTCCGTGGCCATTCGCCCGAAGAAAACCGTGTTCGAGTCTTTGGTGGTCAAGTGGCAGGGCAATCCCTTGTTGCAGCTTCACGTACCGTCGACGAGAAGTCGCGCTACGTGCATTCGTTGCACGCATACTTCCTTCGACCAGGCGACCCAACAGCTCCAATTCTGTACGAAGTAGACCGACTCCGCGACGGTCGCAGCTTTACAACGCGACGTGTTATTGCAATTCAACACGGTGAAGTCATCTTCAACCTTCAAGCAAGTTTCCATGAACCTGAAGCTGGATTGGAATGGCAAATTGCATCGCCAGCGAACATGGCAGATCCTGAAACACTGCCAGACTTCAAGACTCGCATGGCACCGTTTAAAGAACAAATGGGCGACTGGTATCACCGACCCCGCCCTATTGATCTGCGATATGTGAACGGATCACCATTCGAACGTCAAGGTGTTGAATCTTCTGGTCAGCAAGTGTGGCTTCGCGCAGATGGAACTCTTCCCGCAGACCCTGTATTGCACGCATGCATCGTCACATACGCAAGCGATATGACACTTCTTGATACAACACTCCTCCCCCATGGTCTTGGCTGGAATGAAGGCGGCGTTCAAATGGCCAGCCTCGACCATGCCATGTGGTTCCATCGCCCCTTCCGCGCCGATGATTGGTTGTTGTACGACCAGGTTGCGTTGTCTACATCAAACTCTCGCGGACTCGCTGGTGGTTCCATTTACACCAAAGACGGACAGCTCGCCGTCACGGTGGTGCAAGAAGGACTCATTCGAGTTAAGCCAAACGAATGAAGCGAGTAGCACTATTTCTCAGCGCGTTTGTTCTCGCTGGGTGTGGTGCGTCTGCTACTTCAAGCACAACGTCTTCAACAACTACTGAGAGCGTTAATACGTCGGTTTCATATTCCACGATTGAGATTGGAACGATTCCATCGCCAGTAGATCTTGTCGAGCGATCACCAGAAGACTCGTGGTTTTACGTTGTCTCACAATCTGGCGTCATTCAGAAATGGTCTCGTGACGGTCAGCAGCGTTCCACCATTCTGGACATCTCGGAGTACACAAGTGTTGGTGGCGAACGAGGCCTGCTTGGGCTTGCATTTCGACAGGTAGAAAATCAATGGCAAGCGTTCTTGAATCGCACAGACCTTGAGGGCAACACCATCATCTCACTGCTGAACGTCAACGCCGACGGCACATTTATGTCAACGTCTGATCCAGGCGCCTTTGTTATGGAGATTCCGCAGCCGTACGCCAATCACAATGGCGGAGGACTTGCAGTTGGCCCAGACAACATGTTGTACATCGGCACAGGCGACGGCGGAAGTGCCAACGATCCTGAACGACACGCATTAGATATGTCGTCACTTCTCGGAAAGATGTTGCGCATCAATCCAGGTCCCACTGGCGACTATGACGTCCCACCCGACAACCCATTCCTCGGGGCTACATATCCAGAGATTTGGTCCATCGGAGTTCGCAACCCATGGCGATTCACCTTCGACACGCATGGAAACTTATGGATTGCAGACGTTGGACAAAACAAATGGGAAGAGGTCAACGCACTGCCTGCGCAAAACAACACACCCGGGGGCAAAGGTGCCAATCTGGGGTGGAGCGCTTACGAAGGGTCCCACCGGTTCAACGCCGACGTATCAACAAACGATGCGCAACCACCCGTGTATGAATACAGCCACGACAACAGCAGATGCTCCATTTCTGGAGCAGCAGTGGGAAACAACACATCCACTCCGGGCCGAGCTGGTTGGTTCTACTTTGGCGATTACTGCTCTGGCGAGGTCATTGCCATCCTCACCGATGGTTCATACACGGTTGGCGAGGAAACGGTCGCCACAGGTCTTGGAAACGTCACTGCAGTTCGTTCAACATCAAACGCGATGTACATCTTGACAAGCGATGGAAAAGTGCGCGAAGTACGTGTGACGCGCAAATAATTCTTTAGCGACGTGTTCCCATGAACATGCCGCGAAGTGCTTGATAGTTCTCAATACAGTGACCTGCACCAAGAACAACTGCTTCAAGCGGCTGTGGTGACATTTTTACTGGCACTTCAGTTTCACGTTCAATACGCTGCGCAAGTCCACGCAACATGCCGCCACCGCCAACAAGGTACATTCCGCGAGCCAAGAAATCTTGTGCAAGTTCTGGTGGTGCTTTTGCCAAACAACGCTTCACCGATTGCACCATTGCTGCAACAGGTTCGTCAATAGCGAAACGCACTTCTTCTGCAGTTAAGCGAACAGTCTTCGGTAATCCTGTGACCAGATCTCGACCACGAATATCTGCACTTCTATCCGCAGGACCTGGCTCAGCAGAACCAATTTGAATCTTGATCTCTTCAGCGGTGCGTTCACCAATTGCCACGCCGTGTTCGCGACGCACATAGTTTTGAATTGCAGCGTCAATATCGAAACTGCCAACACGGACTGCTTCAAGCGCAACAATGCCACCCAAGCTGATGACCGCAGTCTCTGTGGTGCCACCACCAATGTCGATCACCATGTTGCCCACTGGCTCATCAATTGGAAGGTTGGCTCCAATTGCTGCTGCCATTGGCTGTTCAATTAATTGCGCATCGGATGCGCCAGCGCGACGAGTTGCATCGGTCACGGCGCGTCGTTCAACTTCGGTGATTGCCGATGGCACACAAATAACAACTTTGGGGCGCGTAAAGCGAGAAACGCCAACACGCTGTAACAGCAAGCGAATCATGCGTTCGGTGATGTCGAAGTCTGTGATAGCCCCACCACGAAGCGGACGCACAGCAACGATGTAACTAGGTGTCCTACCAATCATGTCCCAGGCGTCATGACCAGTAGCAAGAACCTCGCCAGATTGACGATTCACCGCAATCACTGAAGGCTCATTGAGAACAATGCCCTTGCCCTTCATGTACACCAGCGTGTTGGCGGTTCCAAGGTCGATGGCTAAGTCACGTGCCATTAGCGGCCCCATCCTTCGTCGTTGTTTCGTTGCACAGAACTACGACGAGCTTCTGGCGACAATGCATCAATGTGACGACGAAACTGCGCAATGCCGTCGTCAATGCGACTCTTTCGATTGTCTAAGTACACCAGCGTTAACAACGTTGATCCGGAGATGATGGCCATCACCCAGAAAAACCCACTGATGAATGACATTGAAATCATGAACTACGTCCTACAGATGATGGAGGCACAACGTCATGCGCTCCGGTTCCCCAATCGGATCCGCCGACCCAATTTTCTTTTTTCCAAATCGGTGCGCTTTCTTTCAAAGCGTCGATTGCAAATCGCGCAGCGTCAAATGCAACAGGGCGATGAGGCGACGACACTGCAACAACTACAGACGATTCTGTGAGGTCCACCCGACCTGTGCGATGAATGATTGCAATCCGACGAGCATCGGGAAAACGCCGACGTGTTTCTTCAACAATTTTCCGAAACGCTGGAAGAGCAGCTTCGTCGTAGGCCTCGTAGTCAAGTGACGTTACATCTGTACGTCCTTCGGCGTGATCACGCACGGTGCCAGAAAAAAGGACAACTGCGCCACAATCGGGCCTGACAGCCCATTCGTAAATGGCGCCAATGGGCAGTGGATTGGTGGTGAGTTCACACCATTCATCACCGACCGCTGCACTCACCATGGTGTCATCGTACTCCCCCGCACAGAGCTCATACCTGAGATGGCGACACCACTTCGTGAAGTGACGGGATTACTCTTCTCTCTTTGTGACCACGGATGATTTTGAGAACCCCAACTCATCTCCCGTACCGCCGTACGACAGAGGATGGCGTCACCCCGCTGAAGTTGCCGACACCGAACGTGCGCGACACCTTGGAAGTTCCCCTCCGCTTGGCCGTCGACTCACTGCGCTCACGGTGATTGCAAGTGTTCTCACCTCATTGGCCGTCCTCACAGTGGCCATCCCTAAAGGGATAGAGGGTTACACCCAGCCAAACGACGACAACCCCATTGCGCCCACCACAGTGCCGTCGGTGAAGGGTTCTGGACTCGCATCAATTGTTGGCTTACGAGGCATTGGCGGCCAAACAAGCGCGTTGTCACTTGGAAACAGGTTGTGGCTTGTTGCAACAGAAGACATTAAGACTAAAGAATTTCCAGCATCGTTTGGAACAGCATTCACTGTTGTCCGCGAAAACAAGGACATTGGTCTCAGTGTGATCCGCGTTGGAGCAGGAGAGGAAATCCCCTCTTTCAACTTCAACAACATTGTCGATCAACTATCCGCAGACCAACTTCACGATTGCCGCATCGTTGATGCATTCCAAATTCATTCTCTTGCATCAGAGCCAAGCCTGTCGTCGCAAGAAGTCACAGATGCTCATCCGGTCAACATGGATACATCAGTAAAAGGTCTGGCCGTTGTCGTGAACAAGTCAAGCGAGATTGTTGGTCTTATTGTGCGAATGAAACATGCCCACCGAACTGTGCCCGGCAAGGCGCTGAAGTACTTAGCTGGCCGCTAACTCCACAGATTTCCATCTAGCCTGACCGTATGGCCGATGGCGATTTCCCCCCGCAAAACCCCTTTGGTGGACTGCCGTTTTTCAACGACATGATGCGTGCAATGTCTCAACAGGGACCTTTGAACTGGGACTTAGCTCAGCAATTCGCTCAACTCGGAGCAGTCGGCGATTCACCAGACCCAGAGCCCGACGCGTCGGTTCGCATCACATACAACTCACTTGCCGACATCGCCGATCTGCATGTTCAAGAAATCACGTCGTTGTCCACTGGGCCAAAGGATCGACACACCGAGATTCTCACAACAACGCGTGCACGGTGGGCGCACCGTACGTTGTCAGACCTGCGACCCCTCTTCACAGACCTCGCTACTGCTCTCAGCACTCGAACAGACTCTGGCGATACCCCAGATGATCCCATGGCAGCCATGTTGACAAACCTGTCCAACATGATGGCTCCCGCAATGATGGGGATGTCTATTGGGTCCATGATTGGCGCACTTGCGCAACATGCTCTCGGTCAATATGAATTGCCTCTTTCAAGACCACACGCCTCTGAGATTTTGATTGTGTCGTCGTCTGTTGATTCGTTTGCCAAAGAATGGAGCATTGCGCTCGATGATTTGCGAATGTGGGTGTTGATTCACGAGTTGTCATCACACGCGGTTCTTGCCACACCTTCCATACAAAATGGCTTTATGCCGTTACTGCAACGGCATGTCTCCGCGTTTCGTCCAGACCCTCAAGCCCTTATGGACAGTATTGGAGAACTTGACCCATCCGATGCAGACGCCATGTCACGCATTCAGTCATTGTTCTCCGACCCCATGGTTTTGATGGGAGCAATGCGAACGCCAGAACAAGAAGCAATGGCACCAGTGCTCAACGCGTATGTCGCCGCCGTTACCGGTTACATCGATTTCGTCGTTGACACGGTGAGCGCTCGACTACTCGGCACCGCATCACCAATTGCAGAAGCTGTACGTCGACGTCGTGTTGATTACGGCTCAGATGCTCAACTCATTGAACGTTTGCTCGGCATTTCTACATCTCGTGCCCAACAGGTACGTGGTCGCGCTTTCATTGATGGTGTGGTGGAACGATCAGACGCCACTTCGTTGCATGCGTTGCTTACAGATCCGGCGAATCTTCCAACTCCGAATGAGATCGAGGCCCCCGGTCTTTGGCTGGCCCGCCTTGAAGTGTCATAGCGCCAGTTGGTTTTTGGAAATACAACACAGCTCCACCAAGCCCTGCAATACCCATGCAGGCAAAACCAAACCAGCCTGCAGGGCTGAAAATAACGGGAATGAGACCACCAATGACCCATGCGATTTGGTTATGAGTTTCAAATTTTGAAAAGGCTCGTCCTCGGTTTGCATCGGGCGCACCACTTTGCACCACCGACTCAAATGCAAGTCGACAAATGGCAGCCGCAGCATTGACAGCCGATGCAAGAGCGATGCCAGCAACAATGCGCCCAGAGAACGCTGCAATCACCCCAACGATTCCAACGAAGCACAGACTTCCTACCATCATCCATTTTTCGCTCATGCGACGCCGAATGTATGGACCAACAAAGTTTGCGCCCAGGGTGGCTAGACCTGACAATGAGATCGCAAGGCCAAACCACAATGTTCCAGCAGTTTCGTTTCGCAACCAAAATGCAAGATGGAAAAAGTTGAATCCAACTGTTCCACGCAACACTCTCATCGCCAGTGCAGCCCGCAATACGTCGGGCGAATGCAGCTCTTCAATTTCAAGTTGTCCTGCAGGTTTTTCTGCAATCACAGTCTTCGGCAATCGATAGGCGTTCAATGATGCAAAGAGATACGCAATCACACCAAGGCCAAGACACAATCTGGCATCTATCAATTGCAATAAGCCAGCGGGCACCGCAACAACAAAACCAGTGACGCCAGCAATCTGACCAAGCTTGCTATTTGCCGCCACGAATTCATCGTCGTTGTTGATGATTGTGGGGATAATTGCCGACTTAGAAATTGCGTATGTCTTCGCAAGAATCAAGGCTGAAAACGCCAATGGAAACAGTGTGAATGAATCCAACACTTGCGTCATCCCCACCAGCACAAGGGCGCGCAAGAGACCCACCATGATGACCACAAACCGTTGACCACCACGAATTCTGTCAATCAACGGCCCCACAAACGGCGCCACGATGATGAACGGAGCCATACTCACAGCCAAGAAGAGAATTACTTTCCCGCGCGCAGCATCTGGTGACACAGATAGAAATAGAGAATCTGCAAGTGCAATTGTCATGGCCGCTTCGCCAGCAACCATTAGTGAATGAACCCGACCCATACGTCGGATGGGTGTGGGAGGCGGCAAGCCAGGCCTAGAGGGAGTTGTCACTTTCTTCCGTGTTGCCACGGAGTGATACTACGCCGTACGCGACTTCTCGTATTTGTACCCAAGCCCACGGATTGTGACGATACGAGAAGGTTGTGCTGGGTCATCTTCTACTTTGGTGCGTAAACGTTTGATGTGCACGTCAAGAGTCTTGGTATCACCAACGTAATCACTGCCCCACACGCGGTCGATGAGAACATCGCGAGACAACACCCGACCAGCATTTGCCAGTAAAATGTGAAGCAATTCAAATTCCTTCAACGGCAATTTGTGCGTTTCGCCACGAATCACCACAAAATGCTCGTCTGGATCAAGAGCAACATCGCCAACGTGCAGCGACCCAGAAGATAATTCGCCACCGCGGTCTGCGCGATCAGATGGAACGCGACGCAATACAGCACGAATCCGCGCCGTGAGTTCTCGCATGCGATATGGCTTGGTGACGTAATCGTCAGCGCCAACTTCTAAACCGACAACTGTGTCAATTTCTGCACCTTTTGCTGTCACCATAATGATTGGCGTCAGAGTTTTCTTGCGAAGTTGGCGACAGACATCAATTCCAGACATTCGTGGGAGCATGATGTCCAGCAAAATCACATCAGGCTTCACAATGTCAAACATCTCTAGGGCCTGCACCCCATCGCGGGCCACCTCCACTCGAAAGCCTTCACGCTTTAGGCCGACTTTGAGTGCTTCAACAAAAGACTCTTCGTCCTCTACAACCAAAATTGTTTGATTAGCCATTGTCAACTGCTCGTTCATCATTAGCCACTATCGTGCCGTTTGGATGTGCACGATTGCGCGGCAAAGACAGCGAAAACGTTGATCCTTCACCTTCTCGTGACCTTACGTTCACCTCACCGCCATGATTGGTGACCACGTGGCGAACAATGGACAGCCCAAGGCCAGTACCACCGGTATCGCGACTACGAGCTCGATCGACCCGATAGAAGCGCTCAAAAATTCTGTCGAGGCTGGCTACCGGAATTCCAATTCCGTGGTCCACCACTTCAATGATGACCTCGTCGTCTCCGGGCTTCACCGAGATTGTGACTTCGCCCCCATCTTCGCTGTATTTAATTGCGTTATCCACCAAGTTTCCAACGGCCGACAGTATTTGAAAGCGGTCACCTGAAATTGTGCAATCAGCGTCCACAGTTACATGTTGCAACGCCACGTGATTCTTCAAAGCAAGTGGTTGCGAGCGCTCAATAGCCTCAGCCACAACCGCAGTGACATCTACCGGAGAGAACGTCATCTCTCCACCTAATTGAATTCGTGACAGCTCTAAAAGATCATCAATCGTGCTAGCCATTCGATGACTTTCCAGCACCATGCGACGAACCAAATTCTTTGACGATTCGTCGTCGATTTCACCTTCAAGAATTTCAGCAAGAACTGAAATTGCACCCACTGGTGTCTTCAATTCGTGACTGACATTTGCAACGAAATCTGTACGCACCTGATCAAGGCGCCATCTTTCTGTGATGTCTTCCACCGTGATGACAGCACCAGTACTTGTAGAAGGTAAAGCACTCACCACTAGTACACGCACCGGTGGGCCAACTAGCTCCATTTGTTCGGTCGCTGGTTCTCCAGCCACTGCTGCTCGGGACAATCTCTCAATAACTGCGTCAATCAGAACAACTTCGTGACGTGCGACCGATGAATCACGGGCAGCAGCATTTCGAAACTGCTCACGTCCATTGACGTCTACAACCACCACTCCCAATGGCAAGGAGTCGAGAATTGCATCAACTGGGAGAACAGGCGTCTGCTCTCGAATACTGGGCTTCAGCTCAAGAAGTGCTCGTCTTTTTCGTTCTCGAGAAGAAGTTCTCACAGCGATGACGGCAACACCCCATCCCACTATCGCGAGAAGAACTAGAACGCTGTTCACGATATTGCCAAGCTGTCGAATCGTTTATTAAGACTTCGGGCTGATTGTTGGGTAATCACCCGTGTCATCTCGACCAGACTTAAACCGTTCTGCGCCCTTGTGCTCTGGTAGCCATCCGGTGACCACATATTGCACTCGTTCACCGATATTCACGGCGTGATCACCAATTCGTTCGTAAAACCGAGCAACCATTGCCATTTGGATTGCCACTTGAAGATCAATCTTTGTGTCTGCATGGCTCTCAAAAATGGTGCGAACGAATTCGCGTTGCAAACCGTCGAGGAAAGAGTCCATGTCATCGATTGCTGCTGCTTTTGCGGCATCGTTCTCTTCAAATGATTCCAACGCAGCAGAGAACAATTGCTGAGCCTGCTCACTCATTCGGCTAATGAGCCCACGCATTCGTGGATCTAACTCATGACCATAAATCTTGCGGGCAGCCTTGCAGATATTCACTGTGAGGTCTGCAGATCGTTCAATATCTGCCACCATCTTCACAATTGCGACCAACTGACGAAGATCGCCAGCCACTGGGGCCTGTAACGCCAACAATTGGTAGCAACGTTCCTCTAGCTCTATCGAGAGTGCGTCAATCTCATCATCGTGGCGAATCAAAGCGTTAGCACCGTCAAGGTCTCCGTTCAGCAAGACGGCAGTCGCGCGCGGGATTGCCTCAATCACGGCCGCAGCGAGGCGCACCAGATCGGTGCGAACTTCATCTAGTTCGTGATGAAAGCCTTTACGTAGTTCGTCCATCAGCCAAACCTTCCCGTGATGTATGCCTCGGTTCGACTGTCGTCTGGCCGAGAGAAAATCTTCTGAGTGCTATTGAACTCCACCAAAACGCCTGTTCGGCGGTCACTTTCAGAATTTACTTCAGTTGTAAAGAACCCAGTGCTGTCCGAGACACGACCTGCCTGTTGCATATTGTGCGTCACAATCACAATGGTGTACTGCTGCTTGATTTCCTGCATGAGGTCTTCAATTCGCGCCGTGGCAATAGGGTCAAGAGCTGAACAGGGTTCATCCATAAGAAGAACCTCCGGCTCAATGGCAATGGAACGGGCAATACACAGTCGCTGTTGCTGACCGCCAGAGATTCCCATTGCAGAGGCATCGAGACGATCTTTCACTTCGTCCCACAGTGCCGCACCAATCAACGACTTCTCCACGATGGCATCAAGTTCAGACTTCTTACGAATGCCATTCACTCGTGGTCCGTACGCAACATTGTCGTAAATACTCTTTGGAAACGGATTCGGGCGCTGGAACACCATCCCAATTCGACGGCGCACTTCCCCGGCGTCGGCTTCAGCGCCGTAGAGATCAATGCCGTGATACTCCACTGCGCCGTCTACTCGCGCACCGGGAATGAGGTCGTTCATTCGGTTGAAGCAACGCAACACCGTGGACTTACCGCAACCAGATGGCCCGATGAATGCCGTGATTTCACCACGACGAATCTCCAGATTCACGTCACGTACTGCACGGAACTCGCCATAGAAAACTGACAAATCTTTCGCAGTTAGAACGATGTTGTCTGCAGACTTTGACTCGTCCTGGTTTGATTGTTCGATGTTTTGAGTTTCCATAATCACCAGCGCTTTTGAAATTTGTTACGAAGGAATATTGCGGCCGCATTCAATGCGAGGAGCACAACCAACAGCACAACAATTGACGCGGCTGCTAGTGGTTTGAATTCTTGCTTTGCACTACTGATGTAACTGAAAATCTGAATTGGCAAAACGGTGTACTGGCTATCAAGTCCAGTGGGATTGAATGTGATGAAGGTAAGCGCGCCCAGCATCAACAACGGCGCAGATTCACCAAGGGCACGAGACACCGACAAGATGGTCCCAGTGAGAATGCCTGGCATTGCATTAGGCAACACCTGATGACGCACTGTCTCCCACTTTGTTGCGCCCAGAGCTAGTGAACCCTGTCTAAAACTGTCTGGGACTGCGCGAATCGCCTCGCGCGACACAATGACAACGGTGGGCAACACCAACATTGACAGCACCAGTGCCGCCGTTAAAACAGTAGAGCCAAGACCAAGTGGGCCTCGCTTGATAAATGCAAGACCCAAGATGCCAAACACCACTGAAGGAACCGCAGCCAAGTTCTGCACATTCAACTCAATCAGCCGGTTGTACCAGCGATCACGACGTGCAAACTCTTCCAAGTAGATCGCTGCGCCAATACCTGTGGGAAGGCTGATAATGGCTGTAGTGATGACAACCCACAATGAACCAAAAATTGCCGACTGAATTCCTGCGCGACGTGGGCGAGCAGATGGCATGTTCTGAATCAAGTCAGATGACAATCGTGGCGCACCCTCGATGACAACATTGGCAAGAAGAGTTGCCAATGAACCTAAGGCAATTCCAATTCCAGCGAACATAAAGATGCGGAATACCAAATCCTTCGCTGAACGTGAAGGTGTCTTTGCGGCCCGAAGGTGAGTAACTGCGGTCATTCGTATACCTCACGGAATCGACGAACAATTCGAATACTCGCGATATTCAAGAGCAATGTCACAAGGAACAACAGAGCACCTACGGCAAAAATTGACTGGTAGCCCGTACTTCCTGTTGCTTGATCTCCAATTCCGGCAAAGCCAATAAAGCCAGCCATCGTTTGGCCTTCTTCGCCAGGGTTTGCAGACAGTTGAGCTTTACTGCCAGCGGCAAGAACGGCAATGGTTGTTTCGCCAATCGCGCGGGATGCGGCCAACACGATTGCTGCCACAATTCCCGACAATGCCGCTGGAAATACCACCGATGTTGACACTTCTCGTCGATTAGAGCCCAACGCATAAGCGCCCTGCCGTAACGCATCTGGTACGGACACCATTGCATCTTCAGCAAGCGATGCAACGGTGGGCAAAATCATGATTCCTGTAACGAGTCCAGCTGCAAGAACGCTGTATGTACCAACGTCACCCACAGGCCACAATTTCGCCACAAGATTCGGATTGACAAAGTTCAATGCAAAGAAACCGAACACAACTGTGGGGATTCCAGCAAGTACTTCCAAAATCGGTTTCACAATTGACCGCACCCGTGGAGACGCGTATTCGCTGAGAAAAAACGCTGCACCAAGCCCTAAGGGAATTGCCACCGTGAGAGCAATTGCGGCAACCCACAATGACCCCACGAAAATTGACCACACGCCGAAGTGTGGTGGCTTAAACAATGGCTTCCAGTCGACTCCGCCGATGAAATCAGCGAATGGCACATCTTGAAAGAAAGCAATCGCAGGCCTCACCAGTGCAACAACGATGAGAACTGATGTCACCACGGTGACACCGGCCATTCCTGCAAGTACCGACTTGATTACTCGCTCCACAAACAGTCGGCGACGCGCGCCCACTGTTGGCTGGAGGCTCACACTGTGCGTCATAAACGAAAGTGTGGCTTACGCGCCGGCGATGGCGTCGAGGTTCTTGAGTTCAATTGCCTTCTGAGCTTCATTCAATGGAATGAACAATGCTTCTTCTGTCAGTGCATCAAGGTTTTCTTCAACGAATACAAAGAATGCCTTCACTTCTGGACGTTGTGCTGCCTTCAAGCTGACGTAGGTATACAACGGACGTGACAGCGGCGTATACGTACCGTCTTGTACATGTTCAAGTGATGGAGCAACACAGCCCTTTCCACCATCAACTTCAAGTGCCTTAACTTTCGTTGCGTTCTCTTCGAGATATGAGAATCCGAAGTAACCAAGTGCGCCCTTGTCGCCTTCAACACCCTTCACAGTGACATTGTCGTCTTCGCTTGGGTTGTAGTCGGTACGACTTGACCCTTCTTCGCCGTTGATTTCCTTTGTGAAGTAGTCAAATGTTCCCGAGTCTGTACCAGCGCCAAAGAGGTTCAAAGCTTCGCTTGGGAATGAAGGATCAATTTGGTTCCAGTTGGAGATCTTGCCCTCTGCAGCTGGCTCCCACATTTTCTTCAGCTGATCAACAGTGAGGCACTTTGCCCAATCATTGTCATTGTTAACAACCACGGACAACGCGTCGTTCGCGATGATGACTTCCAGGAATTCAATTCCTGCCGCTTTGCAGGCTTCAATTTCAGATTCTTTGATTTCACGAGATGCATTCGCGAGATCTGTTTCCCCGGCACAGAACTTTTCAAATCCGCCGCCGGTACCCGATGTACCCACGGTGACACGAACACCGGCGTTGTCACTTTGAAAGTCTTCTGCAAGCAATGTCATCAACGGTGCAACTGTGCTTGACCCATCGATGAGGATGTTGCCTGTGAGATCGCTTGATGACGATGAGCCACCACCACATGAAGCAAGAACAAGTGCAGCTGATGCAGTAGCGATCACATAGCGAGACTGACTGAAACGACGTGTCATGGAATTTCCTCCGGCTGGCCGAACTGGGGTTGTTCGGGATATCCCAAACGGTAGGTAACGGAAGGTAAACAGAAAGAATTTCTAAGGTGAACGGAAGGTAAACAGAAAATGCCACCCCTTTCGGAGTGGCATTCTGAATCCGTTATGGGGATTGCTTAGATCTCGTAGTTCGGGTCGCCCATGTCCCATTCAATGGAGATGAGCTCGCGCTCTGCATCGCGAACAATGCGAGCCATGTTGCGGCGGAATTGTGGATCGTCACGGGGCAACAAAACGAGACGAGCAAGAACACGCGCACGGAACTCTTCAATGAGTGCTTGGTCGCCATAGTCGCCATAGACCTCCCAATGTGGGGAGATAGCGCCGAGATACACAATGCGTGCATGAGCCTTTGGGGCTTCGTGAGTCTGAACGTCTGACATGGTGCCTCCAAGTGGCGGAAACTTGCTGAGAGCAAGTATCAAAATTCAATGTGACGAGAGTCTATCGGACGAAAATCAGTTCAGTTTTTGAACGATTTTGGCCCGATTTCATTGATTATTTTTCTCACCCCTGTGGATAAGAAACATTTTTGACAAACCTTTACTTTTCTGCGGGACGCGAACAGAAAATTCGTGCTTGACTGAGATTGCGGGAACTTCCCGTCATGACTCGGCGTCACACAGACACCGACCGAGAGTGAAACCAACCAGGGATCACAGCGAGGAGAGCCATGAGTTCACAACTTCACGTCACACCGGTTCCAGCGAAGCAGGTTCCGTTCGACGATTCACCAACTGCGTGGATGGCGCAAGGCAATTGCCGCAACTACCCGCCATCAACGTTCTTCCCGTCCGACGGCGTCGGCGTAGACAGGGCCCGAGCAATTTGCAAGGGTTGCCCAGTCACCGACAAGTGTTTGGAATACGCACTGGAAGAGCGCATTGAGCACGGCGTGTGGGGCGGATGCTCTGAACGCGAGCGTCGACGCATTTTGAAGCGTCGTCGCGGCTTACACGCCTAAAACAAATAGCTGCGAAAGCGGCAGTTACTTCGACTCGGTGGAGTCGTTGTTCTTGCCCTCTTCCATGGCCTTCTTCAGCTCACGCTGAGCAGAACCAAGGTTCTTAGCAATCTTGGGCAACTGAGAGCCGCCGAAGAGAACAACGATAACGATTGCGACCATGATGAGTTCAGGTGTGCCCATACAGCGAACCCTACCACCGGTCGTAGCGAGACAGCCTTCGAGTTGGTAGGAACTGTCCATGCTTGAATGCGTGGTGAATGTGAGCGAAGGCTTCAATAAAGAGGTTCTCGCTGCCTTGAGTGATGCCTGCGCCTCTGATCTCCTCGATGTTCATTCAGATGCCGATCACAACAGAAGCGTTTTCACCTTGATAGGCACAAACGCCCCAAAACTCTTAACAACGGCAACAGTTTCTCTTTTGTCGCTTCCCTCTCACGAAGGAGTCCACCCGCGATTGGGCGTTGTGGATGTGGTGCCGTTTGTTCCCCTTGGCGACTCCTCCATGGATGATGCGTTACAAGCCCGCAACGAATTCGCGCAATGGGCCGCCGCAGAATTGAACATTCCATGTTTTCTTTACGGACCCGAACGAACATTGCCGTTCATTAGGAAAAACGCGTGGTCGTCGTTGATGCCAGATGTTGGCCCTCACGCACCACACCCCACCGCAGGAACTATTTGTGTTGGTGCACGTGAACCGTTGATTGCCTACAACGTGTGGCTAGAAGATGTTTCATTACAACGAACAAAAGACATCGCTTCACTAGTGCGCACCGAACACATTCGAACACTTGGTTTGCAAGTGGGACAATTCACTCAGGTGAGTGTGAACTTGGTGTCACCAACAATTGCAAATCCAGTTGATGTGGTGGATGCAGTGAAACAGCACACAACTGTGCATCACTGTGAATTAGTGGGTTTGTTGCCAGAAGAGATTCTTCATGCGATTCCACAAGACCGCTGGGAGGAACTAGACCTCGCAGAAGATCGCACCATTGAATCGCGACTACAACGTCGCCAAGACTGATTTAGCCGTTAACGATGCGGCGTGAGTCTTGAGCGCGCTGACGACGCAAGCGACGACGCTCGCGCTCTGAAAGACCGCCCCAGATTCCGAACTTTTCGCCGTTGGCAAGTGCGTATTCCAAGCACTCTCCACGCACGATGCAGCCCTTGCACACTTCTTTTGCTTCACGGGTGCTGGCACCACGCTCGGGGAAGAACAAGTCGGGATCGACGCCCAAGCAGTTGGCCTGGTCTTGCCAACCGCGTTCAAGATTCAAAATTTCAGCGTCTCCGAGCATGATGTGTTGCCTCCCAGCAAATGACCGAAGTGACTCTCCGAGGAGACATCATCTTGCGACCGTGTAATTACAACGGTGTCATTGTGACAAATCTCAGCGAAAATAGCAACTTGAGAGCTGAGAATTAGCGAGAACGGGCGGTTCTACGACGATTCTCGAGGAAATCGACCAGAACATAGTCACCCAACGTGTCTGGAGTGGTGAAAAAAGCCCTGCCTTTATTGATTTTTGTCATGTCCTCAATGAGATGTTGCAGCGATCGGCTGGCATCGAGGACAAAAAAGTTGATGGTGATGTTGTCCTTGGTGCAACGCTTCACCTCGCGCATGGCGTACTCCACCGACTCCTGAATGTAGGGGTAGGTGAAGATGGGATAGCCCTCTGGGGTGATGTGAGCGGTTGGCTCACCATCGGTGATCATGATGATCTGTTTGGTGCCTGTTTGACGTGCGAGCTGTTTACGCGCCATGTCGAAGGCCTGATGCATGTTGGTGCCCCACTCTTGATCCCAGCTGACCTCTGGGAGGTCTTCAGGACGAATGGGATACGCAACGCTGCTGAATCCGATGATGGAGAGAAAATCGCGTGGGAACTGCGACGAGATGAGCGAATGCATCGCCATGGCAACTTTCTTTGCCGGCACAAAACGGCCGGCTTGCACCATGGAATACGACAGGTCCAACAACAACACAGTTGATGCGCGCGAGGTGTGCTCGGTGCGCTCAATTTCAAAATCATCAACGGTCAAGGTGATGGGAGTGCCTGTGCCATTGCGTGACAGTGCGTTGCGAATGGTGCGCTGCAAATCCAGACGGAACGGATCACCAAACTCGTACGGCTTTGAGTCATAGGTGCGTTCGTGTCCCATACCTTCATCGTGCATGCGGTGCTGGCCGAACTTGTCTTTCGACAACTTGCCAAACAACTCGCGCAACGCATTGTTACCAATGGCGCGAAGACCGCGTGGCGTGAGTTCAATGCGGCCTTCTTTGCGATTAATCAGACCTGCTTCTTCCAGCACTTTGGTCATTTCTGCCAGTCTTTGAAGCGATTGCGCCGATTGTTCACCGAGAATTTCGCGCACTTTGTCAAGGTCGAATTCGCCTAATTGAGACGGCCCTGCTGCTTGACGCATCATGTTTTCCATGGCGTCCAGGTCGGCCATTTCTTGCATGGCTTGCATGGCTTGTTGCATGTCCATGGGCTGTTCGCCACGGAAGTTGTATCCCTGACCATTGCCTGGTTGCGGGAACATTTGCTGTAAGCGTTGACCCAATTGCTGCACTTGCCAATTGAGATCCATGTCTTCCATTAACTGCTCTGACAACTGCTGCATTTGCGAACGTTGTTCTGGCGTTAATGAGTTCATGAAATCTTGCATGGCTTGCATGCGCTTTGCCATGTTCTCTAACAACTCATCGAGTGTCTCTGGATTCTCGGGAAAGAAATCGCCGAACTCTTCCATGAACTTTTCAAACTCAGGATCTTCGCCACGCTCACGTTTGTCGAGCATGTCGTTGAGCGCCGCCATCATGTCTTTCATGCGCGCCATGTCTTCGGGAGTCATGTTCTGCATGCCCTCAGACATTTGATCAACAACTTGTTGCATCATCTGCTGACGCAACTTGTCCAACATCTCTTCAAAACGCTGACGTGCTTCTTGCGATTCGAAGTCGTAGTTCTGCAGCTCGCGCACCATGCCGGCCAAATCGTCGGGCATCATGTCGAGGCGGAAATTTCTTTCCATCGCAGCATCACGAGCAGTCTCGGCGCGACGCTCATCTCCTGAGGCCTCTGCCTCGCGTACTGCGTTTTCTACCGCATGGCGTTCTTCATCAATGATGTCTTTGAGAGCTTCTGCGATTTCCGCATACACGCCGCCCAAATCACCACTTTCTTCAATTTCTTTACGGCGCTGACGGATCTTCTCCATCATTTCTCGAATGCCTTCTATTCGATTTCCGTCTTTATCGGTCATTCCCTCGCGCATTAAGCGCCTAAGGGCCGCGTTCACGTCTCCGTGGTACATGAGATCGTCGGTCATTTCGGCCATTAATTCGTCCGCATCCATGCTGAATCCGGTCTGGGTGCCGTCCCAACGTGAATAGGTGAACCTGGCGGTCATAACCGCAACTTACTTGCTCTAAGGTGGAAGTCAGCATGCGAGTACCAAGAACATTTGTATTCGTCGACATTTCGGGGTTTACCAACTTCACCACCGAGAACGGAGACGACGCCGCCGGCCGATTGTTGGCTGCGTGGCGTGCTGTGACTCGCGATGTGGCGTCTGAGACTGGCGTGCGAATCGCCAAGTGGCTGGGTGACGGTTGCATGATTGTTGCGGTCGACCAGCGCGACGCTGTCACGTTCTCACTAGAGCTACAAAAGAAGTCTGCTGTGCCGTGCGCGCCACTTGCCATTCGTATTGGCATGGCATCTGGTCTTGCGTTGTTGTTTGAAGGCGACGACTACATCGGAACCGCTGTCAACATGGCGGCGCGTTTGTGCGATGCAGCACAACCGTATGAAGTCATCATTCCGTTAGATCAAATTGAGAATCTTCCAGACGGTGTTGTTGCAGTTCCGCATGAACCACTCACCTTGCGCGGATTGAACGAAGCAATTCCTGTTGTCACGTTGACAGGCGAAGCAACAAATCAGGCTCGCAACGACACGGGCGAGTTGTGGACCCGCTCCCCCTTCGTTATTTAGTTGCTAGACGCCGCGTGAGCGGTACGTGGCGCGTGCACCAGACGCATCTTTGTTGAGACGGCGCGTAAGGTGCAGACCTTCCAACAAGAACTCCACTGCACTGGCAACAACTGCTGGTGTGTTGTCACCGCCCGTCACCACGGTGACAGGAGTTTGCAGAGATGGAATTTGTGCAACAAGAGCAATGAGATCTGCACTTGGGATGTCTTCTCCAACGTGGGCAATGGTGCCCTCTTCGAAGGCTTTCACCACTTCTGCCATGGAGACACCAGCGGTCATTTCTTTGTACACAGTAAGAACTGCCTGCGAAATGAGCTGCTGCAAAATCTGTGATTCGCGGCCTTCTTCCAGCGATTCGATTTCCACTTTGCCGCCGGTGGATGCTGCAAGAGCATCAAGGTCGCTGACGCGTGGTGCCACGCTGCGCTCTCCTGCTCGCAATGCACGGCGCACTGCATTTGCACTGAGGATTTCATAGTTGCTCACGGAGAGACGCACAGACACACCGCTGCGCTGATTCACATGGCTGCTGACACGTGCTTGCTGTGAGAACGTAGCGATGATGTTCTCCATGAACTCGGGCATGGCGACAGTGACATCGCCAATTGATGCTGGGCGAGCTTCTTGACGAATAATGGCAATTTCCGTGTCGACATCAAGCGGATAGTGCGTACGAATCTGGCTACCGAAACGGTCCTTTAGCGGTGTGATGATGCGACCGCGGTTGGTGTAGTCCTCAGGGTTGGCTGATGCCACTAACAGCACATCGATAGGAAGACTGATTTTGTATCCGCGAATCTGCACATCGCGTTCTTCCAACACGTTCAGCAAACCAACCTGAATGCGCTCGCTGAGGTCGGGTAATTCGTTGATGGCAAAGATGCCGCGGTTGGTGCGTGGAACCAGTCCATAGTGAAGCGTGAGTTCGTCGCTGAGGTAACGACCTTCTGCCACCTTGATGGGGTCTACTTCACCAATGAGGTCAGAAATAGATGTGTCTGGTGTTGCAAGCTTTTCGCCGAATCGATCACTGCGATGCACCCACGCAATCGGCGTGTTGTCACCATTTTCTGCAACGGCATTCTTTGCAAATCGCGACACGGGATTGTACGGATCATCATTGATTTCAGAGCCAGCAACAATTGGCATCCATTCATCGAGGAGATTGGTGAGCGAGCGAATCATGCGCGTCTTTGCTTGACCGCGCTCTCCAAGAAACACCACGTCGTGTCCGGCCAACAATGCGTTCTCAAGTTGTGGCATGACGGTGTCTTCGTATCCCATCACGCCTTCAAACAGAGGCTTGCCTTCTGAGATGTTGCGCACAGCATTACGACGCAACTCTTCTTTCACGGGAAGTGATTGCCAACCAGAAGCGCGCAGTGCGCCAAGTGTGGTGGGCAAGGAGGAAGGCACGTCTGGCGTAGTCATAGATGTGACAGTACCTGCCCCTTCCCCCACTCTCACAGTGGAAGAAAACACAAATGGGGCGGGGACAAATGCCCCCACCCCATTTTGCGAGTTATTTAGAAATTATGAACGTGCGAGGTCTTTGCGGTTAGCAAACTTTGCCTTGCGGTAGTCCTTGTGCATCAGCGCGATGACATCGATGCTGATCTCCTTCGGACATGCAGCTTCACATTCACCGTGGTTGGTGCATGAGCCGAAGTACTCGTCCATGGTCTCCACCATCGACTCAACACGGCTGTAACGCTCTGCCTGGCCCTGTGGGAGGCGGTTGAGGTGTGCCACCTTGGCGGCGGTGAACAAGTTGGCTGCGCCGTTTGGACAGGCCGCCACACATGCTCCGCAACCAATGCATTCCGCAGAGTCCATTGCAGCGTCTGCGATGGGCTTTGGAATGGGGATGAGGTTTGCATCTGGTGCACCACCGGTTTCAGCGGTGATGTATCCGCCAGATTCAATGATGCGGTCAAACGCAGAACGGTCCACCATGAGGTCACGAATAAGCGGGAATGCAGATGCACGCCATGGCTCAATGGTGATGGAGTCGCCGTCTTTGTACTTACGCATGTGCAACTGGCATGTTGCAGTGCCGCGCTGTGGGCCGTGGGCTTGTCCGTCAATCATCAACGAGCACGTACCGCAAATTCCTTCGCGACAGTCGTGGTCGAACACGATGGCTTCTTTTCCTTCGGTCACCAAGCGATCGTTCAAGATGTCCAACATCTCGAGGAACGATGCTTCGTCGGTGATTTCTGGAATGACGTGAGTTTCGAAGTGACCCTGCGCTGTTGGGCCAGCTTGGCGCCAGACCTTGAGCGTGATGTTCTTGATTGTGTTGCTCACTTGTAGCTCCTTGTTGCAAGGTGAACTTCTTCAAATTCGAGTTTCTCGACGTTGAGTTTTGGTGACATTGGATCGCCACCCCACTGCCAAGCAGATACGTGGCAGTAGTTGTCGTCGTCGCGAAGTGCTTCGCCGTCGTCGGTTTGGTATTCAGCGCGGAAGTGACCGCCACAGCTTTCCTTACGGTCGAGCGCGTCTTTGCACATCAACATGCCCAACTGGAAGAAGTCGTCAACACGACCAGCCTTCTCCAATGTTTGGTTCATGCTTTCACCGTTACCGGTGACACGAAGATCCTTCTTGAACTCCTCGTACAACGCTGGAATTTCCGACAATGCCTTCTCAAGACCTTGTTCGGTGCGCTCCATGCCGCAGTAATCCCAAATGATCTTTCCAAGCTCGCGGTGGAAGAAGTCTGGAGACTTGGTTCCGCCGATGGCGAGGTAACCAGCGAAGCGCTCTTGTGCGGCGACTTCTGCTGCCTTGAACTCTGGGTGATCGGTGCCTGGCACTGGCTTGTTGAGAAGTGGTGCCAAGTAGTTACCAATTGTGTATGGCAATACGAAGTAACCGTCTGACAAACCTTGCATCAACGCAGATGCACCCAAACGGTTTGCGCCGTGGTCGGAGAAGTTGGCTTCACCGGCGGCGTACAAACCAGGAATGTTTGTCATGAGTTCGTAGTCCACCCACAAACCGCCCATGGTGTAGTGCGATGCAGGGTAAATACGCATTGGTGTCTCGTATGGATTTTCGCCAGCGATGCGCTCGTACATCTCGAAAAGGTTTCCGTAACGCTCTTCAACAACGTCGCGACCTAGGCGCTTGATGGCATCGGAGAAGTCGAGATACACACCGTTCTTCTTTGGACCAACACCAAGACCCTTGTCGACAGCGCGCTTTGCTGCACGTGACGAAATGTCGCGTGGTGCCAAGTTTCCAAACGATGGGTACAAACGCTCGAGGTAGTAGTCGCGTTCGCTTTCTGGAATTTCATGCGCTGGACGTGTTTCGTCTGGGTTTGTTGGCACCCACACGCGACCGTCGTTACGCAGAGACTCTGACATCAACGTGAGCTTCGACTGGCTGTCATCGCTTTGTGGAATACACGTTGGGTGAATCTGTGTGTAACAAGGGTTTGCAAACAACGCACCCTTGCGGTGTGCACGCCATGCGGCAGTGACGTTGCAGGCCATTGCATTTGTTGACAAGAAGAATGCGTTTCCATATCCGCCCGTTGCCAACACCACTGCGTGTGCAGAATGCGATGACAACTCACCGGTGACAAGATCGCGAACAACAATTCCTGCTGCGCGACCATCGATGACAACAATGTCGACAAGTTCGGAACGGTTGAACAAACGAATGCCACCGAGTCCCACTTGACGTGAGAACTGCTGATACGCACCCAACAACAACTGCTGACCTGTTTGGCCGCGTGCGTAGAACGTACGGCTGACCTGTGCACCACCGAATGAACGGTTGTCCAACAAACCGCCGTATTCACGTGCAAATGGCACACCTTGGGCCACCATTTGGTCGATGATGTCGACGCTGTTTTCTGCCAAACGGTGAACGTTTGCTTCACGTGCGCGGAAGTCGCCGCCTTTCACCGTGTCGTAGAACAAACGGTGGATGCTGTCGCCGTCACCCTTGTAGTTTTTTGCACCGTTGATGCCACCTTGTGCAGCAATGGAGTGCGCACGGCGTGCTGAGTCGTGGAAGGTAAACGCATCTACTTGGTAACCAAGTTCAGCAAGTGTTGCTGCTGCCGATGCACCAGCAAGACCAGTACCAACAACAATGACTTTGAACTTGCGCTTGTTGTTGGGGTTCACCAACTTCATGTCTGACTTGTAAGTGTTCCACTTGTCGGCCATTGGGCCTGCGGGAATCTTGCTGTCGAGTTGCACTGTGTTTTGTGCGAGGAGTTGATCTGTGAGGCTCATGTTTGTCTCTTTCTGCGATTAACCGACGATGCCGGCCATTGCTGCGACGGGGAATGACACGTTGCCGATAACGACAACTGCTGCGAAGCCAGTGGCGAATGCACGGCGCCACTTGTTAAAGCGTGGGTTGTTCCAGCCCATGGACTGGAAGATGCTCCACGAACCATGGAAAAGGTGAATGCCCAACAAGATGTTGGCAATCACATAGAACAACGCAACGGGGATGCGATCGAAGGTGTACACAACACTGCCGTACACGTCTTTGATTTCTTCGCCGTGGTCCATGACCATGGTTCCCACGTGTGCATTGGTGACACCAAAGGTGAGGTCTAACAAGTGCCACACGATGAATGACAAGACGATGATTCCCGACCAGCGCATGGTGCGGCTAGCAAAGTTTGCAATTTGATAGTCGCGAGCGCTCTGGTACTTCACGGGGCGTGCTTGACGATTCAGGCGTGTGAGTGACCATGCGGCATGCAAGTGCAAGAACAACATGGTGATGAGACCACCACGGAGAATCCACAACACCACTCCCTTTGGAGCGAGTGGGTACAGAAGTGTCTGCAGGAAGTGCGCGTAGTGGTTCAAATCGGCCGCACCTGCATACATCTTCAGGTTGCCAATCATGTGAAACAGAACGAATCCCATCATTGAGATTCCCGTTACTGCCATGACGTACTTCTTGCCAACGGCAGTGGAATAGAGGTCAATAAGGAACGGGCGACGCTTCTTTGCCTTGGTCGCAGTACCGGTCACCGGTCCGCGATGGCTCGTGACTACTTGTGCCATATGGGGTCTCCTTGCGGGCTAGGGGTCTAGCCCTTGCAAACTCAGGTGAAACGGTACCCCTAACCACACCCCTACGACCAACTTGTGAAGTACACCACTTCGTGCCGTTGTTCACTACTGTTGACCTGTCCACTCACAGGGCCCCGTTTCGGCGAGGCCCCCAAACCTGCCAGGAGTTATTCGGTGTCAGGATTATTTGCAGCTGAGGGCGGTTACCAAGAGTTCGTACTTAAGGGCGGAGAATGGGCGGTGTTGTGGCTTTCAGCCGGGGCAGCACTTCTCGCAATCGCCGTAGGTCTCTTCTTGGTTCGCTCAGTTATGGCGTCCGACGAAGGTACGCCAAAGATGAAAGAGATTGCCGAGGCAATCCAAGAAGGCGCTTGGGCCTACCTCAAGCGTCAGTTCAAGACCATCGGACTCATTCTGATTCCGTTGGCCGTCATTGTGTACGTCACCTCCACAAAGGTTTTGAAAGGTGACGGTGTCACCGAAGCTTTGACACAAACACAAGCCGGCATTTGGCGAACTGTTGCATTCATCTTGGGTGGCGTGTGCTCTGGCCTTATTGGCTACATCGGCATGACCCTTGCAACACGCGGCAACGTCCGTACTGCTGCAGCAGCCCTGACTGGTTCGATGCCAAAGGCTCTCACCGTTGCATTCCGCACCGGCGGTATTGCAGGAATGTTCACCGTTGGCCTTGGTCTCATTGGCGCAACCATCATCATCATGATTTTCCAGAACACATCAAGCGTTGTTCTTGTTGGTTTTGGTTTCGGTGGATCACTCCTCGCACTCTTCCTTCGCGTTGGCGGTGGCATCTTCACAAAAGCCGCTGACGTCGGCGCCGACCTTGTTGGAAAAGTTGAAGCAGGAATTCCTGAAGACGATCCGCGCAACCCCGCAACAATCGCTGACAACGTCGGCGACAACGTGGGTGACTGTGCAGGTATGGCTGCTGACTTGTTTGAAAGCTACGAAGTCACCTTGATTGCGTCAATCATTCTTGGTGTTGCTGCATTCAAGTCAATTGGTTTGAACCCAGCACTTGGTCTTGTGTTCCCACTTGCCGCACAAGCAATTGGTGTTATTGCATCAATCGCTGGTCTCTTCGCTGTAAAGGCAAAAGAGGGCGAAATGGACGCATTGAAGCCAATCAATAAGGGCTTCCTAGTAGCCGGTGTTATCACTCTTGCAGGAACACTTGCACTTGCACTCAAGTACGTCGGTAACGCCAAGGGCGAAGCAGGCGATGGTGTGCAGTTAATGAGTGGTGCTGGTTGGCGAGTATTTGGTGCCATCGCAATTGGTCTTGTTCTCGCACAGTTGGTCAGCCGACTCACCGAGTACTACACATCCACACACTTCCGTCCAGTGCAAGAAATTGCAGAATCTGCAGAAACTGGCCCAGCAACAGCAGTGTTGTCGGGTACCGCATACGGACTTGAATCAAGCGTGTACGCAGTCATCGCAATTGCAGTTGCCATTGGTGTTGCGCTTGGTCTCGGTGGTGGAAACCTCACCTTCTCGCTGTATCTCGTTGCACTTACTGGTATGGGCATGTTGTCCACCACTGGTGTGATTGTTTCTGAAGACACCTTTGGTCCTGTATCAGACAACGCTGCAGGTATTGCAGAAATGTCTGGCGAGTTCCATGGTGAACCAGAAAAGATCATGGTCAGCCTTGACGCAGTTGGTAACACCACAAAGGCCGTTACCAAGGGCTTCGCAATTGGTTCCGCAGTGATCGCAGCTGTTGCGTTGTTTGCATCGTTCATTGAAACTGCCGGTGGCAACTTGAAGAACGCAAAAGGCGAACTGTTGGTGGACACTGTCACCAACCTCGCTGATGGCGTGTTCAAACTTCCAGAGTTGGCAATCAACGTTGCTGATCCGAAGATCTTCATTGGTCTTCTTCTCGGTGGCGCTGTTCCATTCCTGTTCTCTGCACTTGCAATTCGCGCCGTTGGCCGCACTGCAGGAGTGGTGGTGCAGGAAGTACGTAATCAGTTCCGCGATGGTGGAATCATGGCTGGAACAAAGAAGCCCGAATACGGCCCAGTTATCGACATTTGTACGGAAGCTTCATTGCGTGAGTTGGCAACACCAGCTCTGCTTGCAGTACTGACACCAGTCATTGTTGGTTTCGGCATTGGCTGGCAAGCGCTTGGTGGATTCCTTGCAGCAGGCATCCTCACAGGCCAACTCATGGCTAACTACCTCAGCAACGCAGGTGGTGCATGGGACAATGCAAAGAAGTACATCGAAGATGGACACCACGGTGGCAAGGGTTCCGACCCGTACAAGGCAGCAGTTGTTGCTGACACCGTTGGTGACCCATTTAAGGACACCGCTGGTCCAGCACTCAACCCATTGATCAAGGTGATGAACCTTGTGTCGTTGTTGATCCTTCCAGCAATCATCACCAGCCAAGATGACGATGCAAAGCGTCTCATCATTGCTGGTATTGCAACTGCAATTCTTGCTGGCTCGGTTGTTCGCTCTAGTCGCCAGGGCAACACCATCTCAGCAAACTAAACAGCTGTTACAGAAGGCCCCGGGCAGAAATGCTCGGGGCCTTCTGCTTTTTCTGATCTCATCTCACAAACGCAAAGTTCGTGAGATGAAACGTGGCAACACTTCCCTCTAGACGGCACACTGTTCATATGAGATATCTCAGTCTTGAGTGGATTGAATCAATGCAAGCCGAAGTAGCCGCGTCTGAATCACTTGCTGCACTTGCGCACACTCACGCCATCGGTGTCACCCAAGTGATTACAGATGGTCCCGAAGGAACCGTTTTGTATCACTTGCAAGTTGGCGACGGAGTTGCATCATTCGGCCCAGGTGCCGCGCCTCAAGAACATGTCCGTATGGAACAAACCTGGGACACCGCGGTCAGCGTTGCAACGGAACAAGCTCCCGCCCAAGAGTTCTTCATCAAAGGACTTATTCGAGTCTCTGGCGACCCACAACGTTTGATCGATTGCGCACCAGTGTTTGGCGCATTGGACTCGGTGTTCTCAGCCGTTCGAAACAACACCGAATACGCGTAAGGAATCTGGCGCGCCGTTAGTGGTTGGCTACGACCGCAATGTCTTGTGTCGTACCAGTAGACGAATCTTCGTTACTGCCAAAGACCACACTGAGAATCACAAGGGCTCCAGCAAGCAAAAACACGCTTGCCCGCAACGACGTGCGTGGACGCGAGGAACCAGCTCCCACAGCCCCGTACGACGCGCCTGAGAGGCCATCGTGGGCGTTATGGGTGTGAATTGCTTCGGTCATGGCTCATTCCTGATAATTCCGACTTGATTAGTCAGGTATTTAACCAGACAGAATGCCCGTGCGCAACCTGAGGGCACAAAACGAAAAAGGGCCCGCCGGGAAGACCCCGACAGACCCTTTCGTCGATGTATCGGAAACTAGATGAGACCGAGCTTCTTGACTTCGTCGCGCTCTTCAATGAGCTCTGCAACCGAGGCATCAATTCGGGCGCGGCTGAAATCGTCAATGTCGAGCCCCTGAACGATGCTGTACTCCCCGTCTTTGCAGACGCATGGGAATGACGAGATGATTCCTTCTGGAACTCCGTAGCTGCCATCTGACGGAATAGCCATTGACACCCAGTCCCCTTCAGCGGTTCCCATAGCCCATGAATGCATGTGGTCGATGGCGGCATTTGCTGCTGATGCGGCAGATGAAAGACCGCGAGCCTTAATGATGGCTGCGCCGCGCTTTGCAACAGTGGGAATGAAATCGTTTTCCAACCATGCCTGATCGTTGATGAGTTGAGCAGCGTTCTTTCCGCCAACTTCGCAATGGAACAGGTCTGGATACTGAGTGCTGGAGTGGTTACCCCAAATTGTCATCTTCTTGATGTCGGTCACTGGCTTGCCAACTTTTGCTGACAATTGCGATACGGCGCGGTTGTGATCGAGACGTGTCATTGCGGTGAAGCGACGTGGATCAAGACCCTTTGCATTGTTCATCGCAATCAAGGCGTTTGTGTTTGCAGGGTTACCGACAACAAGAATCTTCACGTCTTTCTTTGCAGCTGCTGCCAGCGCTTGACCTTGTGGCTTGAAAATTCCGCCGTTTGCGCTGAGCAAATCGCCGCGCTCCATTCCGTCTTTACGTGGCATTGCACCAACGAGGAATGCTGCGTCTGCATCGCCGAATGCTGTTTCGGCATTATCTGTACACACCACGCCAGCAAGAAGTGGGAATGCGCAGTCGTCAAGTTCCATGCGAACACCTTCAAGCGCACCGAGCGCTGGTGTGATTTCCAGCAACTGCAAGATCACTGGGGTGTTCGGGCCAAAGACGGCACCAGAAGCAATACGGAAAAGGAGGCTGTAGCCGATCTGGCCGGCGGCGCCGGTGACCGAAACACGTACGGGAGTTGTCATGCCCCAAGCGTAGGCACACCGATGCCCTGACTCCCAATACTGACTAGTGAAATTGGGCTGAAATTAGCGCCCGAGGGCCTTCATGATGAAAGCAACGTAGTTGTCTTGACCCACTGCATTCGGATGAATGCCGTCTGAGGCGAACCACTCTTTCTGAGATTTTGAGTAGTCCAGCCAGTCGAGAACCGTGACGTTTGGATACTTCAATGGCAATGCATTGATGATCTTGTTGTTGATGTTTTGGTACTCCCGGCCGGGGACTCTGACAGTCAACACAATGACGCGATCGACATCTGCAAGCGGGCCCATGACACGGTCGAATGTTGCCTCGTTGGTGGTGCCGTTTGTTCCGAGATGAATAACAACGTTTTCGCCAAGTTGATTTATGGACTTGTAATAGTTGAACACTTGCAGTGCCTCGAGAACTTGTCGATTCTTTTCGGCATTCACGACAAGCCCCTGTGCAGTTAACTTCCGCGCCGAACCCAACATGACGGAATCACCGACTGCAAGAACATCAATGACTTCTGCTGGAACAGTTGTTGTTACAACAGGAGCAGTTGTGTTCACCGGGACAGACGTTGATGGAATGGTGACCACGGAATCCTCGTTGTCATCAAGGTTTGATGCAACGTCGTCTTCAATGACACGCGCACCAGCCATGCTGACAATGGAGAACAGCGGAACAATTGCCATCGTTGCAGCAACAATGGGCAACGGGCCCCACATGCCAGTAGAACGAGTTCTCCACGCCGTCCACGCTTCACGAGCTTTTCCGTTGCGAATTGGCGTTTCAATAAATTGATACGACGCCTCGGTAACCACCAACGTGATAGCCATCAACGCGATGAACTCTTCCACCGTGAGAAGAACACCAGCGCTCTTTCTGTAGGCCTGGAAAATCACCCAGTGATACAAGTACAAGCCATAGGAACGTTTGCCAAACCACACCAGAACTGGTGTGCCAATGACATATTTGCCCAGACGTGATCGAGGATGAGTCACGGTGGCAATGGCGAACACCGTGGCGAGCCCAACTAAGAACAATCCGCCTTTGTACAACAGTTCGTATCCCTGCGTACCAACATTCTCCACGAGAACAACTTCACGGAATTTCCAGCACATCCACGCGAGCGACGCAATGCTGAGAACACCCAGAACGTCGAGACCATTTGCGTTTGAACCAGCGCGTCCGCGGCGAATAGCCCACGGGCGCCACAATGTTGCCAATGCTGCACCTAACAACAAACCCGATGCGCGCGTGACGGTTCCCAAATAGAGATAGTCAGTTCGCAACACTGTGCGACCAAACAATTCCATGTATTGATCTGGAGTTTTTTCAAATGTTCCAATTGGGCCTGCACGGAACACCGCAGCTGTATACAACGCAACAAGGCCAGCTAGCGCTGTGAACAACATTCCAATGAGTGGAAGTGTCTTGTTGCCAAGTCTGCGCAACAGCACAAACATGACCACTGGCCACACGATGTAGAACTGTTCTTCTACTGCTAACGACCACAGATGTCGAAGTGGTGCAAACTCTGACGCCGTGGTGTACGAAGAACCAGTCCACACTTGGAACCAGTTAGAGACATACGCAACGCCGGCGATAACGTCGCCACGCAGTTTTCCAAGGCGATCTGAATCAAAAATGGCGCAGTACGTAATGGTTCCGATGAGCAACGTGAACAACGCTGGCAACAGTCGGCGCGCGCGACGAATCCAGAATTGCTTTAGCGACACCGTGCCCATTCGTTCACGTTCAGCAATCAACAACAGTGTGATGAGATAACCCGAGATAACAAAAAAGACTTCAACGCCTAAGAATCCGCCGCCCAGCCATTCCCGATTGGCGTGGTACACAATGACTGCAAGCACAGCGAGAGCTCGGAGTCCGTCTAAGCCTGGAACATACGGAACAACTGGACCGCGACGTGTTCCCCACGCAGGCGTTCCCGAATTGGCGTTATGTGGATCTAACTGGCTCATGAGAAATGCGACTTAGGCAACGGGAAGGCCCAATTGGGCGTAGATCTCCAACGTGGCCGTTGACTTGTTCAACGTATAGAAGTGCAAGCCAGGAGCCCCGGCTTCCAACAACTTGGCACAAAGTTGAGTTGCTGCATCGACACCAATTTGTCGAACCTCTTCTGGCGTACGACCTGCTTCCAATTTCTCGCGCAGCCACAACGGAAACGCAGCGCCAGACAATTCGGCCATGCGTTCTACTTGCGCAATGTTGGTGACGGGCATGATGCCGGGCACCACTGGTTTGTTAACACCAAGATCTGCAAGGTCGTTAACCAGAGACAAGTAGTGATCAATGTCGAAAAAGAACTGGGTGGTTGCAAAGTCGGTAACACGCAACTTGTCGGCCAAATGACGCCGGTCGGTTGCCAAATCTGGCGAACGCGGATGCCCTTCAGGGTGCGCCGCAACACCAATACCTACATCGCAAATGTCTCGAAGATGTTCAACAAGTTCTAATGCGTACGTGAAGTCACTTGGTGCCGCATCTTCTGCGTTCTTTGGTGGGTCACCAGCGAGAGCGAGAACATTTTCAATTCCTGCCTCAACGTAGGTGGACATGATGTCTGTGATCTCTTGACGCGTGTGGCCAACACACGTGAGGTGCGGCATGGGCGGGACGTTGGTTTCCTTTTTCACCCACAGCACCGTGTCGCGGGTGTGCTCGCGAGTGGAACCACCCGCGCCATAAGTAACTGACACAAACGACGGCGCCAGTGGCTCTAGTTCGGCAATGGTGCGGCCCAGCGACATAGAACCTGCGGCAGATTTGGGAGGCGAGAACTCAAATGAGAACGTGCGTCCTGCAGCGAGGAGGTCTCCAATTTTCGCCATTTATGCAGTCTACGACTTCGTTAGTGGCGGAAGTGGCGGGTTCCGGTGAACACCATGGCAATGCCATGGGTGTTGGCCGCCGAGATGGATGCAGAATCCCGCACACTGCCACCGGGTTGGATAATGGCAGTGACGCCTGCAGCGGCCAACTCTTCGACCGTATCGCCGAACGGAAAGAAAGCATCGCTTGCGGCAACGGCCCCACGGGCAGAATCTCCCGCACGAGTGATGGCGATTCGCGCAGCATCAACTCGATTCGGCTGACCGCCACCAACACCCACCACAATTTCATTGTTGGCCAAGACGATGGCATTGCTCCACGTTGCCGCCACTGTTTGCCAAGCAAGAAGCAAGTCTTGCCATTCAACATCGGACGGAGCTCTGTCTGTCACCACAGTGAAATCATCAAGTGGTTCATCTGCTTCATCAACTTGTTGCACGAGAAGCCCGCCATCGATGGAACGAACGTCGATGGCCATGGAGTGATACGGAGCGACGGCTTCAATAAGTCGCAAATTTTCCTTCTCACACAAAATCTCTAATGCTTCTGCGCTAAACGATGGCGCAATGACAACTTCCGTGAACACCTGAGAAATCTCTTGCGCTGTTGCTTCATTCACTTCACCGTTGACAGCAACAATTCCACCAAACGCACTAATTGGGTCTGCCGCATGTGCCTTCGTGTATGCACCATGAATAGTGCTGTCTAATGCAACGCCACACGGATTGGCGTGCTTCACCACAACGGCTGCTGGTCGATCGAATGTGCTCACTAATTGCCATGCGGCTTCTGTATCCAGCACATTCAAATACGACATTTCTTTGCCATTGAGTTGCACGGCAGAATCCCACCAACTTTCAACACCAGGCAAGCGATATCGCGCACCGACTTGATGTGGATTCTCGCCGTAACGAAGAATTTCGGCGCGTTCAGCGACCATTGTGAGAATTGGTGGCACTAACGCGCTTGCTCGATCTGGGTTTTCGTCTGCCAGCCATGATGCAATTGCCGCGTCGTAGGCGCTAGTGATGCGAAACGCTTTCTGTGCAAGAACGCGTCGTGCAGAAATACCGAAGTAGCCACCTTCAATCATCTCCAGCACATCTGCATAATCGGCGGTATCAACAACAACACCGACGTGAGCAAAGTTCTTTGCTGCCGCGCGCACCATTGCTGGCCCACCGACATCAATGAGATCAATGCCAGGCTTCGAACCAAATGGATACAAATTCACAACAACCAGGTCGATTTCGTCGATTCCGTATTGTTGCAACTCATCCATGTGTTGTGGATTGTCTCTGTCGGCCAAAATGCCACCGTGCACATTGGGATGCAACGTCACCACGCGGTGATCAAGAATTGGTGGAGTTCCAGTTACCTCTGCAACATCGGTGACAGGTACGCCAGCAGCCGAGATGTGCGCAGCAGTGCCACCGCTTGACAGCAGTGTCCATCCCAACGCATGAAGCGCCGAGGCAAACTCAGCAATGCCGGTTTTGTCGTAAACGGAAAGAAGTGCGCGTGGCACTCAGCGCAGCCCGGCGACGATTTCAGCCATCAACTCGCCAGCTTCGGTGGGGTTTTGTCCCACTTTCACACCAGCATCGCGAAGTGCATCCATCTTTCCTTGTGCTGTTCCCTTACCGCCCGAAACAATGGCGCCAGCGTGGCCCATCTTCTTTCCGGCAGGTGCAGTAACACCAGCGATGTATGCAGACATTGGCTTTGTGACGTTGGCCTTGATGAACTCGGCTGCTTCTTCTTCAGCAGATCCACCAATTTCACCAATCATGATGATGGCGTGTGTCTCAGGATCGTTTTGGAACTCGCGCAAGCAATCAATGAATGATGTTCCAGGAACTGGGTCTCCACCAATGCCAACACATGTTGATACGCCAATACCACGTTGCTTCAATTCGTACAGCGCTTGGTATGTCAATGTTCCTGAACGCGACACGATGCCAACGTTTGGTCCGGTTGCCGATGGAAGTTCTGCGATCTCGCCAGCGGTAATGCCGATGTTGCACTTTCCTGGGCTAATGATTCCTGGGCAGTTTGGACCAAGCAAACGAACGTTTGGATAGTCGCGCACCAACGTGTTGTACGTACGTGCTTCATCTTGTGCAGGAATACCTTCGGTAATGCACACAATGAAAGTGATACCTGCTGCTGCGGCTTCAAGAATTGCTGCAGATGCTGCCTTGGGCGGGACGGTAACGAATGACGCGGTTGCACCAGTTGCGGCCACCGCTTCAGCAACGCTGTTGTACACGGGGATGCCTTCAACATCGGTGCCACCCTTGCCAGGTGTTACACCAGCAACAACTTGTGTTCCATAGGCCTTGTTACGAAGTCCGTGGTACTTGCCTTGGCCTCCGGTGAGACCTTGCACGATGACTTTGGTGTCTTGGTTTACGAAAATTGCCATGTTGGTGGTCCTTACTTCGAGAGTGCCACTGCGGCCTTTGCGGCCTCGAGCATTGTTGGCTTGCTGGTGAGTTTTGATTCGGGAATTCCGGCGTTAGCCAAAATTGAACGTCCCTCTTCGGCGTTAGTGCCATCGAGACGAATAACGATTGGTGCGCGAAGTTCTACGCGACCAAGTGCTTCCACGATTCCCTTGGCAACTTCTTCGCCACGAGTGATTCCACCAAAGATGTTGATGAAGATGCTCTTCACGTTCTGGTCAGAGTTGATGACCTCGAGTGCGCCGGCCATTAGGTCTGCATTTGCGCCGCCACCGATGTCTAGGAAGTTTGCTGCAGTGCCGCCCACTTGATTCACCACGTCGAGGGTGCTCATTGCAAGACCAGCGCCGTTTGCGATGATTCCCACCGTGCCATCAAGTCCGATGTATTGCAGTCCCTTTTCGCGTGCAAGCTTTTCGCGGGCATCGAGTTCTTCTGTTGCCTTGAACTCTTCCCACTCTGGGTGACGGAAATCTGCGTTTGCATCGAGGCTGACTTTTGCGTCCAGCGCATGTACTTCGCCTGTTGGCTTCAGAATTAACGGGTTGATTTCTGCAAGGTCGCAGTCACCTTCAGTGAAGCAGCGGTAGAGCTTTACAAGAATGTCTGCAACACCTTGTTGTGCCTTCTCTGGAATCTTTGCGTCAACAGCAGCTTTCTTGGCTGCATCTGCAGAAAGGCCAACGACTGGGTCGATGTGCAGCATGAGAATTGCTGATGGATTCTTTGCAGCAACTTCTTCAATCTCCACGCCGCCTTCTTTGCTCAACATGAGCAAGTGCTTCTTTGCGCCGCGATCGAGTGTGAACGATGCGTAGTACTCCTCGGCAATGTCGCTGGCGTTTTCCACCCATACGCGCTTCACAAGGTGGCCCTTGATGTCCATGCCAAGAATGTTTCCGGCGTGAGTGCGCACTTCGTCGGCGTTATTTGCCAACTTGATGCCGCCAGCCTTACCGCGACCACCAACTTGCACTTGTGCCTTCACAACAACTGGATAACCAGCTGCATCTGCTGCCTTCACTGCTTCATCAACAGTGTGCGCAACATCGCCTTTTGAAACGGGGATGTCGTAGCGCGCAAAGTACTGCTTGCCTTGATACTCAAAGAGGTCCATGAATTACTCCGTGTATTTCTATTCGCGGTTGTCGAGTTCTTCTTCAAGCCACTGACTAATGGCTTTGAGTGATGAGCCAGGCCCAAAGATGTTTCCCACGCCTTGTTCGCGCAACACGCGTGCATCAGCATCGGGAATTACACCACCGCCGAACACCAAGATGTCGGCCATGTCTCGATTGCGCAGTTCTTCCATCACTCGAGGAAACAATGTGTTGTGCGCACCAGAGAGAAGTGACAAACCAACTGCGTCTGCATCTTCTTGCAGTGCAGTTTCAGCAATTTGTTCTGGGGTTTGATGCAGACCGGTGTAGATGACCTCAAAGCCGTGATCTCGCAGAGCACGGGTAATGGTCTTGGCTCCACGGTCATGACCATCTAGGCCAGGCTTGGCAACAACAACTCGGTAGGGGCGCTTCACAGGAAAGAAACCCTACGCCGAATAGGTACTGCCTTACCAACCCGCCACAATGGGGGCATGGAAACACCCCGCTTACGCTCCCCCTTGGCTCGGGCTGTTGTGCCTGTTTTGGGCGGAATTGTGTTCTTCGTTGCCTTTTTTGCAGGCCTGTGGTTCGTCGCCGACACCATCACAGACCGCGCCGACTCTGGCGATGCCATTGCCAACAAGGTATTCGAGGTGGGCAAAGTGGAGGCCATGGCCAAGGCCGTCGCCGAAGGCGGACCTCTGCTGTTCCCCGACCTCAAGAGCCCCGATGGCGTTCGATCCATTGTTCTCGACCACACCGGAGATGACCCAGCAGTTGGCTGGCGCGTGTACTACGGCTACCCCGCCGACCGAGATTCCACTTGCTTAGTGACTCACGAAGAAGGGTCTCGTGAATTCACAGACTGCGACGGTCGCACTCTCACCGTTGACGATCTCACATTGCCGCAATCCGTGCGCCCCATTGTGGAGAACAGAAAAACGTTGTACGTGGATTTGCGCGGCGTCACCACCCCAACATTGCCGTAGGGCCCGCCGCGATTTACGCGGAGATTATTTCGCTGACACAGAGTCGACGAGACGAATTGCAAACTCTTCTGAGTGTGCAGCAAGTTTGCCGCGATGCAGTGCAAGACCGCCAACAACTTCTGCACCACGAGACAACAATGTGTTTGTCATGACATCGAGTGACTTGCCTGGATTCAGCGCAAATGTGCAGAATGCAACTGCTTTCTTCCCAGACATTGCAGGCAACGCACGCAGTCTGTCAATTGCCCATGGTGCCTGACCAACAACAAACAACCCGTGTACCCACGTGCCAACGATGACGGTGTCTGCTTCTTGAATTGAAGCGTGATCGGGAGTCTTCACTGCTGAGAAACCAGTGATAGACCAGCCCTCTTGTTGCAGGTTTGCGGCGATGAGTTCGCCAGCCTTCCATGTATTGCCGGTGAGACTTTCAATCAGAATGGCTGCCTTCATGGCTTCCATTTAACTACTCCGCAAGGCGCAGAAAGTATTTCAGGACAATTTCTTTAATGGCGCCCATGCCAGTGCAAGGTGTTTGGTGCCTCTGTCACGGAAACGAACTGTGACTTCAGCCTTGTCGCCAGTGCCCTTGATCTCAATAACGACACCTTCGCCGAACACTGCATGCTCAACGTCGTCACCGGCTTTCAAGCCAGCAAGATGCTCGGTGTTTCTGGGCTGAGCAGGCGCACGGACGGCGCGCTCTTGACGGCGCGCCCCAAACGTGCGGCCTTCTGGTTCGTCGTCGTTCTTGCGTCGATACGACGGCAGATCTGCATCGTGCCAGTCGCCGGGTGTGCGACCAAAACTGCGGCCGTGATCTGCGCCTGAATCAACATTGCCTTGTCGGTCGAAGAGTTCAACAGGGATTTCCGCAAGGAATCGCGACGGCGGGTTGTATTGAGACTGACCAAACAGCATGCGATGCCATGCGTGTGACACAAAAAGACGTTCGCGTGCACGAGTGAGACCTACATAGGCAAGTCGACGTTCTTCTTCCAGCTCTGCCGGTTCCGTTAAGGCACGGTTGTGCGGGAAGATTCCTTCTTCGCAACCCACCAAGAACACCACGGGGTATTCCAATCCTTTTGCCGAGTGCAATGTCATGAGCACAATGTGGTTTTCACCATCTAGGTCGTCAGTATCTGCAACTAGTGCAACTTGTTCAAGGAATTCGTCGACCTGAGTGTATTCAGCAGCAGAACCGATGAGCTCTGAAATGTTTTCTAAACGACCTGCCGCTTCAACGGAGTCTTCTTCTTCCAACTCAGTGAGATAGCCACTGTTGTTCATGGCCAGTTCCAGCAATGCCGATGGCCCATCTGCAAGAGACGCGTGCATTTCGTCGATGAGAGCAACAAACGATGTAATGCCTTTTGCAGCGGATCCACTAACGCCTGCTTCCGATGCGCGACGCATGGCATCTATGAATGACACGCCGTGCGTAGCTGCAAACGAGTCAACTTTGCCAATGCTGGTATCCCCAATTCCGCGCTTGGGAACATTAAGAACACGCTTAATGCTGATTTCGTCGAGTGGGTTAGCACCAGCTTTCAAATACGCAATTGCGTCCTTCACCTCACGACGGTCGTAAAACTTTGTGCCGCCCACAACTTTGTAAGGCGTACCCGCGCGCATGAATGCTTCTTCAATAGAACGACTTTGAGCATTGGTGCGATACATGACTGCAATGTCGCCCCATGCGCGTCCTTCGTTGTTGTGCAAGTCGCGTGCAGTTGTTGATACCCACGATGCTTCGTCGTATTCATCTTCTGCGTAGTAGCGAACGATCTGTTCACCATCGCCGGCCGAAGTCCACAAATCTTTTGGACGGCGACCAACGTTTTGCGAGATGACAGAGTTTGCTGCCGTGAGGATTGTTTGTGTGCTGCGATAGTTCTGCGACAACACCACCACTGTTGCTTCGCCGAATGCATTCTCAAAGTCTTCAATGTTTCGCATGTCGGCACCACGAAACTTATAAATGCTCTGGTCGCTATCGCCAACAACGCATACGTTCTTGTGCATTTCACCAAGCATGAGAACAATTCGGTTCTGCGCTTGGTTGGTGTCTTGAAATTCGTCAATGAGAATGTGCTTAAAGCGCTCTTGGTAATAGCGCAAGACATCTGGATGCTTTTCAAATAGTCGAACAACGTTCACCAAGAGATCGTCGAAGTCCATAGCGCCGGCACGGACCAACCGCGCTTGGTACTCACGATAAATCTCTGCATTGCGTCGTGCGGAAATGTGCTCGGCCGTATCGAACGCTGTTGATGGCGACACCAATTCGTTTTTCCACAAACTGATACGCGCTTGAGCGGTATTAGCGGGAAACTTCTTGGGGTCGAGACCCATGTCTCGAATGACATAACCAACAAGCCGCTTCGAATCTTGCGAGTCGTAAATAGTGAATTGTTTTGGATAATCAAGTGCTTCGGCATGTTGACGCAAGATGCGAACACACGCTTTGTGAAACGTAGTAACCCACATTGCACGCGACACTCCACCAACAAGGTCTGCCACGCGATGACGCATTTCTTCAGCCGCTTTGTTGGTAAACGTGATGGCCAAAATGCTCTGCGGGTGAACGCCTTGAGAGATGAGCCATGCAATGCGTTGCGTGAGAACGCGAGTTTTTCCAGAACCAGCGCCAGCCACCACCAACAACGGACCGCCGGGGTGATACACAGCGTCTTGCTGTTCGGGATTTAGAGGTACTGAATCACCAGAACCGTTGAGTTGAGACTGCGACATGACCCAGCCATTGTACGGCTGGGCTGTGTCGCGGCTGGTATGTGCGTTCTTAAGCGCGAACGTTGATGCGGAATGGCAAGTTGCGAGGACCGCGAACCTGACCAGTACTCCATGTGACTTGTTCGGACTGATCGAGTTCGAAGTCTGGGAAACGCTTGAGGAACACCTCGATAGCAACATTCATTTCCAAACGAGCAAGGTTTGAACCAATGCAACGGTGGATTCCGAGACCGAATGCTGCGTGACGGTTTTCTTCACGCTCGATATCAACAACTGCTGGATTAGCGAACTGCTTCTCGTCGCGGTTTGCAGCTGGGAAAGGAAGAAGAACACGATCTTCTTTCTTCATGTGCACACCGTGGAATTCCATGTCTTCGGTGACCATGCGAGCCATGGTGACAGGTGCGTATGCACGGAGGAATTCCTCGACTGCAGTTGGAATCTTTTCTGGATTCTCAACAAGGCGACGGCGGTCAACTGGATTTGATGCGAGGTGCCACAGCGAAGAGCCGATACCGCTCCAAGTTGTGTCGATTCCTGCGATGATCAACAACAAAATTGTTCCGAAGACGTGACGTGGCGACAACTTCTGACCGAAAATTTCGGAGTTGATGAGGTAGGTCGTTAAGTCGTCCCGGGGATTCTCAATGTGATCTTCGATGTGCTTGGTGAGATATGCATCCATTGCTTCGAACTGTGCGAGTCGCTCTTCATTGCGCTCTGCACCAATACCGCCAAGGACCATGTCTACCCATGCGCGAAAACGGTCTGCGTCTGAAAGTGGCAAGCCAAGCATTTGAGCAACGACAAGAACTGGAATGTGCTGCGTGTATTGCACGGCGGCGTCAATCATGTCTGCATCGCCCATGTCGTCGATGAGTTTGTTGCAAATCTGTTCAACTTCTTCGCGCCACGGATCAATTTGCTTGGGCGAAAATGCTGGCAAGAGAATGCGACGTGCATCGGCATGGAACGGAGGGTCTGACGAAATTGGAGGTACAGGCCCAATTGGTGCACCCAATGCGTCTGGGTCCATCTCACGAACTTGACTTGGCTTTAGCTGCTGCACCACTGGAGTGAGACTTGAGAAACGAGATGGGTCGTACGCAATCTCTTTCACCAAATCGTGAGTAAGTGGCAACCACACCCCGCCGTAACGCTCTGTGTGAGCAATGGGGCATCCAGCAGCTTTCAGGTCGTCCCAAATTTGATGAATGTTGGCGTTGTATTCAGGTGCGCCATGGTCAAAGTCTGTAGCCCAATCTGTTACTGGGCCATACACGGTGTCTGTCATTGGGGGGCTCCTTTGTCAGTCTTCGATTGTGATTGCAAATTCTGGGCAGTTGGCAACAGCCAAACGTGCCTTGTCTTCAAGCGCTGCTGGAACAACGCCGTCGTTCAATTCGAATGCGTTTCCAAGATCGTCCACATCGAACAGTTCCGGAGCTAACGCATAGCAACGGTTATGACCTTGGCACTTGGATGAATCAACGTGTACTCGCATGTGCATAGCGTAGGTGGAAAGAAGGGGGAACAACACTATGGGAGCAACACCTTTCGTGATTCTTCTGCCCCCGTCTGAAGGGAAAGCCACTGGCGGAAATGCTCGAAAGCCCTGGTCTGGAGAATCGGGTGTATTCGGTGATGCACTCGCGGACTATCGGGCCATGGTTGCTCACCAACTTCTTGCCACCAAGGGCGGAGACCAGAAGCTATTGGGAGTGAAAGGGGCTCACCTCTTACATGCACAGGCGCAAAACCGTGCTCTCATCGGGTCTCCCACTCTCCCCGCCTGGCAGCGATACACCGGCGTGGTGTGGGACCACCTGGACCTCGCTTCGTTTCCTACGGCGTCTCGAACAGCAGCAGTGAAGCGGATCTTTGTCCCCTCTGGCGTTGCAGGGCTTGTTCGTGCCGATGACCCACTCCCCGATTATCGATTGAAGATGGGCGCTCGGCTGTCGCCATTCGGGCTGATGTCGACGTGGTGGAGAGATGACCTCACCGATGCCTTCGTCTCCCAGATTCGAAAAACTCCCGTCCTTGATTTGTTGCCCAACGAACATAAAGCCGCATTCAATTGGGAACTACTACCCACGGCGATTCGTATTGACTTGGTGTCAAAGAAAGGCGCGGTGGTTGGTGGCCACAACGCCAAAGCAGCAAAAGGTTTGCTGGCCAGACATCTTCTCTCGTCCGGCACCGCCTCCATCACAAAAACTCTCAGCACCTTTTCCCATCCTGAATACATCGCAAAGGAATCAACATGAGCACCAACAATCTTTTTTCGCTTGATGGGAAAACGGCTCTCATCACCGGCGGCAGCCGTGGCCTGGGTCGCGAAATGGCACTTGCGTTTGCGGAGCACGGAGCCAACGTGATTGTTGCAAGTCGCAAAATTGAGAATTGTGAAGTTGTTGCTAATGAGGTGCGTGCACTGGGTCGCCGTTCCCTTGCAGTTGGTTATCACGCCGCGTCGTGGGATGATGCAACTCGACTTGCAGAATCGTCCATTGCAGAATTCGGAACAATTGACATTCTTGTGAACAATGCAGGAATGTCTCCGTTGTATTCATCGCTCGTTGATGTATCAGAAGATCTCTACGACAAAGTTCTTGGCGTGAACCTAAAGGGACCATTCCGATTGTCTGCACTCATTGGAACCCACATGACAACACCACAGACAAACGGCACTATTCGCGGTGGATCCATTATCAACGTGTCATCCATTGCAAGCACTCGTCCGTCTCCAAACGAAGTCATCTACGGTGCGGCCAAAGCAGGCATTAACAATCTCACCATGGGATTAGCGCGTACGTTTGCGCCACATGTGCGTGTGAATTGTCTGGTGCCGGGTCCGTTTTTCACCGACATTTCAAAAGCGTGGGACATGGAACAATTTGCAGCACGCGCAAAGACCGCATACATGTTGCAGCGCGGTGGCGAACCACATGAAATTGTTGGCGCAGCGTTGTACCTAGCAAGCGACGCTAGTAGCTACACAACGGGAACTCTTCTGCCAATTGATGGCGGACCGCGTTAGTTACTTCAGTTTCTCGCTAAAGAACTGCAGTACTCGTTGCACGCTGTCTTCGTCACGCTGTTCAGTGAGAACACTGTGGTCTTTGGGAGAACGAGACGGAATTTCCACTGCGATAAAAGCATCGCCAAGTAACGATCGCAACGACGCGAAGCGATCGCCTACAAGTTTGTCTTTATCGAATCGCAATCCAAGCACTTGACACCCTTGTGCTGCTCGCTCTGCAATCACAGCAGCATCGTCTGGTGAGAGATTGAGGTCTGCTGCACGGGACTTCCCTATTGCAAACGGCATAGACGGTTGCGACAACACCGGTGCAACCATGATGTCGTCCACCATCATTCCAAGAGCGAATCCGCCCGAGAAACACATACCTACTGCTCCAACACCTTTGCCACCCACTTCTTGATGCAATGACCGTGATAGTGCGCGCAACCACGAGATGATTGGTGATGTTTTGTTCAATGCCATGTTTGTGAACTCACGTGAGATACACACTTTCAACATGGACGAGATGGTGTAGCCGCCAGACACTTTTTTCCCTGGTGTTCCAACAAGGTCTGGCATGACCACCGTGAAGCCTGCATTCACAACATCGTTGGCAAAGCGTTCAACAGCTGGCGTGATGCCTGGGATTTCATGAACAACAATCACCACAGGTCCACTTCCCTTGCGATACGTGTCGCGAGTAAGCGTTGCCGCGGTAAACGAGCCTTTGCTCCAGTCTTCAAGTGCCATTGTCATTGTCCTTTCAAGGAGCGAAGAGCAGACTCCGCCAAATTGTCAACACTTAACTTCATTGGTTCAAGATCTATTTCCTGATCACCCATGGCACCATGCAGATAACGCGCATAAACGCCTTCGGCGATAACGGCTAAGCGGAAACTTGCAAAAGCTTTGTAGTACGAAATGTTTGAAACGTCGCGGCCAGTACGTGTTGCGTATCTCTCTACAAGATGATCAAACGTGCAGAAACCTGGCAGGCCAGACGGATCATTGACACGCAACGATGGCATACCTGGATCAGTCCAATAGATGCCGATATATCCAAGGTCTGCAAGTGGGTCACCAAGTGTGCACAACTCCCAATCGAGCACTGCGGCAATCTTCCCTGTTTCTACATTCGTCAAACAATTGCCGAAGCGATAATCACCGTGCGCAATAGCAACACCTTGTTGTTGAGGAATGCCTTGCGCCAAGAGGCGCGCTACTTCTTCAATTGCTGGAAGTTCGCGTGTTTTTGAATTGTCCCACTGTGTGGACCATCTCTTTACTTGCCGTTCTACATAGCCCTCACGCTTGGCCAAATTCCCAAGGCCCACTTCATCAACATCAACGGCGTGCAAATCTGCAAGTACATCAACAAGATGCTCGGACGCAGAAGTGCGAAGATTCTCCGGCAGCAAGTGGCCCTTTTCAGGACTATCCAAAACAACTCCTGGCACGTAATCCATGACGTAGAACGGTGCACCATTTACTTCTTCATCTGTACACAAGCCAAGGGTTTGTGGAACTGGAACATTTGTTGTTCCCACTGCAGTCATCAATCGATGTTCTCGCGCCATGTCGTGTGCTGTTGCTAATACGTGACCCATTGGTGGTCGACGTAACACCATCTGCTTTCCGTTTGCGTCAGTGACGCGGAAGGTGAGGTTGCTTCGACCTCCAGCAATCAGCGAATACGTATATGGCCCCTCAGCACCGTTGATGTTGCTATTGAGCCATGTCTCTACGCGTGGTTCGTCTATCCCCTGCATGGGGAATGACCGTAGTTGGTTTTATCGCGGACGTACGACGCCAACGACCTTCCACCAACGAATAGGACCAATCTTCACCACATCACCAGTTTGCGGTGCATGCACCATGGTTCCGTTTCCGAGATAAATACCAACGTGATGGATGGGAGATCCAGTGAAGATGAGGTCTCCTGGTTGTGCAAATTGCTTAGGAATCTTTGGCAATGCGTTGTATTGACGACGAGAGTTACGCGGCAAACCGACTCCTGCTTTGCCCCACGCATACGTGGTGAGTCCAGAACAGTCGAACGCGCGACCAGGTGCGCTCATGCCATATCGATAAGGAACACCAAGCTGGGACAATGCAGCGCGAACAGCGGTTTGAGCACGTGCGGATACAGATGGAATGTTGCCGTACTTCTTCTGTAGCGATGAGTACTTGCTCTTGAACCCAGCCTCTTCGCGACGCGCATCTTCCAATGCTTGGCGCTCGCGTCGAGCGCGTTCTTCGCGCAACAGATCTGCCAAGTCGCCTTGTACTGATGACTGCAGTTGTTGGTACTTGGCCGATAATTCTTCCGCTGCGTTCTTTCGCTTCAAAACGTATTCAGCCACACTTTCAGCACGCTGACGTTTCTTCTCCAACACGGATTTCTTCTTCACTAACTCTGTTGCAGTTGCATCTAAAGAGTCGGTGGTGAGTGCACCCTGGTTCATTGCGATTGATGTGAGCTGTTCACGTTGCAGCGCATCTTGTACCCCGCCAGCGGATGCAAACAGATTGGTAAGTGTTGAGTTTCGACCGCCATGCATAAATTGCGTTACCGCAGACATGTACAAGGTCCCGCGCATTTGAGCCAACTGCGCCTCTGCTGCGGCAACGTCTGCTTGCGCCTGTTCAATTTCCACAGCAAGATCTGCTTGTTCAACGAGCGATTCGGAATAGTCCTCGCCAAGCGAGTTCATTTGGTCAACAAGATTCTCAAGTTGGTCGGCAATGGCCTCGGCTTGGCGCCTCTTCTCGTCAATGGAGTCGGCTGATGCGCGTGTGGGAAAGACAACGAACGACACCACAAGTGCCAACGAAAGAAGCGTGGCGAGAACGGATCTGTGAGATCCCCGGGGGTAGCGGGTCGCGTTCATGACCCTCTCACCGTAGTTGCGCAGAACGACCGTTCTACTTCAGAAACGCTGAAGCCCTTGTGACACAAGGGAAAAAACTATTTGCTATTCCCATTCAATCGTGCCCGGCGGTTTCGATGTGACGTCATACACCACGCGATTAATGCCAGGTACTTCATTAATGATTCGATTCGACATCTTTTCCAATAAGTCATATGGAAGACGCGCCCAATCTGCAGTCATTGCATCATCACTGGTGACGGCGCGAATGATGATGGGTCGGCCATAGGTGCGCTCGTCACCCATTACTCCCACACTTCGAATGTCGGCGAGAACCGCAAATGCTTGCCAGATCTCTCGTTCTAGACCTGCGTCTCTGACTTCGTGTCGCACAATTTCATCCGCGTGTTGAAGTGTTACAACTTTGTCTGGCGTCACTTCGCCAATAATGCGCACACCAAGACCAGGACCAGGGAATGGTTGACGCCACACAATGTCGTCTGCAAGCCCTAGTTCCATTCCTACTTTTCGCACCTCGTCTTTGAACAACGCACGAAGTGGCTCACAAAGTTCAAGTTCCATGTCATCTGGTAGTCCACCAACGTTGTGATGGCTCTTGATGACCGCTGCTGTTCCGTCTGCGCCGCCACTTTCAACAATGTCTGGATACAACGTGCCCTGCACTAAGAATTTTGCGTCGGTGATTCCACCAGTGTGTTCTTCAAAAATACGAACAAACAATTCGCCAATTGCTTTTCGTTTTGCTTCTGGCTCGGTGATGCCTTGTAGTTTTTCGAAGAATCGTTGACCGGCATCAACATGGATAAGTTCAATACCCATACTGCGGCGGAATGTCTCAACAACTTGCTCGCTTTCACCGCGACGCATGAGGCCTGTATCTACGTAGACGCACGTGAGTTGACTTCCAATTGCTCGATGCACGAGTGCAGCGGCAACCGATGAGTCAACACCACCCGACAAGCCACAAATTGCTCGCTCTGAACCGACTTGCGCTTTGATGGCCGCCACTTGATCATCGACGATGTTTGCCATGGTCCAGTCTTGAGAACATCCGGCTACATCCACCAAGAAACGAACAAGTAGATCTTGACCAAACGATGAATGCACAACTTCGGGGTGATACTGCACGCCGTAAATTTTTCGGTTGTCATTCTCAATGACAGCGTGTGGTGCATCTGGAGTTGATGCTGTTGTTGTAAACCCTTCTGGAAGTTCACTGACGAAATCGAAGTGACTCATCCACACGTCGTGTGTTGAAGGCGCATCGTCTGCAATCACTTTCGATGATCCACTGCGAGTCAATGTGGCGCGCCCATACTCGCCTCGTCCTCCGCGGGCAACAGTGCCTCCCAATTGCTGAGCTACTAGTTGACACCCGTAACAGATTCCAAGAATGGGAATGCCAAGTTCATAAATGTGAGGATCGAGTGTTGGGGCTCCATCCACGTGGACGCTCTTCGGGCCACCAGACAAAATGATTGCGCTTGGTGCTTTCGCAACAACTTCTGCTGCGGTAATGCGGTGCGAAACAATCTCGGAGTACACCTGCGCTTCACGGACTCGTCGAGCGATGAGTTGGGCATATTGCGCACCAAAGTCCACTACCAGAACAACTTCGTGACTTTTTGATGCATTTTCGCCCATGATTTGTTTCACCCTAGTTGGCGTGTGACGATAGGGGCATGCCCCGACTCGCTGTTTCAGCATGTGCCGTTCTTCTCACTGTTGCGCCGTTCGGACTCTCTTCTGCCCACGCTGCAGACGTCACCGACACAACAATTCCGCAATCACCCGATTCAACATATGTGTACGACCTTGAAAAGGAACCGTCAGATTGCATTGGCTTTCTTCCAAAGCCCGGATGCGGAAAGAAACCGCAACAAGCTGGCGACCGCGGAGGATCACTGCAATACCTCACATTCGGAATCATGATTCTCGGTGTTGGAACTGTGGGCACAGTTCTTGCTCGCAACGTCATGAAGCGCGATAGAGAAATTGCCGAGCGATTGAAAGACTCAGAGAGTTAGTCCACTCGCCCACTACCTTTGATACGTGGGCGTTTTCTACATTCTCATCAGCGGAGCTGCCTTTGGCTTGCTGCCATGGTTTGCACGTATTGCATACGACCACGGTGCAGAACCCTTTGGAATGTTGTTCGGACGTTTTGTTATTGCAACGACCCTCATGTTGATCATCCGCTTCACTCGGCAGCGAAATGAACCCCGCCCTCCACGAAAAATTGAGGGGCAACTGTTTCTGTTGGGCGCCATTGGATATGCCCCACAAGCAAGTTTCTTTTTCTTCGGGGTCGACCGAATCGATATCAGCCTCGCAACAGTTATTTTTTACTCATATCCAGTGTTCGTAGTCCTTGCGAGTTGGCTGGTGTTTCGCCATCAACCGTCGCGTGCAACCACTGTGTGTCTGGCAGTTGCAGTTGCCGGAACGGCTCTCACCGCGGGTCAAGTTCAGGCTGGCTCGTGGATGGGTGTTGCGTTCATGCTCGGCGCTGCTATTTGGTATTCCGGCTACATCTTGGTGAGTAGCAAAGTGGTGCAGCATTCCGGTGCATTCATCTCGTTGGCCTATGTGATGGTGGGAGCTGCCACCGCTCACTCAATCATTTTTGTCGTAACAAGACCATCTCTACCCGCGGACACAACAGGTTGGATAGCAATTGCTGCGGCGTCGGTGGTGTCCACCATTCTTGCAATGGGATTCTTCTTCGCCGGAGTATCACGAATTGGCCCTGGTGAGTCTGCAGTTCTCAGCACAATTGAGCCAGTTGTATCAATTGCGATTGGAGTAACACTCTTAAACGAGGAACTCACTGCACCACGATTTGTTGGTGCTTTATTGGTACTTGTAGGAGTTGCTGTTCTTGCTCAGTTATCGCGAGCTGAAACGAAATAGAACTCCAACGCCGACAGCATTTCGGCATATGTATTCTCGGTGCGCTCGGCACGTGAGGTTTCCCATCATGTAATACGCATGGCAAGCACAGTCAGAAACGCAAGAACTGCAGCGTCTGTGAGGGCCACGTGGCTCAGTGACCACACTTCTGCGAATGCTTCACCAGGGTTGGTCTGCCAGAACCACAAGAAGTTGGCACTGCTTTGCTGGTTCTGCAGATACAACGAGAAAGGTCCAATGACCTGCGACAACGCGAGCCATGTAAGCAGAATCGGCAAGAACAATGCGCCTGCGCGGATCACTAGCAACAGTCGAGGTGTTTCAGACTTGAACGGCAAAATCTGTTCAACGTTGACGCGAGACCACTCACGCTGGTTGCGATTGTTGCGAAGATCGTCAACGAATACGCGAGCGCTAGCACCAAGTGAATTTGTTTGCTTGGAAATGGTGAGCCATTTGTCGACTGCATCTACTGCGTCGCTATGTGCTTGTGCGGACATTGGCATATGAACTCCTAACGAGTGCAATCTTCAGTCAGCGGCGGACCGCTGAATAACAAATACATGACCATCAAGTACGACCCGGCCCCGCCGACAGTTGTCTCTGCGCCGTTCACGCGAACAGATCGCGCACCGGCTGTTCTCATTTCAACCTGTTGCAACAACGGAGTTGATGCGCGTAGCTGCGGAAGAATTGACTTTGCGCGACCGTCACCAGCGCCCGGAGTTTCACTTCCAGAAAAACCACCCATCACAATGACGAGACCTGGCTTTGATGAATCGGGTGTCCAACCACGCTTGGCAATCTCACTCGCGACCGCCTGCTCTACTTGGGCACCTCCGCCACGAACATTGCCAGGCACTCGAACAGCAAATTCAGCGCAGCTCAATTGAAATGTCTTTGGAGCAGTGGTTGCAGATGCGCCGGAGGACGGCGACGACGACGTAATAACTGCCGAGCCAAGGCCCACAACCATGAGAGCCAGGAACAAGTCGGCGTAGATCCAGCCAGCCCCGTCTTCTCCAGAGCCGCCTTTCTTACCGAAACCGAAACGCCTAGCCATTCTGTGCACCAGTCATTTCGGAGGTGAGAGGCGAAAAAATCACGAATGCAACCCTACTCGTACGTTGAGACTCGGAATGAATCTTCTCCGAACAGACAGCATTTTGACGGTATTGAAGTGTGAGGCTCAACAATTTCCCCAATTCATGGGGTTGCGGCTTCGTCATCTTTGCGACGGCGAATAGCTGTTGGAATGATGAGACCTGCAAGGACAGCCAATGCGATTGGCAACGCGATGAGCAGCTTTCCAGTAGTTGAGAGTCCTTCGCCTTCGTATCCAACGATTAAGCCAAGACCAACTGTGGCATCATCACCAGATTGTGCTTGGCCGTTCAAGACAAATCGATGGTCGCCCACTGCTAGGACCCCTGGGAGGACGATGTTGTCGGCAATTCGACCAGACGAGTCCGTTTCGATGGTTGCGAGTAGACGAGGTGTGGAGAACATCCACACCTCAACATCTGAGTTTGGCTTAAACCCGAAACCGTCTACTGCAACGGAATCACTTCCGACAACTCTCATATTCCCGTCGGAATCAAGAGGAATGATGTCGCCGTCAGAAGATATTCCCGAGAAAGTCACGCTGATTCCCGCAGCTTCAACAGAAATCTTGTTGTCCGCGCGCGTCACGGTGGCACTAGTTGCCTTGCCATCCACCATCACAACACCTTCTCCAGGCTCCGCCGACGGAACATCGGGTGCAGGAATCGTTGTTGTTGTCGTTGTCGTTGACGTGGTGGACGATGTGGCGACAAGTGTGTTGGCTGGAGTTTTCATTCCAGCATTGCCCCCTGACCCCGAGGACGACGGAGCGACAACTCCAGTTGCGATTGTTGTTGTCGTACTGACAACTGGATCAGATGCGCGACCATTCACTGTTGCAGTGACAGATCGATAACCACTGCGCGATGCAACAACAGACACTGTGGATGTAGCCGATGCCTGAAGTCCTGTCACGCGTATTTCTGCACCTGACCGAGTCACACTTGCACCGTTCGTTGCAGTCAATGCGTAGTTGTAACTAGCTGAATAGTTCGTGATTGAGATGGTGAATCCATCAGAGGTGGAAACCGGTGTGCTGAGAACAGGCATCACGGCATCAGGCGGGTCTGTCACGGTAAGAGAAAAAGTGCGCGAAGACGAACCACCAGGGTTTTGAGCCGTGATGGTGTACGTCGTTGCAGATTGTGTAACTGTCGGTGTTCCCGTGATGAGGCCAGTTGATGTAGAGAAAGACAATCCTGAAGGCAAGGAACTTGGTGAGATGGAATACGACGTGATGTTTCCACCACTGTTTGTTATGGAATACAAACTCACAGCATTGTCAACATTTGCCACACCAGAACTAGAACTCAACGTGATACTTGGCGCCTCTACGGGTTGCGCCCACACAATTGTTCGAGGCGTGTCGTTGTTTGGAGTCTGAGTTGGCAGAGTCAAAGTTCCTGATGATCCATCTGATGTCTTAGCCCATTTCACTGTTTGACCAAGCGCAACGTATACAACAGAGTTGTCTGGACTGATTGACGCGTGTGAACCGCTTCCCAAGCCTGCAATTGTTCGCAGGACAGTTCCATCACTCGTGTCAATCTCCAACAATCCAGGACCAGACGACAACCACAAACGAGTGCCATCGGCATTGAACGACGGGAAACTTCCTGTTCCGTACGAAACGGACATGGTGCGGGAAATGGTGTCCGTTGTTGTATCAATTACGATGAATGTGGTTCCCATCCCAACCCATACTTCGCTGCCATCTGGCTTAGCTAGCGCCCATTGCGGGATAACCATTGAGGCGTGGGTAATGGTTGCAAGTAGCTGGAGGCTGCTACTGAAAACTTGCACCTTGTTTTTGCCCGATTGAATCGATGGTGAATACAACTTTGAGCCATTTGGCAGAATGGCAAGAGAAATGCCGGCATTGTTGTCATCGCGACTACCTCCACCAACGTTGGTGGGTGGAGTTGTTGAGAGATCCCACTTGTTGATGTAATACGGCTCTGCCGTGTAGATGTAACGGTCATCAGGACTGAGTGCCATCGCGTTGCTACGCATGTTGATGGCCAAATTTCGGTACGTATTGTTCGCTACGTCTATTTCTGTAATCACGTTGTCGCACGAACGACCTTGGTACACCTTTGTGCCTGCTCGGTTGACAATGTTCGTATTCCAACTGCAACGCCAGTTTGTATTGGTACTGAAATCTCCGAGGCTTGCCGCAATCGTGTTGTTGGAACCGTCAATCTTGTGCGACCAATGTCCTGAGTGCGCCGAGGTGTAGGCGTACATGGGAGGTGGTGCGGCTTCAACGCGCGAAGCTTGCTGTTGGCCAACTGCGAGAGGCCCAGTAACCACGGCGAGAAGGACTGCTACAGAAGAAAGAAGACGACGAAACCCAAAAATCATGTCAATACTTTATTAGTCTGTGACTGTTGATGAAGAGTCAACGACCTTTCACCACCGAATGATGTGAACAGTCAAAATTCAGGAATAAGGTCTAGCCATGGGGAAAGTCATGACCGCACCGAAAAAGAGACCAGCCGGGCAAGAGAAGCCAAAACGTCGCTCCCCCATCACCCGAGCCGAGGGCGAGCGCCGACTCATTGAGGCTGCACGCGAACTCATTCAGACCAAGCCCTATTCCGAAGTGGGTGTTCGCGACATTGCAGAACTTGCAGACGTGAACCACGGTTTCGTTCACAATTGGTTCGGATCGAAGAATGGTTTGTTGTTGGCAGTTGTTCGTCAACAGTTCTTGGAAATCGCGGAGACTGTCCAAAAAGCTGCGCCAGGCACACCAGCCATTAACTTCCTCGATCCCACGGTGACGGCGGCTACAAGACTTGTGTTGTGGCTAGACCTTGAAGGCGTCGACACTGGCGGCCTCTTTCAGGAGATGCCAATTCTCGATGCGCTCACCCAGCGCTACATCGACATCGAGGGCATTGACCCATCCATCGCACGACAAGCGGCAATCCAAGCAATTGCAATTGGACTTGGTGCTGGAACATTCAGCCCCATTCTTGGCATGACAGGCCACAAGGACATCATGCCCGTGATGACTCTCTGGCGTCACATTGTTGAGTTGTTGAGCAAGTATCCATCGGCATAGCCTGTCAGTGTTGAACAACCGTTCAGCAAAAACACCCCTTGCAGGGTTTGGGTGAAAGTCCCGACCGGCGGTTATAGCCCGCGAACCTCATCACTTCGGTGGTGAGGCCGACTCAGTGAAATTCTGAGGCCGACGGTAAGAGTCCGGATGGGAGCAAGGACAAAACATGACAGACCACGAGGCGCTCATGCGCCATGCCATGCATATGGCCGACCACGCGCGACTTCACGCGCGTCCAAACCCTTGGGTTGGTGCGGTTGTTGTGTGTAGCGATGGTCGCGTGTTTGAAGGTTTCACTCAGCCTCCCGGCAAAGCTCACGCAGAAATTGTCGCCATCACTGCTGCTCGTGAGGCCGGCGCCACCACCACTGGTGCAACGTTGTATTCCACCTTGGAACCGTGCAACCACACCGGTCGAACTGGTCCATGCACTGAAGCAATTATCAACGCAGGAATTTCGCATGTTGTTGTTGGCATCTCAGACCCAGACCCATTAGTTGCTGGAACTGGAATTAGCCGTTTGCAGTCGGCCGGTCTCACAGTGACCACAGGAGTTCTTGCAGACGAGATTCAACAACAACTCAGCCCGTACTTGTTTCATCGACAAACTGGCCGACCATTTGTTGTGTTGAAGATGGCCACCACACTCGACGCGCGTACTGCAATTCCAGATGGTCCCCGATGGATTACAGGCGAGAAAGCTCGTCACCGTGTTCACGAATTGCGCGCACAGAGTGATGCGATTGTTGTTGGGGCAAACACCGTTCTTCACGATGATCCTGAATTAACAGTTCGCCACGTGGATGGACCATCCCCACGACGAATTGTGTTGAGCCGTTCAACGCCTCTTCCTGACTCCGCAAAAGTGCATCCGTGTGTTGTCTGGAAAGAAGACGTTGAGTCTCTACTAAACACTCTCGGAAAAGAAGGTGTCGTTCAACTAATGGTGGAAGGTGGACCAACAATTGCTACTGAATTCCACCGACAAGGACTCATTAATCAATACGTGTTTCACATTGCGCCCGTTGTGAGTGGCTCAGACACCGCACCTGGAGTGTTTGTTGGTGACCAGCAATTGTCACTTGAGGAATACACCATCACGTCAACCATGCACATGGATGACGACCTTGAAATCGTTTTAGAACTACAACATCAGAAAGTTGGTGCGCCATGAGCGAATCATTACTTGACCCCATTGAAGATGTCATTGCGGCAATTGGTCGAGGCGACATTGTCGTCATGGTCGACGATGAAGACCGTGAGAATGAAGGCGACTTCATCATGGCGGCAGAATACGCCACAGCCGAGAAACTGGCATTCATTGTTCGCTACTCCACAGGAGTGATCTGCGCACCGCTAACCGATGAGCGTTGTGAGGAATTGCGCTTGCCTCTCATGGTGGAACAAAACAC
>CAZRHK010000001.1:20109-73463 GCA_964599815.1 uncultured Bifidobacterium sp. | reverse complement strand
TGCGCTGCAAAGCAAGACGCGCAGGGAGAACGCGAGTGTCATTGACAACAATGACGTCGCCAGGACCAACGAATTCAGGCAACTCCGACACCACGCGATGTTGAATCTGCTGATCTTGATGCACCAGCAATCGAGCAGAGTCGCGTGGCTCTATGGGTTTTTGTGCAATGAGCTCGTCGGGCAAGTCGTAGTCAATGTCCGAGATATGCACGCAGAAAGGTTACGGGCTAGCGAGGTGCGTACGTGCGGCATCCATGGCAATTCGTCCACGTGGTGTGCGAGCAATGAGCCCCAACTGAATGAGAAATGGCTCATACACATCTTCAACGGTTTCTGGTTGCTCTCCCACCGCGATAGCGAGGGTGGTGAGGCCAACTGGCCCGCCTTCGAACTGTTCGCACAAACTGCGCAAGATTGCGCGGTCTACTTTGTCTAGACCTAACTCATCGACGCCGAACACTTTCAACGCTTCCGTTGCAGTTGCGGAGTTGATTGTGCCGTCTCCACGCACCTCGGCAAAGTCCCGAACGCGGCGCAATAGACGGTTAGCGATACGTGGTGTTCCGCGACTACGACGTGCAATTTGTGCCGAGGCGCCATCGTCGATGGGTACATCGAGAATTCGTGCGGCGCGCGACACGATGGCATGCAATTCATCGTTGTCGTAAAAATCGAGGCGCGCCACTAAACCAAAACGGTCGCGCAGTGGACCGGTAATCATTCCGGTTCTTGTTGTGGCTCCGATCAACGTGAACCGAGGAAGCGTGAGCCGAATAGACGATGCAGCAGGACCTTTCCCTACAACGATGTCAATTTGAAAATCTTCCATTGCTGGATACAAAATTTCTTCAACGGAGCGTGACAAGCGATGAATTTCATCAATAAACAACACGTCACCTTCACCAAGCTTGGTGAGAATTGCCGCTAAATCGCCCGCACGCTCGAGAGCTGGACCGCTAGTGACGTGCAAGGCAACACCCATCTCTGCAGCCACAATTCCTGCCATTGTTGTTTTCCCCAACCCTGGAGGACCTGCCAGCAAAATATGGTCGGCCGCCTGGCCTCGTTGCTTTGCAGCACCGAGAACAATGTCGAGATGTTCTTTCAATTCACGTTGACCCACGAATTCATCTAATTGCCGTGGACGCAAACCGACTTCATCTGACACTTCATGTTCTGAGGTGGTGAACGGATCTAAAAACTCATCCCGCACGGCGAGCCCCTAACAATGCAAGAGCGTCGCGCAACATTGCTTCAGTTCCCTCTGAAGACGACAACTGACGCATTGTGTCGCGAATTTCTTCTGCGCCATAACCAAGCGCGGTTAACGCTTCGCGCACATCTGCCGCAGCTGACTGCACCGAATCACCGTTTGCTGTTGCTGGCAAATCATCGATACTGAGGCGAGATTTCAGTTCCACCATGAGACGTTCCGCCGTCTTCTTACCAACTCCAGGAACAACTGTGAGTGCCGCAGTGTCATGAGACGCGATAACTCCAATGAGCGCTGTTGGCGAATATGTTCCCAAAATTGCCATAGCCATTGCAGGGCCGATTCCGTGCGTTGCAATGAGAATGTTGAACGTGTCGCGCTCTACTCGAGACGTAAAGCCATACAACGTTTGCGCATCTTCACGAATGTGGTGATGAATATGCAGAAATGTGCTGACTGTTGGTTCTAACTCCGCAAACGTTTGCGTTGTGACAGCACAGAGATAACCCACTCCAGCAACTTCCACCAAGACCGTTGACGGCGCGAATCGTTCAAGAACAACTCCGCGAAGACTTCCAATCATCGGGCACCTCGGCTTAGAGCAGCATCACGAGAAGCGTTAAATGGCGCAAGCGAGCAGTGACACAGTGCAATTGCTGCAGCGTCTGCGGCGTCTGCAGGTTGCGGAATGTGGTCTAGTGATAAGCGCTGTTGCACCATGCGGCCAATTTGATCTTTTGTGGCTGCACCCCATCCCGCCACCGTGTTCTTTACTTGCGATGGCGTGTATTGAGCAACGTCGCATCCCGCGCGAGCGGCAAGAGCAAGAACGATGCCGCTGGCCTGCCCCACCGACATTGCCGTGCGCACATTGTTTTGGAAGAACACTTGCTCGACAGCCACTGCATGTGGGGAAAACTCGGTGAGCAGTGCATCGATTTCGGCGTGAATTTCAGCCAGTCGTTCATGAAGTGGCGATGACGGCGGGGTTCGCAATACCCCGATGGCCAACGGCTTAATGGTTTGTGCCGAAGTCATGGACAAGACCGCATACCCGCAACGGGTGAGGCCGGGGTCTACCCCCATCACGACATGACCGAACATATGTTCCACCCTATCTCGGGAGAACTAGCGGCGTGGGGAATTATCGGGCGGCTTCGACTGCCGCCACTAACTCTTCTACGGGGCGGAATGTCAAGCCAGCAATGGCTCTGTGGGCATATTTGATGACACCTGCGCCATCCACCACGAAGACGCTTCGACGTGGGAACCCCAGCGGACCCACGGTTCCGTACGCAGTGGCGACAGCTTTATCTGTATCGGCGAGGAGTGGGAATTTGAATCCGTACTTCGATGCAAATGCCTCGTGGCTGTCCAAGTCTTGGGCTGAAATTGCGAGCACTTGCGCACCCACACCTTCAAATGCGGTCAGCTCGTTGTTATATGAATTCAATTGCTTGGTGCAGACAGGCGAATCGTCTCCTGGGTAGAACACAATGACCACTGGCTGCCCCCTGTACGAGGACAACGAATAGGTTTTCCCTCCGGTGCCTGGAAGTGTGAACTCGGGTGCATTATCTCCAACTGAGGCTGCCATTAGTCAATTCCTTGCATGATGGATTCGTCTATGTCGAAGTTCGCATAGACATCTTGGACATCATCATTATCTTCCAACATGTCCATAATGCGGAGTATTTGTTTCGCATCATTCACATCTGTGACCTCAATGGTGGTAGACGAGACCATCGTTGACTCGGCGCTCTGCACCGCTGTACCGGCTGATTCAATGGCGTCTTTCACGTCGTACACCACCGAAGGGTCGGTGAGAACACGCCATGCATCGCCATCGCGTTCAATGTCGTCTGCACCAGCCTCGAGCGCAATTGCCATGACATCGTCTTCAGCCAGCGATCCATCAACAAGAATCACGCCACGCCGCGAAAACTGCCAACTGACAGCACCAGGTTCCGCCATTGATCCGCCGAATTTCGAGAACGCGCTTCGGACATCGGCTGCTGTTCTATTTCGATTGTCGGTAAGAACATCGACAAGAAGCGCAACACCACCAGGTGCATAGCCTTCATATGTGATGCTCTCGTAGTTAGCACCATCGGTTTCGCCAACGCCACGCTTAATGGCGCGATCAATGGCGTCTTTTGTCATTTGACCAGCTTTTGCTTTCAGCACCATGGTGCGCAGAGCAGCATTGGAGTCAACGTCTCCCCCACCAGCCCGCGCGGCTACTTCAATCTGGCGCGCGAGTTTTGCAAAAAGCTTTCCGCGCGCCTTATCTGCTGCGCCCTTCTTGTGCTTGATGGTTGCCCATTTGGAATGTCCGGACATGAGTTACACCTTTCCTACAGATGTCATGTTGTCGAGAAAGTACCTATGCATGCGCGCGTCACCCGAAAGTTCTGGGTGAAATGACGCAGCAAGAACATTATTTTGTTGAACAAGAACTGGTTCGCCATTGAGTTGACCTACGACTTGGACGTCGGGCCCCAGTCGTTCAATACGTGGTGCCCGAATAAACACACCATGAAACTCGCCCACCGATGTTGAGATTGTGGATTCAAATGAATCAATCTGGCGGCCGAAAGCGTTTCGTCGAACAGAAATATCTATGGCGGAAAAACTGCGTTGGTCTGGACGTCCATCGAGAATCTCAGAAGCAAGAAGGATCATCCCAGCACAAGTTCCAAACACTGGCATACCGTTTTTGATTTTTTGATCAATGACATCGAATAACCCAGACGACAGCAACAACTGAGACATGGTGCTGGATTCGCCGCCCGGCATCACCAACGCACTGACGTCATCCAAGTCTTGGGGCAATCGAACTTCGCGGGTGTCACAACCCAGTGACTGCAAGCACTCACTGTGCGCAGCAAATGCTCCTTGAAGCGCCAGTACGCCAACCTTCACGTTCACCTGGAGGCCTCGAATCCACGACGAATCGATTCCTTAGTTACCGCGCGTTGCGTAGCGCTGTGATTCGTGAATCTCATCCATACCGATGCCGGTCATTGGTGCGCCAAGGTTGCGGCTAACACGAGCCAAAACCTTTGCATCACGGAAGTGAGTGGTTGCTTCAACAATGGCTTTTGCACGAGGAGCGGGTTCGTCGCTCTTAAAGATGCCTGAGCCCACGAAGACCGCTTCTGCGCCCAGTTGCATTGCAAGTGCGGCGTCGGCTGGTGTGGCGATTCCACCTGCACAGAAAATGGGCACGGGGAATTTTCCAGTTTCAGCAATCTCCTGAATCAATGGAAGTGGAGCCTGTAATGACTTTGCCCACTGGAACAACTCTGCGCTGTCGGCTTGAGTAATTTTGCGAATGTCTCCGAGAATGGAGCGAAGATGGCGTACAGCTTCAACAACGTTTCCAGTGCCAGCTTCGCCCTTCGAGCGAATCATGCATGCACCCTCTGATACGCGACGAAGTGCTTCACCAAGATTTGTTGCACCACAAACAAATGGAACAGTGAATGCAAACTTGTCAATGTGATGAGTTTCGTCTGCTGGTGTGAGAACTTCTGACTCGTCGATGAAGTCAACTCCGAGCGCTTCAAGGATCTGTGCTTCGACAAAGTGACCAATTCGGACCTTTGCCATGACTGGAATATTTACGGACGCTTGAATCTCTTCAATCATTGCTGGGTCGCTCATACGCGCAACTCCACCATCGCGACGAATGTCTGCAGGAACGCGCTCAAGCGCCATGACTGCACATGCACCGGCATCTTCTGCAATCTTTGCTTCTTTGGCATTAACGACGTCCATGATGACGCCGCCCTTCAGCATTTCAGCCAGACCGCGCTTCACGCGTTGTGTGCCAACTGAGGATCCGTTTGAGGAGGTCATGCTGTCAGGTTACCGAGCAAGTGCAACCGCACCCCTGTTCATTTCCTGGCTTAGACGGCCGGCCATTTCACAGTTGCTGGGTCGACTCCTGGACCAACAGGTGCCAGTGACTTCTTCCACCCAAGCTCTACCCACGTGCGACCAGGGGTCATGCGCACAACGGCGCCTGCCGAGTCGGTGAAAACGAAAGGCTGCGTTGCGTCTTTGCGCTCCCACGTCACTTCAATTATTCCGCCATCGGTCAAAACAAAACCCGTACCAGTTCCCGTGGTCACTGCGTGCGGACTCTTGCGGTCAGCCTTACTACGTATGTATGTGACGTACAACACGACAACGTTTTTGGCCGATACTTGGCCATCATCAGCCATGTGTGGTTCCATCTCGCGCTTCAGGTTTTCGTTGAATCGCATGAAGTTGCCACTTGTGGCATCCCATTTCCAATACACCTTGACGTTGTACATGGAAATCTTTGCACCATCAACAGGAGTTGATGTGGCTGGCTTTGCATCGCTGGTGCTGCGATACGTGAACTGCGGAATCGGTGGTCCTGCGCCCTCCGGTGCAAGTGTCCACAGATTTGTGGTCTTTGCATACAGATTGTGGGGAATCTTTTTGTCCTTCGAGCGGTAGTAGCCACCCTTACCTCGAGATGCGCTGTACCCAACATTGACAAGAGAACTTGAGTTGATAGCACGAGTGACTCGCGAGTTGCCACCACTCCAGCAAAACAACGGTTTGTTGTATGAACCCAAGATGTCAATGTCTTGAGTGCGTCCACTACGTAACGGACCAACAGGATCGCTTCCTTGACTGTGGAACACAGCAGCGAAACGAGTCAGACCTTCAACGTTCTCTTCAAAAACAATGTCTGCCTTATTGAGGCCACTCTGTGGTCGGGCATTTGGATGGTTGTCAATTTTGCAAGCAATGGCAACGCGGGCCGCAGCAGCAGGATCTGTTACCGGAGTACCAAGCAATGGATACGTTGCTCCAGCCACTGTATTTGCATCACCTGAACCATTACCCGGAGTGCTTGAGTCTGAATTAGACGACGACCCACCACCACATGCCGCCAGCACGGAGGTAGTTACAAGTGCAACAACAATTCGCTTCACAGTTCTTTTGCGCATCATGGGCTACATCTCCTTCAAGATTGCTACACGTTCCGACATGAGGGGACGCGATACAACAAGATTAGAAACCTTATGCCCCGAGACTGCGTCACCTTGCGAATCGGATGGGAGTGCAAACGACAAAAATTCGCCCATTCCAAGCGACACACTGCCGTTTGCGCCATCACATTTTTCCAAAGCGCTCACCGCAGCAGGCGGAAACCGAGTTGCTTGACAAGCAGCGATGTCGGCAATGGTGACGAGATCTGACGGCAGAGCACGAGCCGCGATCTTCTGCACCACACTTCCTAGCCCTACAACCGACAGCACTCGACTCAATCCGTAGAGATAAGCAACGAGCCGACCATGCCCAACGCGAAGTCGCCACAGCAAATGTGCCGCCACTGCTTCAACTTCAACTCGGCTCATGACGGTGACGAACTGTTGTGACACGCCAATAACGTGCCCTCCATCTGCATCAACGCCAGCAACTGCGACCGGATAAGCAGAGTCGATAAGCACTAACGAAGGTCGCTGATCTCCACTAACTACACACAAGCCATCCACCACGTTGTAGACGCGAGCATGAACAGTTTCAGAGGCGGGAGCCGAGTTAACAACTTCATTAAATGCCGAGCGCGACGAGGAAACAACGGCACGCTGCAACACCAACCCAAGAACGATTCCAATAATGGGCAACACCAGGTACAAACCCAAAATGACACCGACGATTACTGATACAACAATTGGAGTGAGAAGGAGATACAAACTCACTCTCTTAATGAGTGCAGCACTCTTGTCCTGCGACTCATCATGAGTGATCCACTGTTTTTGATTCATGAGACCCTTTGATGACACTGTGCGACCTTCCACTCGAGCTTCATTCGGTTCGTTGGGCAAACCGGGAGCCCCGAAGGAAACGGCCTTCGAACCGTTTCAGCATACGGGGCACGGTGATTGTGGTGATGTTTTCTGCTTCCATCGCCAACGCACGTTCGTACATTTCTACATATTTCACTGCCAGCGCATCCATTGAAAACGACTGTGCGTGAATCCGACCCGCTTCAGTGAGCGATGCCGAAAGTCGTGAATCAACAACGATGCGCGCTAACGCTGACGCCAAGGCATCGTGATCACCTGGCGCTACGAGCAGCGCATTCTCGCCGTGAGTTGCAACATTTCGATAACCATCAATGTCGCACGCAACAACTGGAGTTCCGGCGGCCATCGCTTCCAACAGAACAATCCCAAAAGATTCTCCGCGCAATGACGGCGCACAAAAAACCGAAGCTCGCGCCAATCGGTCCACCTTTTCTTCGTCGGAAATTCGACCTAGCCACTTCACACGTGAATCTTCAGGAAACTTCGCTTTCAGTTCTTCGGTTTCGGGACCATCAGATGCAATCCACAGCACCACGTCGTTTGGAAGGCGTCGATGCGCTTCCAACAGAACTCCAAGTCCTTTTCTCGGCTCATGTCGGCCACAGAAGAAGATTGCGTTTTCGCGCGGGCGACTTTGAACCTTCTCGTACATTCCAAGTTCAATACCGTTGAACAAAACTTCGTAATCGCCACCGATGTAACGATGAGCCAACTCGACCGCATCTTTGGAAACTGCAACACGAATGTCAATGCGAGACGCAATCCATTTCAGCTGTCGTGAGAAGGCTTTGTACGCCCCCGACTCCCCTGCCGAATGAAATGTTGCGACCACGGGCGCCAACTTCACCAAAAGCGATGTCAACGATGGGCCCGGCACTAGGGGTTCATGCACATGAAGGACATCGAACGCTTCGTCATTCAGTGCTCGGATAGTGCGAAGTGCCGCCGATGCGTCGGGCGCCAGAGGCGCAACCGATCCGTTGACTGCGGTGGGCAAACTGTTCCCCAACGGGGTAACAAATGGGTCTGGAGGCGGGCCGTCACATGGTCCGAGAACTCTGACTTCATGGCCAAGCGCTCGCAAACTACGTGCCAATCCAAGTACTTGCTGCTGTACACCGCCCGGAATTGTGAGGCTGTATGGGCTCACCATTCCAATACGAAGCATGGGACTACGGTATCGGAATGACCCAGGTAGATAGTTCCTTCCGTCCAGCACTCTCCGTCGTGGCAACGCCAAACAAACGACGTACCATCCTCGACCTTGCCGCGGAGGCAGAGACGCGCGGATTCAAGGGGCTTGCCATTCCAAGTCTCGGCGCAACAATGGGCCTGTGCGTCTCCCTTGCCCACGTCACCAACACCATTAATTACTGGACTTCCATTCAGCCGATTTATTACAGCCACCCAGTTGAATCTGCAAATACCGTTGCGCATATCAATGAAATGTCGAATGGACGTTTTCGATTTGGAATTGGAGTGAGTCATGGGCCTGTCACCCAGCGACTTGGTGTGAATACCGGAAAGCCACTGTCAGACATTGCGGATTACGTTGCGGCGATGCGGGCTAATGAAAGATTTGGTGGCGAACTTCCGCCTATTTATCTCGCAACTCTGCGCAACAAGATGTTGCAGTTAGCAAGCGACATTGCCGAGGGCGCAATTTGGGCCAACGCGTCGTTGAGTCGTATGCAATCGCAACTTGCCGAAGTACCGAACGCAACACGGGATGGCTTCTTTCTGTCCAACATGATCCCCACCGTGATTGACGACGACATTGAGGCCGCACGAGCAGTTAACAGAAAAACATTGACTGGATATGTGTCCTTACCGAACTATCGCAACTACTGGCGCGCCGCGGGTTACACCGAGGAGATGGACGCAATTGAGAATGCGCTCACAGCTGGAGAGAAAGACAAAGTGACGTCGCTGATGTCTGACCGCTGGCTTGACGACTGCACAATCAGTGGCCCAGCATCTCGGGTGCGAGATCGACTTGAAGAGTGGGCGTCTGGCGGGGTTCAGCCAATTGCCGTGATGTCGTCAACATCTGGCGGCCAAGCAAAGGCCATTGGCGAATTATTTGCCATTTACAACTGAGAGAGCAATGTCTCTACTCGCGACTTAATCTCGTCACGAATTCTGCGTACATCTTCAATTGGCTTCCCTTTCGGGTCGTCTAGCGGCCAGTCAATGTAGGTCTTTCCAGGAATGAATGGGCATGTGTCGCCACATCCCATAGTGACGACAACGTCAACTTGTGCAAGCAGATCATCGGTAAAGCGTTGCGGTTGGTAGCCAGAAATATTGATGCCGAGTTCATTCATTACTTCCACGGCAACTGGGTTCACTTGGTCGGCCGGCTCTGAACCACCAGAAAAAATGTCAACGCGGCCCTGCGAAAACTCTCGAGCAAATCCTGCAGCCATTTGTGACCGCCCAGCATTGTGAATGCACAGAAACAAAATTCCACTCATGATGAGGAGACTTTCGTTGGCCAGAAGAACATCATCAACAACAGCCCTACTCCGCCGCCAACAATTTGCATAACAGCAAACATTGGCCACGACTCTGGTGCAATTCCAGCAAACGAATCGGAGAACATGCGGCCGAACCCAACAGCAGGGTTAGCAATGCTGGTAGAAGACGTAAACCAATACGCACCAGTAATCCAGGCAGCAACAAGTGCCGCAACATTTGCACCAGCACGTTGTCCGCCGCGAATAATAAGAAGCAACCCAACGGTTGCCACCACTTCAGAGAACCACGTTGGTCCCCCGGTTCGAATTTTTGTAGATGTTTCAATGAAGGGATGAGCAAACATGATGTTTGCCATGACCGCTCCGACAACAGCACCAGCACATTGCGCAATAACGTCGCCAACAATTACTGGCACAGACACGTTGCGATCGGCGACCGACATCACCACTGTGACCACAGGATTAAACGATGCTCCTGACAACGGCGCAAAAATGGTGATTAATCCAAGAAGTGCACCACCAGTAGCAATTGCGTTTGCCAACAATTGCAGCCCCACATCTTGCGTGAGGTTTTGGGCCATGATTCCCGACCCCACCACCGACATCACCAGTAGTGCAGTACCGAGAAACTCGGCACCGATGTGGCGTGGGGCTAGTCGCATCCCTCTGGTCCGCAACAATTTCCAGAAGCTGGAACACCCAACATGATTGGCATTGGCTTTAGAGAGTTGTCGGCAGGCGCATCTTCAAGAACTGTGTACCACTCCCATGCGAGTTCGTTGCCTTTCACCCACACCTTGTCTTGCACCGCGAAACAACATGTAGTGCTCTCTTGAACCTCAATAGGTAGCCCCAAAGAAACAGCTTGGTTGATTTTCTCTGACACATGGTCTGTGCTTTCTACTTCAACACCGATGTGATTCATGGTGCCAGGCTCGCCATGGCCCGCAATAAGAACCAACTTGAGTGGTGGATCGGCGATTGCAAAATTCGCGTATCCCTCTCGGACTTTGGCTGGCCCTACTCCGAACATCTTTGTGTAGAACAAGATTGCTTGGTCGAGATCACCAACGTTGAGTGCCACTTGTACCCGCGACATACACATCTCCTTTGTGAGAGGTCTTATTTAGACACTTGTCAATATACAGGACATTGATGAGTATCTATGTATTCTGAAGAGGTGGCAATCCAACGTTCACTCTCCATTCATTCGCGCCCTCTCACCGAAGGTCAAGCTGAATCGTTGTCGGCCGTCTTCGCAGCATTAGCCGACCCCACCCGGTTGCGCTTGTTCGATTTAGTGCGACGAGCTGGAGACGGAGGTATTTGTTCGTGCGATCTAGTGGAACCACTTGATCGTTCTCAACCCACAATTAGTCATCACTTAAAAGTTCTACGTGAAGCAGGTCTTGTTGAGTCCCGCAAAGAAGGCACATGGGTGTGGTACTCGGTCACCCCTGGCGCTACCGCATCACTGCAAGCCTTCGTTACGAAATAGCAACGTCGTGATAGCCGGGGTCGCTTGGCCAATTCGGTTGAAACAAATGCCATTGTTCTGGTGCGCGACGAATAAGGCCTTCCAATTCGCGCGCTAGCGCTTGGGTTCCCACTGCAACCGATTCGCGCAGGCCACCTTGTCTCTCTAGATGCAACGGAGGTCGAACCACGCCGTGATGACCATCTATTGAATCTGTGAAATAGATACCGACAGGAAGAACCGGAGCATTACTGCGAAGTCCCAACATTGCTGGTCCCGCAGGCAACGTGGTCTTTTCTCCAAAGAACTCCACTTCTACGCCAGTGCGTTGAATATCGCGGTCGCTAAGGAGACACACAATTTCATTCTTCTTCAGTGCCGCCATGATCGCAGGTGCGGCTCTATCGCCAAGTGGCACCACGTTCATCCCCAGGTCGCTTCGCAGTTTTGCAAACCATTCAAAGAGTTCCGGCGGCTGCAACGGTTCAACAATGACTGTCATGTGATGACCTTTGTCTGCCATCCAGCGTCCAGCCCACTCCCAACCGCCGAGATGTGGAAGAGCCATGATGGCACCATTTCCCTTTGCAAGGGCGTCCTCAATGTGATGAAAACCGTCAACAGAAAAACATTTGTCTACGTATTTATTCGACAGATTGGGCAAACGAAAACTCTCGGTGTAATAGCGCATGTAACTGTCAAACGCTTTTTGTGATGCGCGCCGAAGAGCAAAACCAGTCAACGATGGATTAACGCGACGAAGATGGCGTTCAATCATGTGCCGCTTACTGCGAAGCGACAAGGCAATTCCAGGAGCCAGCAACGACACTGCGTTTTGAGAAACGATTCCAGGAGTCAGCCGCGCAACTAAAGAACCAAGTCGGTAGCCGCCAACCGTGACAGCGTCACTGAGTTCGTCGAACGGATTAGCCATTACGTTGGCGCCGGCGTTGGCGCGAAACCACAGACAGTTGGCGACGGGATCCGCGGGCACTCTGTCGTGTCACTCTGCGAACTCGTCTTACCTCACGTTTCGCCGCAGTGGTTGCCGACACCTCAGCTTGTCGCCACACCTGAACAAAGCGCTGAATAGCGGTGATGACGGTGAGTGCAAGCATGATCCACATGATGGGCACCAACAAAGAATCAAAAAGAAGCCCAACACACAGAACAACAATTCGTTCCGCACGCTCCATTAATCCGCCCTTGGCATACAAACCAAGCGATTCTGCCTTTGCTCGTTCATACGAAATCAAAGAAGACACACCCATGATTGCCATTGGAAGAAGTGCAAGGTGGGGGCTCTTCTCTGATGCGAAGTACCACGCAACTCCGCCGAACAACACCGAGTCGGTGACTCGGTCGATAACCGAATCGAAAAACGCGCCGCGTTGGCTTGCGGTGTTTGACGCCTTAGCAAGTGCGCCATCCAACATGTCCGGCAACGCCGCTGCAATGACCAGGACTAATCCACCTCGAAGCGCGCCTTGACCGATGGCAAAGGCCGCCCCAACAGCCACCACGATTCCAAGAATTGTGAGATGGTCCGGCGACATACCTGTGCGCCGCAACAACATGCCAACAGGCCGAACTGCGCGCTCAATCGGCGCTCGAAACTTGCCGTCGAACATGAACTGAACGCTACTCGCCCGCTGAAGACGACGGCGTCACCTCGGAGTCGGGATTCTTCTCCACCAGACATTCCACAATGTTGCCGTTGACTGCATCGACAAGTACCAGTCCACGTTGTAGCGGTGGCTCTTCGGCGCTGTAACAAAAGATTCTCCAGGTTGGCCGACTACGCAACCCACGCCACACCTGTTGTGCCGATGCGTGACCTACTGGGTACCCAACTTTTCGCGTCGCAATCACAAGTGCTTCGCTTTCGTCAACAGTCATTCGCCAGCCACTTGTGAACGACACAATGGCCATCACACCCAAGACACATGCTGCGAAGATGAGACCACGATTAACCAATGGTGACGCATCTGCGTCTCCCACTTGCCAAATAACAACGCATGCAACCGCAAGGACTGCATAAATGATGGCTGGAATTCGCCGGCGACTGTTGTCTGGAAAGTCGTAGACACCAATGTGATCGACCGCATTCAAATCGTCGGGTAATTGGTCGCGAATTTCTTCGGTCATACAGCCTCCTTGGGCCAAGCGTTTCGAATTTTCTCTGCAGTGAGCGGTAATGATTCTGGCAATGTGCGCGTGGATGCCACTGCTGTCATGAAATTTGAGTCACCGTTCCAACGCGGAACAACATGCACATGCAAGTGTTGGGCGATACTTCCACCAGCAGCTGCACCAAGGTTGATTCCCACATTCATTGCATCTGGTTGATGCGATAGTTGCAGTGCACGTGTTGCATTCGTGACGGTGGACCATAGATCCAAGGATTCATCGGTGGTGAGGTCGTACAAATGTGGCACTTCGCGATAGGGCAACACCATGAGATGACCCGACGCGTATGGAAAAGCATTCAGAATTACAAAGCACTTTTCTGACCGATGGACAATGAACGCTTCATCGTCAGACAGTCCGGATTCGAGAATATGGGTGAACACTGACTTCGATGGGTCGGGGCTCTTGCCTACTCCCCCAGTGACGTACTCTGAGCGCCACCCATTCCACAGCTGTTCTAGCGACATTTATTCGCCGCCCGATAGCCCTTCGGCAACATCTGACGACAAATGTTGAATGAATTGTTGCAAGGCCACGCCACGATCTACATCGCCGCCTCGTGGGTTCACACCAACTGTTCCAGCCGCAACATCGTCATCGCCCACAACAAGCACATAAGGCACCTTGCTTGTCTTTGCGTTACGAATGCGCTTGCCAAGTTGTTCATCTGCCAGATCGATGTCTACACGGAAACCTGCCGAGCGAATTGCCGACACGACGTGGGAGGCATAGTCATTGTGCGCAGCCGCCACTGGGAGAACACGAACCTGTTCTGGCGATAACCATGTTGGAAATGCGCCTGCGTAATGCTCGATGAGTACTCCGAAGAACCTTTCAATAGAACCGAACAGTGCACGGTGCAACATGATGGGTCGACGCCTCTGGCCATCTGACCCCACGTACTCAAGACCAAAACGTTCTGGAAGATTGAAGTCGCACTGAATTGTGCTGAGTTGCCACTTACGACCAATTGCATCTCGAACATCGATGTCAATCTTCGGACCATAGAACGCAGCATCTCCATCTTTGACCTTGTATTCGATGCCATGTTTTTGCAACGCCTGCTGTAAGGCTGTGGTGGCCTTCTCCCAGATCTCATCTGAACCAACCGACTTTTCTGGATCACGAGTGGACAAATTGAATTCAAAATCGTTGAACCCAAAACGACGAAGCACCGACATGATGAAGTCGAGTAACGATGCAATCTCGTCGGCCATCTGTTCTTCAGTGCAATAGATGTGGCTGTCATCTTGTGTGAATCCGCGAATACGCAACAAGCCGTGCAATGTTCCAGCGCGCTCGTATCGATACACGTTTCCAAGCTCGAAGAGGCGCAACGGAAGTTCGCGATAGCTGCGCTGACGACTGCCGTAAATGAGGCAGTGCATGGGGCAGTTCATCGGCTTCATGTAGTAGGTGCCGTTGTCCATCTCCATTGGCGGATACATGCCGTCGGCATAGAAATCGAGGTGACCAGACTGTGCAAACAAGTTCGCATTCGCAAGATGTGGTGTATATACGAACTGATAGTCGCCGTCTTGGTGACGCTGACGGCTGTAATCCTCCATCAACTTACGAATAATGGCTCCTTTGGGATGCCACACCGCAAGACCGCCACCCAGTTCTGAAGGGAACGACAAAAGATCGAGTTCATTTGCAAGTTTGCGGTGGTCGCGCTTGCCGGCTTCTTCTAAACGATGCAGATGCTCTTTCAATGCAGCATCGCTCTCCCATGCGGTTCCGTAAATACGTTGCAGCATTGGACCCTTTTCATTGCCACGCCAATAGGCGCCAGCAACTTTCATTAACGCAAAGTGACCGAGACGCGACGTAGTGGGAACATGAGGCCCTCGGCACAAGTCGACGAACTCATCGGAGTTGCGATAAATACTGATGGTGCCAGCATCTCCCACTTCTCCAGCGTCGTTTCCGTCGGCAGCGCCAGATGTGACTCGTTGAATGATTTCGCACTTGTATTTTTGCTGGGCAAACAATTCAAGGGCTTGCTCCGCAGGTAATTCAGATCTCACAAACGGCTGGTTTGCCTTCATGATTTCGCGCATGCGTCCTTCAATGGATGAAAGGTCATCATCGGAGAACGTACGGCCGCCTGGAAGTTCAAAGTCGTAATAGAAGCCGTCTTCAATAGCCGGACCAATGGAGAATTGTGCGCCAGGAAACAGTTGCACCACGGCCTGAGCCAAAACGTGCGCCGTTGAGTGTCGAAGTACGTGACGACCCGCATCCGAGTCTGCGGTAATGACAGACACAGTGGAACCCGGCTGAACCACCACATTGAGGTCAACCTCGGCGCCGTCGATAGTGCCCGCCAACGCCGCTTTTGCCAAACGAGAGCCGATTGACGCTGCAACGTCGGCAACGGTGGACCCTTCGGGAACTGTACGAGCAGACCCGTCAGGAAGAAGCACAGAGATATCAGCCATGGACTTCTTATTCTACGGAGTTCACCAAGTGGACAGGCTGTCCATTTTCCTTATTGATTAGGCCGACGTGACGATGGCGGTCTCAGATGGCAACGCTTCTGCCTTCTTTGTGGCATACACATTGCGATATTCCTGGCCAGTGAGTTCGCGAATCTCAAACATGAGCTCGTCTGTCATTTCACGCAGGACGAGATGATCGTCGCCTCGTTCCAGATAACGCTCGGGGTGAAGAGGACGTCCGAATTTCACAACACATTCCAATCCGATCTTTGGAAAGAATGTGTCGGGCGGTTGAATCTCGCGCGTACCAATAATTCCTACGGGAATGATTGGGCAGCCAACTTTGATGGCCAGTCTCGCCGCACCAGTGTGTCCTTTGTACAGCATCCCATCGCGACTACGAGTGCCTTCTGGGTAAATACCAAACAGTTCACCGCGGCGCAGCACTTGTTCAGCCGCAATTAATGCACCTTCACTTTTAGACCCACCCGCACGATCGATGGGGATCATGCCGAGCGCGGGAAACAAATGCTTTGTCTTCCAAGAATCCATGTATTCAGCTTTTCCAACAAAACTGATTTGACGACCGGCGTATGCCATTGTGAAAACCGAATCGAAGAAACTGATGTGATTGGGACACAAGATTGCGGGACCGTCAGAAGGAATATTTTCAAACCCTTCGATGGTGACGTTCCATAGTTTTCCAAGAAGTGGCTTAATGATTCGACGCGCACGAATTTGGGCACGACCCGTTCCAGGTAATGCGCTCGACGCGGTGACGTCGCTATCGCCAGTGGAATTGTGCCTCATCTCATCGCAGAGAATAGACCCAAATCAGCGCCACCGAAACAGGTGAAACGGAATCTTGACAAATGGTTAAAGAACGATGTCAGCGAGGGCCAACAGCCAGCGAGAGGTCTACCCCCAGCAGCGCGGCGCTTGCCGATACATCAACACCCGATGCCGCAGCCTTGTCAATGTGCGCCAATGCCTCTGGAGTATTCAAATCATCGTCGAGACAAGCCCGAACCTCGTTGAGAAGCGTGCTTGAAGCCCCTCCTACCGATGCTTTCCACGAGACCAAACGATCGTGGTTACGTGGCATGAGAGAGTCGTCCCACTCCCATTCCTTGCGATAGTGATGTTCAATAATCCCAAGACGAATACTGCGCGGATCCCATTCGGTGCGCAGCGCATCGACGAAGACGAGATTGCCCAAACTCTTCGACATCTTTTCGCCATCTTTGAACACCATTGCAACATGCATCCAATGCCGTACGAAGGTCTCCCCTGTTGCGGCTTCTGACTGAGCACGCTCGCATTCGTGGTGAGGGAAGATGAGATCGCTGCCGCCACCATGCAAGTCGATGGTGGTTCCCAATTCACGCAACGCCAATGCCGAACATTCGATGTGCCAACCAGGACGACCTGCGCCCCATTGCGCATCCCATGCTGGTTCATCATCTGCAGATGGATGCCACAGAACAAAGTCGAGAGGATTTCGCTTGTGAGGGTCGTCTACATTGCCACCACGTTGCCGAGCGAACTCGATCATTTGCTCGTGCGAGTAGTGAGACACTTCACCAAACGATGGGAACTTTGTGACATCGAAGTACACAGAGCCACCAGCTGCATATGCAAAACCTCGGTCGAGAACCATTCCAATAAATCCACGAATATCTGAAATTGCCGACGAAGCCCGAGGCGTGCTGTACACCGGCAACACATTCAATGCGTCCATATCTCTGTTGAAACGAGCTTCTTCACCAGCCGCAAGATCAAGGTAGTGAACTCCAAGCTCGCGCGCCTTTGCAAATAATGGATCGTCTACATCTGTGACATTGCGAACGCAACGCACCGTATGTCCGAGGTCTATAAGGCGACGCTGCAAAATGTCGTACACCAAGAAGGTGGACGCATGCCCCAAGTGAGTGGCGTCGTACGGAGTGATGCCACAGGTGTACATGAGCACCGTTTCACCGGGAGTGAACGGAACAATCTCCCGCCGCGCCGTGTCGTACAACCTCATTGACATTGTTTACGCCTGTGCCCGTGGATCTCGCTTGATACCGGTCAACTTCGGAGCCACGCGCGTCTTGTAGCGAACATTGAGCTGTAAGAGAACTGCAGTGAACGCCTCAATCGCTGTTGCATTCGAAAGCTCGCCCGCATCGAGTGGTCGACAACCTGGAATATGCGCGGTGATATCCATAGCAATACGTGTGGCTTCCGGATCGTCGGAACAAATGAGAACGTCAGAATCAATTGGTTCGCCAAGATGACCTAATTCCGTTGCAGGCAAATGGTGGAATGCCGCCACAACTCGACATTCCGGCACAGCGGCTTGCACATGCGCCGCCACGCTTCCGCGCGGTGGCAACAATGGCTGGAATTCATGACCAACACGCACCAGCGCGTTTGCCATGCTGATCACAACTTTCCCTGCCAACAGATTGATGTGCTCTTGGGCGGTGGTAGCAGCACCATCCCATGGAGTTGCCAATACAACAACATCGCATGCCGACGCTGCATCGTTATCTCCAGCATGAAGATTGAGATTGAGGTCTGGCCATTTGGCTTTCACCGAGTCGCATGCCTCAAGCGCGCGGTACTTCGACCGAGATCCAATGACCACTTCGTAACCCACAGATGCAAGACGTGCCCCTAGTGCACTTCCTGCAGGTCCAGTACCACCAAGAATTCCAATACGCATTCTGTAGAGCCTTACACATGGACCCCTACCGAACTACGGTCATATCTATGGGACTTCTTGAAGGCAAGAAAATTGTGGTCACCGGCGTACTCACCGACGCCTCGTTGGCCTTTCGAGTGGCGCAGCTTGCGCAGAGAGAAGGAGCAGAAATTGTGCTCACTGGGGCTGGTCGCGCTCTGTCCCTCACACAGCGCACTGCTCGCAAATTAGACACTCCGGTTGAGGTCTTTGAATTCGACGTCACAAAGGCCGAACATGTTGAATCCGTACGTGAACAAGTGAAATCAACCCTTGGTCGCGTTGATGCAGTACTTCACGCCATTGGTTTTGCCCCCGAGGTGTGCCTTGGTGATGATTTCTTGGCTGCACAGTGGAGCGATGTTGCTGTTGCCATGGAGATCTCTGCTTATTCATTAAAGACAATGGCCGATGCATTTTTGCCATTGATGCAGCCTGGGTCCACCATCATTGGTCTCGATTTCGACAACACCGTTGCATGGCCCGCCTACAACTGGATGGGTGTTGCCAAAGCCGCCTTCGAGGCCACTAACCGCTACCTTGCAAAGGACCTCGGTCCGCGAGGAATTCGCTGCAACTTGGTGGCTGCCGGCCCCATCAAAACAATGGCGGCGAAGTCAATTCCTGGCTTCAAACAATTTGAAGACGTATGGGACGACCGTGCACCACTTGGATGGGATGTCACCGACTCCACTCCCGTTGCAAAAACAGTGTTGGCTTTAATGTCTGATTGGTTCCCTGCCACCACAGGAGAAATCATCCACGTCGATGGCGGTTACCACGCCATGGGCGCATAATGCTTGAGTGAATCATCTCGCCTCTGCATCGTCACCGTACCTTCGACAACATAAAGACAATCCCGTCGAGTGGTACCAATGGGGCGATGCTGCATTTGAGGCAGCGCGTGCGTCTGGAAAACCAATTCTTTTGTCGGTGGGATACTCCGCCTGTCACTGGTGCCATGTCATGGCACACGAGAGTTTCGAAGACGACGCCACCGCCGCAGTCATGAATCAACTCTTCATCAACGTCAAAGTTGATCGAGAAGAACGACCAGATGTTGATGCCGTGTACATGGACGCAGTGCAGGCACTCACCGGGCGTGGCGGTTGGCCAATGACCGTTTTTTGCACACCCGATGGAAAACCGTTTTACGGCGGCACTTATTACCCGCGAGAGACTTTCGTCAAATTAATGGAAGCAGTTGATGATGCGTGGCGAAACAGACGCGACGAATTGCAACAAAATGTCGATGCGCTTCTTGAGGCAATAGGTCGTACTGCTCTTGTATCTCCAGCCGATGCTGTTGATGCTCGCCAATTGGTGTCCACCACAATTGGTGCATTGCAATCATCATTCGATGCCACGTGGGGTGGCTTTGGTGGAGCACCGAAGTTTCCATCTACCTTCGCACTAGATCTCATGCTTCGCGTCTATCTACTAAATGGAGATGAGTCACTCGTAGATAAAACTCGAATCTCTCTGGACGCTATGGCTGCAGGTGGAATGTACGACCACATTGGTGGTGGTTTCTCGCGTTACAGCGTGGACGAAAAGTGGCTAGTCCCCCACTTTGAGAAGATGCTGTACGACCAAGCACTTCTCACACGCGTGTATCTCCATATGTGGCAGCTCACTGGCGAATCACGAGACCAACAAGTTGTACGAGAAATCGTTGACTATGTATTGACCGACCTCTCCCACCCAATGGGTGGCTTCTTCAGTGCCGAAGACGCTGATTCGCTAGATGCTCACGGTCATTCAGAAGAAGGCGCGTTTTACACATGGACTCCAGAAGAAATTGATGGCGCCTTGGGAGCAGACGCACTACAAGCCTGCTCATATTGGGACATCACCACCGACGGCAATTTCGAGGGTCGCTCCATTCCGAATCGAATCGCACAACGCGGAGACATCGTGCGAAACAACACTGTTGAACAGTGGCGACAGACTCTCCACGGCGTACGTGCCAAACGGCCCCGACCAGGGCTGGACGACAAAGTTCTTCTGGAATGGAATGCAATGATGCTGTCGTCACTGTGCGAGGTTGCTGCCGCTTTCAATGAGGAACACCTCACCGATGCGGCTGTCAAGAATGCGCAATTTCTCGTAGACAATCTTCGCGATGTCAACGGAACATGGAGCCGCAGTTGGCAAGCAGATGCAACTCCACCGGCTCGCCATGGCGCACTCGCCCATGATCTTGCACACGTCGTCGACGCAATGGTTCGCATGTACGAACTCACTGCAACTCACAAATGGCTAGATGTTGCACTGCAGACGGCACAACAACTTGTTGATTCCTATTGGGATTCCGAGAATGGTGGCTTCTTTACAGTTGCCTCACATGGTGAGCAGTTGATTGTTCGTCAGAAAGATCTCATGGATAACGCCACACCATCTGCCAATTCAGTAGCAGCAATGGCATTCCTACGTCTCTCTGCTGTTACTGGCGACCCTTCATGGCATGACATTGCAATTCACACACTGCGATTGCTAGCCCGCGTAGCGCCATCTGCACCATCTGCGTTCTGCCATGCTGTGTCTGCAAGTTTGTTATTGGCAGATGGAACGACCGAAGTAGTTCTTCCTGGTGAAGCATCCGATTTCTTGCAGGAGTACCGCAATGCGTGGAGACCGCACAGTGTGGTGTTGTGGGGAGAACCAACGTCATCTTCTCTCTGGACCGATCGTCACCGCGGCCAAGCGTACGTATGTCGCAACCATGAGTGTTTGTTGCCCGCGACAACGCGTGAAGAGTTCGCGAGCAGGCTTGCTACCAACGGTCGCGGTGAATAACAGAATCCACCGACCGTGATGGTCTTCCACTGCTACGGCCAGGAGTAGCCGGTGCTGACGATTCGTAGCCAACTGCAAGTGCACCTAACACAACGACGTTGTCTGGAATTGAAAACTCGTGACGTAGTTCAGATTCTGCAGTGTGCGCAAAGAACAATGCACCGAGCCCTGCCTCATGAAGTGCCAACAAGAACGTCATGGTGGCAAACGACGCATCGATGGTCCAGTACGGCGCCACCCACGCATCTTCAGAAGCACCGAGCCCTGTTGACGACTTGTCTGGCTCTGAGTATCGATTCAGATACGACTGTTTATCTGCAAGCACAAGAAAAATAAGTGGTGCATCAAAAAGTCCGGGGAACGAGAACCCAGATCGCTTTTCATGCGGAAATGCGATGTTCCAATAACGCGACGTGTTGTCGCCTTCCAGCATGAGCAAGTTCCAACCTTGCGACTTGCCCGCACTTGGCGATGTGATGGCAAGAGAGATGCAATTATTGATGACGTCATCTGGAACTGGCGTACGCGCGAAAGAGCGAGTCATTCGCCGCGTGCGAACAAGTTCTGCGAAATTCACGGTCCTACGAGCGAGCGCCGAGTTTGACCAAGCTCTCGGCCATGGTCCAGCCGTGGATGATGACGACACCACCCTTTTTGGCATTCACTGTTGCAAACAACGAAGTGATGTCTTCAGAGATTTTCTCAGGCTTTGATGATTCGAAGTCGAGGTATCCGCTTTGTCCTTCTGATGCCACGACGAATGTCTTCTCGTCATACTTTGCGTCGACACCGAAACGACGTGCAAGACGCTTGCCCCATGCACGCTCTTCGCCAACAGCACGGTGACCTGCTCGCGGAATAATTTCAGTGAGCTGCTTGAAAGCCTCTACGCCATCTGGTGAAGCGAAACGGCTGCCCACCACCACATCTTCGTCGGGGAACGCCATGAGAGCGCGGTGATATGCCTCACCCATAAGACCCTTCAGAACCGAGTCGCGCTTTGGAGATCTCTTGATGGTCATGAGACCAATGAGAACGCAGGGAGTGCCGCCAATGCGCTCGAGAGTGGAGAACGTGACGCCGTGCAGTTTTCCGTCGACACGCGCCAGCGTGCACAGAACCCAGTCGCCTGCCGCTTTCTGGAATTGCGCAAGACCAAAAGAGCCCTCGATACTCAGCATCTCTTCAATCTGAGCCTCTGTGAGGGCACTGCTGTCTTGTGTAGAGACTTCCAAGGACATGAAACGAAAACGGCTCCCTCATGTGACTGACGGCCATTCCGCCAGAGACAACTCTTCTATTCTGCCATTCCAGAGCCCAAACTCTGAAACAGAAGCGAAAAATCAGACGATTTTGACTGATTGAGAGCCAAATGCGAGTCGCAAGGGACCCACAGCCTTCTCAATGTCCACCAGCGCAGTGCCACCGAGGTCGAACATTTTGCCGCCGGGGAGTTGGATCTTGACGGATGACAAACCTGGGAACTCGGCAATGATGGCTTTCAGAGCATCGAGTTTCTCGGCGGTGAAACCTGCAGGCAAAGACAAGATGACTTCCGGAATCCGCTGGTCGAGATTCTGCGGAACCACAATTCGCTGTGCACTGAAGCTGGCGGGATTGTCGTCTCGCTTGTTGAGTCGACCAGTAACGGTGACCACCAAATCGTTTGCCAAAAGATGACCAAACTCTGCCAACACTTTTGAAAAGACCGTGACCTCGATGCTGGCATCCATGTCTTCCAAGACGAATGTGGCCATTTGATCACCACGCTTCGTGAAACGCCTGTTCAAAGCAGATACCACTCCACCGATGGTGACCATTCCCGCCTCTCGCGTTTCTAAATCGCGAATAGTGCTGGTTGTCAGTCGACGAAGTGCCGTTTCCACTCCACGCAACGGATGGTCTGAGATGTACAGACCAATCATGTCTTTTTCGTGACGCAATTGATCGCCCTTGGTGAATTGCACATCTGGGATTGCAATCTCGGACGACCAACCGCTGTTTGATGCTTCGTCAAGTTCACCAAACAGGGACATGACTCCTTTTTCTTCTTCGCGACGTTTCGCAACGGCATCGTCGATGATTGATTCATACACCATCAACAAACCACGACGAGGATGACCGAACGAATCGAATGCACCGGCCTTGATAAGCGATTCAACTGCTCGTTTATTCAGTGCTTGCTCGGGAACTCGTCGCGCAAAATCGTGGAATGATTCAAAGAGACCATTCTGATCTCGTTCTTGAGTGATGAGTGCAACAAGACCTTCGCCAACGTTTCGCACTGCCGACAAGGCGAACACAATGCGTCGTTCTGTGTCTGTGCTGATGGCCTCAAACTCTGATCGGCCCGCATTGATATCTGGAGTAGACACCGTGATACCCATGGCTCGACAGTCGGCAAGGTGTACCGCGGCCTTTTCATAGTTGCCCTTTACAGAGGACAACAAACATGCTGAATACTCAACAGGAAAATGGGCCTTGAGATAGGCCGTTTGATACGAGATGAGACCGTAGCCGAACGTATGACTCTTATTGAACGCATAGTCAGCGAATTTACGAATGACAGCGAATAGTGATTCACCAAGTTCGCGCCCGTACCCAGTCTTTTCGCAGCCGTCGACGAAGACTGATTCTTCTTTCTCCATTGCGACCGGATCTTTTTTACCGCACGCCTTACGCAAGTTGTCGGCCTGAGCAAGTGAATAGCCAGCAAAACGCTGCGCCACACGCATCATGCTTTCTTGGTACACCATTAGTCCGAATGTGTCGTGCAACAGTTCGCGCGCTTCTGGGTGGAAATACTCTGGCGTCTTACGGTTGTTCTTGTAGTCCGCGTAATCGTTGTGCATGTTTGCACTCATAGGCCCCGGGCGATACAACGCCAATACTGCGCTGACGTCTTCAAATGAGGTGGGCCTCATGGATTTCAACAGAGCACGCATTGGCGGAGACTCCAACTGGAAAATCCCAATGGTGTCTCCACGGCCAAGCAATTCAAAGGTGGCTTGGTCGTCGAGTGGCACAGTATCGATATTGAAATCTGGGTCACGTTGACGGCGAATCATTTCCACGGTGTCCGTGATGACGTCGAGGTTGCGTAGACCAAGGAAGTCCATCTTCAATAGGCCGAGCTCTTCAACGGCGTGCATTTCGTACTGGGTAACGATTGGTGCATCTTCCGCTTTTAGATCACCCGATGGCTTACGTTGAATTGGGAGATATTCCGTGAGCGGTTCAGGAGTGATCACTACCGCCGCTGCATGAATGCCGTCTGACCTCTTAAGGCCTTCGAGCCCTCGGGCAACCTCGACAACTTTTGCCGCCACTTCATCGCGCTCTACTAAGTCGCGTAGTGCTTGAGCTTCGCGGAAACCATCTGCAAACTTCTCGTTGAACTCCAGACAGGCCGCCAACGGGGTGTCTCGACCCTGAATGAGTGGTGGCATGAGTTTGGCAATGCTGTCACCCACTGCGTATTCATGTCCAAGCACGCGCGCTGCGTCTCGCACGGCGTTACGCGCCTTAATGGTGGCGAACGTAACAATTTGTGCCACATGGTCGCGGCCATACTTTTCTGCGGCGTACCGAATCATGTGGTCTCGATAGCGAGAGTCGAAGTCCATGTCGATATCGGGCATGCTGACTCGTGACGGATTCAAGAACCGTTCGAAAAGCAAGTCGTACTTCAGCGGATCGAGTTCGGTGATTCGCAAGCAATACGCCACTGCGCAACCAGCGGCAGAACCACGACCAGGACCAACACGGATTCCTGAATCTTTTGCATGTTTGATGAGATCCCACACAATCAAGAAGTACGACGCAAAGCCCATTTGCTTGATAACGCCCAATTCAAACGACACGCGCTCGACTACTTCTGGGGACAAGTCGCTGCCCCAGCGCATTTGTGCGCCTTGCCATGTGAGATGTTCGAGATACTTCTCGTCGTTTTCGAATTCAGATGGCACTTCAAAAACTGGAAGATGATAAGTGCCAAGTTCAATATTGACGTCTGCACGTTCGGCAATCCATAACGTGTTGTCGCAACTAGACGGAAGTTCACGCCACAGATAACGCATCTCTTCGGCCGACTTCAAGTAATGCTCGGTGCCTTCGAACCTGAAGCGATCTTGGTCGCGCATGAGTGCACCTGTTTGCACGCACAACAGAGCGTCGTGCGCTTCATGGTCTGACTGATTCACATAATGCGAGTCATTTGTTGCAAGCAACGGCGCACCAATTTTTTGCGCAATCTCTACCAACTTGGGGTTAGTGCGCAACTGGTCTGCAATGCCGTGGTTCTGCAACTCGACAAACAAATTGTCTTTGCCGAAAATCTCCTGCAAGCGCCCAGCTTTTTGAATTGCTGCTTTCTCATCGCCATTTAGCAACGATTGGAGTACATGCCCACCAAGACATCCGGTGGTAGCAATGAGACCTTTTGAGTGCCGCTCGAGCAATTCCCAGTCGATGCGTGGCTTGTAGTGATACCCCTCGAGAAAGGCATAACTAGACAGCTTGATGAGGTTGCTGTATCCCTCATTGTTTTCAGCCAACAACGTGAGGTGGTAGTACTGCTTTCGGCCACCCTCGTCTGACCCACCGTTGTCGTCTAGTTTTCCGCGGCGTGCAATACGTTCTGTGCGGTGGTCGTGCGCCATGTAGGCCTCGGTACCGATGATTGGTTTAATCCCCTGCTTGCGACATTCTTTATAGAAATCAATGACGCCATACATATTGCCGTGATCGGTAATGCCCAAAGCCGGCTGGCCATCTTCCACAGCTTTTGACACCAACTCGTCGAGACGCGCGGCGCCGTCCAACATGGAGAACTCGGTGTGAACATGAAGATGTGTAAATGACGACGACAACACCTTCTCCTTCCACCACTAATCCTTGTTCTGGACCACCACGACAAAGCGAGGCGCACCAGATGCGAGAGCCAAAATTAGCAGTCTCCTGTGTCACCCACCTTGGCGACAGCGCGACAGGTCAGAGATAGGTTCCACCAGGCCCGCTACCGCCAGGGCCAGTGGGTGGAATTTGACGCATTTGTTCAATTTGTTGACGAGCGGCGAGTTGCTGTGCGAACAAAGTGGCTTGAATTCCGTGAAAGAGTCCTTCTAGCCAACCCACTAATTGTGCTTTTGCTACACGCAACTCCCCATCGCTTGGCACTTCTCCATCTTTGAATGGCAACGCCAAAATATGAAGTTCCTCTGCAAGATCTGGAGACAACGCAGTGGAAATCTCAACAATTGATCGCTCGTAGATTTCTGCCAAACGTTCTCTGCTGGCTTCATCTAATTGAGTTCCTCGAACTTCTTCCAGAAGCTGACGCACCATGGAACCAATGCGCATCACTTTTGCTGGTTCAGTCACGCTCTCTGTTGCCACACCGTCGACATCTGGAGAAGGGACTGAATTGACAACTTCGGCGCCAGTCACAATTTGAGGGGTTTCACCGTTTTGAGTCACGGCTCTATTCTGCCAAACCAATCTGCGAAAGAGACGCGCACGTTATGTGGCGTGCGCCAACAGTGGCACCAACATTTCATCTTCCGTGAGAGAACCGTGCCTACACACGAGGTCGAAAGCACCACCATCAAGCGGCTCTTCAAAACTCACCGGTGCATGGGCGACGAGTGCAACATCGCCCATTCGTCGCGCAATGGGCTCTGATACGCGCGGCCCAAACCATTGCTCATCGAGAACTTGATCTCGTGTGACAACCCACGCAACATCGTTGTATTCCTGCGCGGCATCCAATAGTGCCCCTTCGCGACCACGTTGAGCGTGTAACCACCGAAAACGTCCTTCACCCGACTGACGAGCAACATGCGACATCACTGTGGCAGACGGGATGATGGTGTTGTCCCCCACATGAACTTGCCCGTGGTCTGCGGTGACCAGCAAAACTGTGTCGGCAGGCAGCAGTGCAACAATGTCGGCCACTAATCGATCTGCATGTTGGAGTTCAGCGTTGTAGTAGTCGCCGAATCCGCGCTCGTGTGCAATCTTGTCGACGCCGTCGTAATAGGCGTACACGAATTGTTCACCTGCATCTAAAGCTGTGCGAATAAGAACTGGGATACTGCTTGATGCTCTCCACCCCATGTGTTTCACACCATTCAAATGTGCTTGTGTGAAACCAGAACCTTCTAACTCGGCTTTGCTCAACACGGGAACACTCAGTCCCAAAAACGGTGGACATGGCTGCGTAGTTTCAGGAGGAAAGGTTCTACGAAGGTCGCCGTTTTCATCTCCCCACCGCAACACATTCATCACTGTGCTACCCATGTCGACGCGATAACCAATGAGGCCGTGTTCACCTGGTGACAAACCAGTCACCAACGATGTCAATGCAGTGGCAGTTGTTGATGGCGCAATTGATGTGATGGGGCCGCCAGAAAATGACGACAGTGTGGGCATGTGCGAGGCATGTGCTTGAAGTTGATTCCAGCCCAAACCGTCCAAGAGCAACAGAACGACCCGCGGAGCACCCGCTACCTGGGAGGGCATCCACGCAGGGACCGTCTTGGGACCACCTGGAGCGCACAGCGCAGGGACGATGTTCGACAGGCATCCTCCGGAATATTGGGGCAAGACGGGAGAAGGAACACTCACCCCACTAGTTCACCACCTACGATGGCTCTGTGCGAGTTTCTACGCGAGGAGATTATGCCTGTCGGGCCCTGCTGTCTTTAGCGCTGCATTCCGACACGTCTGGCCCCACATCGGTACGAGACATCGCAGACCGCACTGGGCTTCCACAGCCCTATCTAGAACAGATTCTTCTGGCGCTAAAAGGTGCTGGCTTAGTGAAGTCAAAACGTGGTGTTGGCGGTGGCTATGTACTGGCAAAGCAACCACAAGACATTCGACTCTCAGACATCATTTCTGCCGTGGACGGACCCATCACAGTGGGCGACTTTGGTCAGCCTCACCAAGATGGGTCATGTGACCACGAAGGTCAATGCGTGCTACTTGCAATTTGGGATGTTGCTGGCCAACACATGCGCGAGCACTTAGAGGCCTACACACTTGCATCAATTGCATCGGCAGCAACTGGCACTGGCCCATGGCCAAAGTCAGATCCGCATCACCATCACTGAAGCGCGTCCGGCTCGTAGGTAGAACATCGAGCAATGACTTTCACCATGTCGTCGGGCAACGGAGCTTCCCACGACATCTCTTCGCCAGTACCTGGATGAAGAAGAGTCAATCGGCGAGCATGCAACATTGGGCGATCTGCCTTTAATGCGGATTTTGCGCCGCCATACATTGCGTCACCGACTACTGCATGGCCAACCGCAGCTAAATGAACACGAATTTGATGAGTGCGTCCGGTCTCAAGAGTGCACTGCACAATGCTGACATCAGCGGGATCGTTAAACGTTTCAAGAACCTGCAAGTGAGTACGTGCCCACTTCCCGCTATTCACCACGGCCATCTTCATGGGATCACGCGGGTGACGCCCGATAGATGCATCGACGGTTGCTGTTGGCGAATCGAAATGACCCCATGCCAGCGCAACATATTCTCTGCCCACTTCGTGTTCAGATAATGCTTCCACCAGGGAGTCGTATGCGCGTTGACTACGAGCCACCACCATCATTCCCGTGGTTCCAGCGTCGAGTCGATGAACAATCCCAGGTCGAGCTGGTTGACCAACAGAGGAAATCTCTGGATACAACGCCAATATTCCATTCACTACTGTTCCAGAACCGTGACGGGATGCTGGATGCACCACCATGCCCGCTGCTTTGTTGATGACAACAATGTCTTCATCGGCATAAACAACAGTGAGTTCCACCGATGAATCCGGCCCGGGCGGTTCATCAACGGGAATCTTGTCAAGGTCAACAACAACTGTTTGACCTTCCTTCAGTCGTGGCTTTCCAGAGACAACTAACGCGCCATCAACTTCTGCACCACCGTCGGCGATTAAGCGAGTGGCATCGGAACGAGAAATGTCCGCAATGATGGACACAATCCGATCGATACGTTCACCGTCGAGAGCACTTGGAACAATTTCTTCAACTTTCATGATGCGTCAGCACCCTTCCGTACTTGTGATTGTTCGAGGTACAAACTAATCATGAGAACAATTGCTCCGACAGTGATGCACGAGTCTGCAACATTGAAAACTGGAAACCATTGAAGATCAATGAAGTCGACAACTTTGCCGTGCAAAAATCCCTCGCCACGAAATAACCGGTCTGCAATGTTTCCAACAGCACCAGCCAAAATGCCCGCGAGGCCATACGCCATTAACGGATGTGATGCTTTTTTCATATAGCGATATAGAAGAACCACGGCAACAAGCGCAATCACACCAACAACTGGCCCAAGGCCTTGTGCTTGAGAAAATGCAATGCCACTGTTGAACCCCAGCGCAAACCGCAACGTCCACACAATGTCAATAGTGCGACCGTTGTCGAGAGCGGACACCGCCCACGACTTCGTAAGTTGATCTAGCGCAACAAGCACAACGATGAGAAGCGCCAATCGGCGAGAAGTTGGCACGAGAATGAAAAGCCTTATCGGCGCCCGAGACCGCCAGCACGTTCGGTGACAAGTTCAGTTGCCCACGGAAGTGCCTTGAGGCGTTCTTTTGGAATGGGAAGTCCTGAAACAGATGAATAACCGTATTCACCCTTCTTCATTCTTTCGAGAGCTGCATCGATTTCTTCCACCACTTGGCGCGCAGCAGCCATCAAGACAAGATCTTGATCGCGCTCCACCACCATGGTGTCGCCTTCTCCGCCTTCGTCGTCAAACTGAACGTCGCCCATTTCAGCGTCGGCAATCAATGCATTCGCTTCGTTCTCCAAACGGTTTGCCTGACCCGTGAGCTTGGCGCGTTCTTCCAACAGCAATTCGCGTTGAGAAAACAAGAACTTCAAATCGAATTCTTTTGTTGATGTGACGCCATCTTGGCTTGCACCTTTGACAATTACGTGACGCTTTGGTGGCTCTGGCTTCTTAACAGCAGGACGTGGCGGCAATGGCGGTGGGCCAGCAGGCGCAACTGGTGCTGCAGGTGCTGCCACTTTCTTTGGTTCAACGGTTTTTGCTGGTGCCGCTTTCTTTGCTGGTGCAACTGGGGCAGCCTTCTTTGCGGGCTCAGCCTTCTTCGCCGGCACAATCTTTTTTGCAGGTGCTGCTTTCTTCGCTGGCACCACCTTTTTCGCCGGAGCTTTCTTAGCGGGCGCTGCCTTCTTCGCAGGAACCTTTTTTGCTGGCGCCTTTTTCGCCGGAGCTTTCTTAGCGGGCGCTGCCTTCTTCGCAGGTGCAGCCTTCTTTGCAGGCGCTTTTTTTGCGGGCGCAGCCTTCTTCGCTGGAGTCTTCTTAGCGGGCGCCTTCTTTACGACAGCCTTCTTTGCGGTTGGCTTCTTGGCTACTGGCTTCTTCGCTGCGGGCTTTTTCTTGCTGGCCATGATGAACTCTCTTTCAACGGGATCGCCCCGTGTTGCCCCGAGAGGTTACGAGGTGAAAGGGGCTAACTCAACGACTGACTGCAACCGAGACACCTATGGATGTCCCTTCGATAGCAACATCGCGGGTGAGGGAAGGGTCCCAGACCACATTTGTTGCCAGCGTTTCACCAGAAATCAGGGCCACATGAGGCAAGAGTTGCTGTTGTACGTCTGGGTCGGCACCAATTGTGAGCACAATTCGGTCTGAAACGTTCAAGTCGGCAGAACGACGAGCTTGTTGTACCGCACGAACAACGTCTCGTGCCAAACCTTCGGCCTCAAGTTCTGGGGTGACTTCTGTGTCAAGCAGCACCACACCGGCGCCAGCGGACAATGGAGCGCTTGCGGTCCCTTCAGTGGTGACGAGCTTCAATGCGTATTCACCTGGTTGCAACTCTTCGCCAGCAACAACGATGACATCGCCACGTTGTTCCCATTCACCCTTCTTGACGGCTGCAATCACTTTTTGGGTGTTTTTTCCGAGGCGAGGCCCCACCACTGCTGGAACAACTTGCAATTCGTGAGACGCCACCGCAGCAACATCTGTTGTCAAGATGACATCGCGAACATTTACTTCGTCGCGAACAATGTCGAGAAAGTCTGCAAGACCTCCAGACAACTCAGATGCCACGGTTAACGACTGAAGCGGAAGCCTCACGCGGCGACCATGCGCTTTACGAACAGACAATGCCGATGAACAAACATCGCGCACCAAGTCCATTGATGTAACGAGAGACGCATCACGCGGCAAACCATCGCTTGTTGGCCAATCAGCAAGATGAACACTGCTGTTACCGCCGTTTAAGCCTTGGCTGATTTCATCTGAAATCATTGGCAATAACGGCGCGGCAATCTTGGTGAGATAGTCAAGAACTGTGTGCAATGTGTCGATGGCGTCTTGTTCGCCAGCCCAGAATCGATCACGGCTTCGGCGGATGTACCAGTTAGTCAGGACATCGAGGAAGTTGCGGATAGTGCTGCATGCCGCAAACAAGTCGTATGTCTCCATTGATGCAGTCACACTGTCGATGGTGTCTGCCAACTTGGCCAATACATAACGGTCGAGCACATTCGTTGAATCGGTGCGCACGGTTCCCGACTTGTTCTCTGCGTTGGCATACAACGACAAGAAGTAATACGAGTTCCACATGGGCAACAACACCTGGCGCACCGTGTCACGCATTCCAACTTCGGTCACCGAGAAATCGCCACCACGCAGGATGGGAGACGACAACAAGTACCAACGCATGGCGTCCGCACCGTGCGAGTCAAACACCGCCATCGGGTCTGGATAGTTGCGAAGACTCTTTGACATTTTTGCGCCGTCATCGCCGAGAACAATTCCATGGCTGACGCATGATGCGAACGACGGACGATCGAACAATGCCGTTGCCAACACATGCAATGTGTAGAACCAACCACGTGTTTGGCCGATGTATTCAACAATGAAGTCGCCTGGATAATGGTTTTCAAACCATTCACGATTCTCAAACGGATAATGCACCTGCGCAAACGGCATGGAGCCGCTTTCAAACCAACAATCCAGCACCTCTGGAACGCGGCGCATCATTGACTGACCCGTTGGGTCGTCTGGGTTTGGCCGCACCAAATTGTCGATACCAGGGCGATGCAGGTCGGTCACCGACACACCGAAGTCTTTTTCAAGTTCTTCTAATGATCCGTACACGTCAATTCGTGGATAGCGCGGGTCATCGCTCTTCCACACAGGAATTGGAGATCCCCAGAATCGATTACGACTAATTGCCCAGTCACGTGCATTGGCCAACCACTTGCCAAATGTTCCGTCTTTAATGTGTTCTGGAGTCCAATTAATGCTTTGGTTCAACTCCACCATGCGATCTTTGAATTGAGTCACGCGGACGAACCACGACGACACCGCGCGATACACCAATGGTTCAGCACATCGCCAACAATGCGGGTAACTGTGGTTGTAGGTGTCGTGGCGAAGCACCACACCCATTTCCTTCAATGTCTTGATGACGTCGGTGTTGGCTTCGAAAACATGTCGACCGGCCCATGGAGTGACTTCGGCTGTGTATTGACCGTGCTCGTCCATAGGGCAGATGGTGGGAATTCCTGCAGCGTTGCATTCGTTTTGGTCGTCTTCACCAAAGCCAGGCGCCATGTGCACCACACCCGTACCGTCTTCGGTGGTAACGAAATCGGCAGCGAGAACAACAAAAGCATTTTCAGTGTCTGCGAAGAATGGGAACAATGGCTGGTAATGACGACCGGCCAATTCAGAACCTTTGATGGTGCGAACAACGGTGGCGCCATTTAGTTCTTTTTCATAGGAACCAATTCGAGCTTCAGCGATGATGTATTCGCGACCATCTGAGTGCTGAAGAACTGCATAATCAACGTCTGGCCCAACGGCAAGCGCCAGGTTTGATGGAAGAGTCCACGGAGTTGTTGTCCACGCGAGGATTCGCTCCCCTGTTTCCAATTCAAATGCAACCGTTAACGCCGGGTCTTGACGATCGCGGTATACGTCGTCCATTCGTGTTTCCGTGTTTGACAATGGTGTCTCGCATCGCCAGCAATATGCCAGCACGCGGAACCCCTCATAAATGAGTCCCTTGTCCCACAAAGTACGAAAAGCCCACATGACGCTTTCCATGTACGGCGTATCGAGAGTCTTGTAATCGTTGCTGAAGTCAACCCACCGCGCTTGACGAGTGACATAGCGCTGCCATTCGTCTGTGTAGCGAAGAACACTGGTGCGACACGCGTCATTGAACTTGTCGATTCCGAATGCAGCAATGGCAGGGTGACCCGCAATTCCAAGTTCTTTTTCTGCCTCTACTTCGGCCGGAAGTCCGTGACAATCCCATCCGAATCGGCGTTCAACACGACGACCCCGCATTGTTTGATAACGCGGCACAGCATCTTTTACAAACCCCGTGAGGAGGTGACCGTAGTGAGGCAAACCGTTAGCAAATGGAGGACCGTCGTAAAACACAAACTCGTTGTTGCCGTCTGCGCCGGCATCGCGTGCGGCAATGCTTCGGGCAAACGTGTCATCGTTCTGCCAACGAGCCAAGACCCCTTCTTCAATGTGGGGAAAGTTCGGCTGGGGGTCAACCTGCGGGTACGTCACGCGTCAAGGTTAGGGGCAATGAACTGCCCCACCACGTGACTGCCAACGGTTCAGAAGCGATTTACACGAGGATGGCTGACAAAACTTGAATGCCAATGATGACAACAAGTGGCGACAAGTCGAGTCCGCCCATGGGTGGAAGAACACGACGAATCGGTGCCAACACAGGCTCGGTGATGCGATAGAGAAATTGCACCACTCCGGCTAACGGCGATGACGGGCTTATGGGAAAGAACGACAAGATTGCTCGCGCAAAAATTGCAAGCGAGAACAAATTGAGGAGCGAAAGAATTAACGACATAGCGACTGTTTAGTAATGCGGCTGATCGAAACTGACAGCAGGCTTCAACAAGTACACGCCACTTCCAACTTTTTCCATGGTTCCGCTAAGGGCGTAACACATACCGCTTGCAAAGTCGATAACACGGCGAGCCATTTCTCGATCTGCGCCTTCAAGATTCACTATGACCGGAACACCGTCTTTGAAATGATCTGCAATTGCTTGCGCTTCATTGAAGCTACGCGGACGAATGGTGACCGTGTCGCCCGCTGCAGGTACTGCACGAACAGTAGGAGCTGTGCGTGGTGCACCAACCGGACGCACTTGTAAACCAGAATCGTCAGGGCGTCGTGCCGCACCGGTGTCGTCTACTCGAGTGGGGCGAGGAGCAGGGCGTTGTGTTTCAGATGAGTACTCCGGTTCGTATCCACGACGCGCAAGTGGTTCGGACTGCGGTGCAGGGCGTGGCGCACGCGTGGGGCGCTCATACTCCATAGACATGTCGTAATCGTCATAGGCCTCGTCGTTGCTGAGACCGAGGTAATCCATTGCGCGACGGAAAAATGACATGCCGTCAGGCTAATCCGTTTTTCTACCGAGATGTGGGAGTTACCGCGCGGGGTTGCTGCGTGCTCCAAACAGCATGCTTCCAATGCGAATGATGGTGGACCCGCAATCCAGCCCAATCTTGTAATCCCCCGACATTCCCATGGAGCATTCGTAAAGATGATGCGCATCGGCCAGTGCCCGCAATGCCATAAACGACGACCGGATCTCAGCCACTGTTCCGTTAGTTGGGCCAAGAGTCATGAGGCCTTTCACACCCAGCCCGGCCTTCTCGGCAAACGTTCGCAAGCGGTCCACATGAGTGGGATTCATTCCAGATTTTGAGTCTTCGCCCGTGGTGTTGACCTGCAACAAGATGCTGGCTCCGGGTGCACGTTTCGCAATTTCCGTGATGACAGATTCGCGGTCCACTCCTTGCCACAACGCCACATACGGGGCCAACGCCCGCACTTTGTTCGACTGGATTGCGCCGATGAAATGAACAGGCAGAGGCGCTGGTGTCACTTGAATCTTTTCAAGCAACTCCTGTGCATAGTTCTCTCCAATGCCATCACAGCCCGCCGACTTCGCAGCAGCCCATGCATCTGTAGAGAAGGTTTTCGTTACGGCAACGATTGATACCGAGTGGCTCGCTAAGTGCGAGATGTCATCACGAACGCTTGCAACACGCGATGCGACCTCTTGCGGGTCGATCACACCGACGTCCTATTTCAAGAACGACGGCACATCGAAATCGTCATCGTCGTCTGACAATGGGTCAGAGTCAGAGAAGATGTCGCGCACGTTGCTTGACGGTGGACGCGATTCTGTTGGACGCGATGTGGACCGTGTTGCAAACGACGATGAATTGGTAGCACCCGTGTCCCAACGTTCGAAGCCGGCTGCAATAACTGTGACCTTGATTTCGTCGCCCATCTCGTCGTCGATGACCGTACCGAAGATGATGTTTGCGTCTTGGTGAGCAACTGCATGAACTTCGTCTGCAGCTGCGTTGACTTCGAACAGACCCATGCTGGATGGTCCAGTGATGTTCAACAGCACTCCACGTGCACCATCGATGGCTGCTTCCAACATTGGGCTGGAAATAGCGTCTTTTGCTGCGGTAACTGCACGATTATCGCCACTTGCCACACCGATTCCCATGAGAGCAGAACCAGCATTGGTGAGGATCATCTTGACGTCTGCAAAGTCTGTGTTGATAAGACCTGGTGTGGTGATGAGGGTGGTAATACCGGCAACACCTTGCAACAAGATTTCGTCTGCCATCTTGAATGCGTTGATGAGAGATGTCTTGTCGTTTGCAACTGAGAGCAAACGATCGTTTGGAATAACAATCAGCGTGTCTACTTTTTCCTTGAGGCGCTGAATTCCATTGTCGGCCTGCACTGAACGACGGCGACCTTCAAAAGCGAATGGACGGGTGACAACACCAATGGTGAGTGCACCAAGCGACTTCGAAATCTCAGCAACAACCGGAGCTGCACCAGTACCGGTACCGCCACCTTCACCAGCAGTAATGAACACCATGTCTGAGCCGCTGATGAGCTCTTCAATTTCTGCGCGATGGGCTTCGGCTGCTGCCTTGCCCACTTCTGGATCCGAGCCGGCTCCGAGGCCGCGTGTGAGTTCGCGACCAATGTCTAGCTTCACGTCTGCATCACTCATTAGTAGAGCTTGAGCGTCGGTGTTGATTGCAACAAACTCCACACCCCGAAGACCAGCATCGATCATTCGGTTAACTGCGTTGACGCCACCGCCACCAACGCCAATGACTTTGATGACTGCGAGATAGTTCTGTGGTGCTCCGGCCATGAGCCATTTCCTCCGAAGAAACGTCCGATAAGGACTGTGTTTCTCAATGTTTCCACACATTGAGGTCAAATTGGTGCAATACAAGCCTTGTGAGCCGTATTTCTGCCCTATCGCAACTGAACCGTGGGCTCCCCTGTGGAGACATCGACAACCGCAAGAGTGGCTGGGTCCTGGCGACGGAACAACACCACCACTGCAATCAACTTGTCTTGAAGGCCCGTGGGAGGCCCAAAGCGCACAATGGTTCCCGTCTTCAAGATCATGGCTAACTCGCCGCCGCCAGACAACTCCAGGGCCTTTACCTTCGACCGAATTTCACCAGGAAGTGCAAGTACTAGCTGTGCCGCGGCTCGATACACATCGTCGGCAATCGCACCTGCGTCTAGAGAAGGGCCAGTTCCAATGACTCGCAAATACTTTGTTGGCCAACCGTCGAGAACTGCCACCACATGGCCTCGGTCGTCGACGACTCTCGCTTTTTCGTCATCGCCCACGTACCACACCACTGGTTTACGTTCGGCAACTTCCACTAGCGCTTTGCCAGGGAAATCGGTGGTGATACGCACTTCTGCCACCCACGGGTCTTCTAGCAATTGCTCGCGCGCCTTGGCGGTATCAACCGTGAACACCGATGCACCTTTTATTGCTTCTGTTACTTTCTCCACCGTTTCAGGGCTGGTGTACACCACACCTTCGAATGTGACGCGTCGAATCGCAAACAAGGGCGACGCGAGAACTCCCGCAACAAAAACAATGATGGCAACAACCACACCGGCGAGTTTGAACCACTTCACGCGGCGTAAACGTTCGCGGCGCTGATGACGACGCCGGCGTTCTTCAAACGTGGGGTCGGGAGTGTCATTGTCAATAATGACAACCCTGTCCATCTCATCTGCGTCGATGACAACAGTGGATCCATCATCTGAAATCTCCACCACATCGTCACCGTGGCGCGACAAACCAATCAATGGATCGGGTGGTGCCGGAGTGAGATCACTGACGTCATCGTCAAATTCGCTGGCAATGACGACGACATTGTCTGGAGTGGGATCCGCCTCAACGACAGTTTCTTCTCGAGACGTCAGTGGCACCACATTGGTAGTTGCAGATGCATCGTGATGTGCGGCCGTGGGATCTTTCTGTGGCTCATTAGTGACAGCCGGTGGTGCATCGCCGAACAAGATGGAGAGTTCATCAAGAACTTCTTTACTAACTTCCGTGACCGACAACTCTTCGGGCTCACCGATAGGTGTGTTGTCTTTGTCAGCCATTGCGCTCTCCTAGCAATTCGCACAAATGTTGACGCGCAGTCACAATCTCGTTGTCGTTGTGTGACTTGTCTGAAAAGCGAGACGACACCTCGGCATCAAATCCAACAAGACGAACCTCGCTGCGAAGAACTATTCCATGCCGACTCTCAACAACTTGCTGCACATGAGTCATGACAGACACAACATCGTTGGCGGTGGCGCCATCGCTTGCTTGAATGAAATTTGCATGTTTCTCAGAGACCTGTGCCCCGCCAACCGTGAACCCACGTAATCCACATTGGTCAATCAGTGATCCAGCGCTTCCCTCGTCTGGAGCGGGATTCACAAAAACTGATCCTGCATTGCGACCACCGGGTTGATGACTTCGTCGCCACGACACAATGTCGTCCAGTGTGCGAGTTCCATCTTCAATAGATATGTCACTCACAGCAAATGTTGCCGCGGTGACAACATGATGAGCCGAAACTGCTGAACCGCGGAAATGAAGACCCATGTCTTTCACATCAACCGTACGAGTGTGGCCAGAATGCAACGACACAACGTTGGCACTAATGAGCGAATCTGCGATGTCTGCCCCATGGCCACCGGCATTCATTCGAATTGCTCCACCAACAGTGCCAGGAATGCCAACACACCACTCAAGACCGCCAAGTCCTTGTTGCACCGTGCGACGCGCAAGCACTGGCATGAGCATTGACGCCGATACACGTACGCCCTCGGCTACTCGCTGAATATTGCGCGATTCCTCAGATGTTCCAATAATGACCACCACGCCACTAAATCCGCGGTCGGCAATCAGCGTGTTACTTCCACGACCCAAGACAACTACTTCAACTTCTGAATGTTGAGAAAGTACCGATGCCACTGACTCAATCTCTGCTTCAGTTCTCACTGTGACAGCCACCTCTGCAGGCCCACCAACTCCATAAGTGGTGAGCAAGGCCAGCGATTTCTGCCTTTCAACAACAACACCGAGTGCAGACAATTTCTGTGCAAGCACGTCAAATGACTGAGTACTCATAGCACCGACTCCATGAGGTCATCGGGAAATGTCTCTATGTCACCGCATCCCATTGAGACACACACGTCTCCTTCGCGGATGAATGCGGCTACCGCAGAAACAATGTCGCCACGCTCTGGCGCCCACACAACGTTTGCATTCGGATGTCGTTGACAGATTGCCGAAACAATCATTTCCCCCGTCACACCTTCAATTCGCTCTGTCCCAGATGCATAAACATCGGTGATAACAACCATGTCAGCACGCGTGAAGCAATCTGCATACGAATCGGCCATGGCTGCGATGCGATGGAAACGATTCGGTTGAAAGACCGCAATTACTCGCCCAGACAACAATGGGTGTGATGATGCCGCTTGAAGTGCTGCTTCTATTTCTGCGGGTAGATGTGCATAGTCGTCTACAAGTAGTCCACCATTGAAAGAACCACGTTCTGTGAAACGGCGACGCACTCCACCAAATGAACCAACCGCAACGCATGCATCCTGAAGAGACACCCCATACGAGCGAGCCATTGCTATAGCGGCGGCACAATTCATTGCGTTGTGCTCACCCAATAGCGGCAGGAATACGTTGGCCTTGTCGACACCGTCGAATAATTCAATTCGCAGGCCACCGTTCTCTGACTGCGCCGACAGCACCCGCAACATGGCATTTGCGCCGTAGCCAAACGTTGTGACGTTTCCACGTTGAAGAGCAGCCGCAACCACCGGGCGCGACCCAGCATCGTCAACATTCACCACCACGTGACCTGTGGTGCGCATGACCGCATCAACAAAGCACTGCTGCACATCTTCAAATGATCCGAAATAGTCAAGATGGTCTACGTCGACATTGGTGACAACAAGGTGCGATAACGGCAACACATCGAGTGTCCCGTCACTTTCATCTGACTCCAAGATGAAGAGTGAAGAGGCGCCAACTCGTGCACCTACCACTAAACCCGGAACGTCGGCACCAATGATGCACGATGGATCGTGCCCATTTTCAACGAGAATGTGGGTGAGCAATGCAGACGTAGTGGTCTTTCCATGCGTTCCTGCAACACCAATTGCATTCGATGACGCACAGAGCGATGCCAAGACGCCAGAGCGGTGGCGAAGTGGAATTCCTTTCGCCGCCGCTTCTGCAATTTCTACGTTGGTGTGAGGAATAGCGGTGGAATATGTAACGACATCGGCGCCATTGACAAGCGATGCGTCGTGTCCAATGAAAACATCAACACCAGCGGCCGTGAGTGCCTGGGTTGCATCAGATTCCCTCATATCTGACCCTGAGACTCGATGCCCTTTCCCATTCATGACATACGCAAGAGGACTCATTCCTGGGCCACCAACGCCCACCACATGACATCGCACGAGACGCGCGAGATCTATCAGCGGTTCTGGCTGACGGCGGATGGGGCGAGTAGACATGGAAACCCCATTGTTTCACGCTGAGCGGGTCAGCGAGAGGCGTTCTGAATGGCGTCCATCAGTGAGGAGCTTCTGTTCACGTCGCCCATTCCATAGGCAGCCGACGCCACACGCTGTCGTTGTTCTGAATTGCTCAGCAACGACAGCACCGTAGAAGCGAGAGAGCCATCTGCACATTGATCTTCGGTCAAGAGAACTGCAGCACCATTGACTGACAGCCACTCGGCATTCAATTGTTGATGATTGTCAGCTGCGTCTTTCCACGGCACAAGTACCGACGCAACTCCAACAGTGGCTATTTCTGCAACAGTGCTTGCGCCGGCTCTTGCCACCAGTACATCTGTGGCTGCATAGACATCTGCCATTCGCTTTTCGTATCCCACACGTTGGTACGACACGATCCCTTTTGGAACTTCAGCAACATCTGAATTTGTAAGGAATCGCTGTCCACAAATGTGAAACACTGCAACATTGCCAAGCGCAGCGCACGATTCCAAGATGCCATTCACCGCATTGTTCAACACCCCGGAGCCAAGTGAGCCCCCGAGGACCGTCACCATCAAGGCATCTGGCGCAATACCCAATCGCTCCCGTGCCCCAGCGCGCGAATTGTTAACAGAGAGATGACGAAGCTGTGCGCGAACTGGCGCACCAGTCACGACTGCATGTGGAAGTAACGAATCCGGAAAAGCAACGGCGCACACTGCTGCCTTTCGTGATTGACGACGTGTTGCAAGCCCGGCAATTCGGTCGTAACTAACGCACACGAGCGGTATCCCGCGACTAACCGCCTCTGCCGCTATGGGCTCGCTGGCATAACCGCCAACAGATACAACAACAGAGGGATTCCACTTCTTCAACAACGATCGAGCCATGAGCCGACTGCGAAACAGGCGAAACGGCAACATCAGATTCTGCGAGATACCTCGCAATGACAGTGACCGCTGAAGTCCAGAAATTGGAAGAAACGCCTTTTCAATGTCTAGGTCTGCAAGCAGTGATGTTTCAATGCCACGCCGAGCCCCCACGTATGCAATGTCGTGTGTGGAATATCCATGCTCGTGAAGCATTTCAATAATGGCAAGTGCGGGCATGACATGACCGCTTGTTCCACCACCCGTGACAACTGCAAACACAACTGGCCCTAACGGCGTGCGAATCGCGCAACGTTCAGCAACAAACCAACTGCTGCCATCGATGCAATCATGGATGATCCGCCATACGACAAGAACGGCAAAGTCAAACCGGTCATTGGCAGAGTTCCAGTAACACCACCGATATTGACGATTGCTTGAATTCCAAACCAAGATGCAATTCCGCCTGCAAGGAACGCTCCGTACATGTCGCTAGACGTGAGCGCAACTTGAATTCCAAGCAAGACCAGCAGCAAGAATCCGCCAATCACAATCACTGTTCCAAGTATTCCCATTTCTTCGGCGATCACAGAGAAAATGAAGTCGCTGTACGCCAATGGCACATAACCCCACTTACTTGTTCCTGCACCTATTCCAGTTCCGGTCCAACCGCCATTCGCGATGCTGAGAAGAGCTTGATACACCTGATATCCAACGTCCTCTTTGGTGCCTTCCAAATTCATGAACGCCATCATTCGCTCACTTGCTCTATCGGCATACGTCATTACGAGAACACCCGCACCCAAGAATCCAAGCCCCGTACCAACAAGCTGCATCTTCGGAACACCAGCAAGTTGCAACATGGCCAACATTGTTCCAGCGAAGATCAACGCACTTCCGTAGTCCTTCTGCAAGCCACACAATCCAGCCGTCACACCTACGACGGCAAGCATGGGCCACAGCACCATTGATTTGATTGCAATAGCGCGATGTCGATTTGCCAACAGGTTTGCGGCAAACAGAATTGCGATGACTTTCATGAATTCAGATGGCTGGAAACGAAATGGTCCAATGTCTAGCCACGCTTTCGCTCCACCAATCACTTGACCCTTTGCAAGGACCACAAGATTCATTCCAAGAACGACAATTGCTGCTGGCCCCAATTTCAAGGGGTCGCGCCACGTTGAGTATGGAATGGAATACGTAATCCACATTGCGAATCCACCCAGCCCCACCCATGCCAACTGACGAAAGAACATTCCCCACGCCGAAGAACCGGTGTGCAAGCTGGTCACAGATGAAGACGACAACACCATCACCACACCCAACAAGATGAACAGCGACACAACAATGAGAATCCAATAGAAGGCCGGAGTTGGCTTGTCGAGTGCAATCTTGTTTTTCTTGATGCTGCCCGAACGGCGCAACACCTCGATACGACGGTTCTTGAGCGATTGCCCTTTTCGAGTGGACGTTGTGTCGGTACTCATAGTGCTCACTTTCTCGCGAAGGAATCAGCAATGTTGGTGAAGTCGGCAATGAAAATTCCAAGTGCCACAGCCACGCAGATTCCAGAAATAATCCAGAATCGAATGATCACTGTTGTTTCGGGCCAACCGAGCAATTCGAAATGGTGATGAATTGGTGACATGCGAAACAGTCGTCTCTTTCGACCCGACGCTTTAAACACACCCATTTGCAGTGCAACAGAACCAGACTCCATAACGTTTAACGCACAAATAACGGGTAACAACAGATGTGTGTTTGTTGCGACTGCAAGAAGACCAAGTGCGGCACCAATTCCAAGCGCGCCTACATCTCCCATGAAAATTCTCGCAGGCGCAGCATTCCACCACAGAAAACCACCACACGCCCCGGCCATTGCTGCAGAGAAGACAGCAAGGTCGAGTGGGTTCACCAATCGATAGACGTCGGGGTTTCGAAACGCCCAATAAGCAATCACTGTGAAAGCAAGAAATCCGAATAGTGCAGAACCTGCTGCGAGACCATCAAGTCCGTCGGTGACATTGACAGCATTGGTGGTGGACCACACCATGATTGCGGTCCACACAATCCACACGGCTTGGTTCAACTCCCAACCTGGCAAATCGAAACGAGTAAACGAAAGTGTTTCGCTTACTCCGGTTCCTGCAGACAACCAGAACATGACAATGAGAACGAGACCGAACGTGATCCATCCCTTCTTCTTCCAAAAGATTCCGCGGTTGTGAGATTTGCGAACCTTGAGGAAGTCATCAAGGAATCCCATGGTGGCGAGAATGGCAACACCAGCCCACATGATCATTGCTTGGTCCGACAACGCAATGCCGCCTCGAACGTGGGCCACCAGCCAACCAATAAACGCAGAGAACAAAATTGCCAATCCACCCATGGTGGCGGTTCCCTGCTTCTTCATGTGATGAACAGGACCATGGTCTTCTGACCCAAGAATGGGTTGACCCTTACCGAGATTGTCGAAAAACGTGATGAGTCGACGCGTTCCAAAGAGGGACAAAAGCATTGAAACAGCACCGGCGATAAGAACGGCAATCATTCGGTTGTCTCCTTTCGCAGGTTGAGAAACTTTTGTGCAACTTCCACATCGCTAAACGGATGAAAGACGCCCGAAATCTCCTGAGTGGCCTCATGGCCCTTGCCAGCTATGACCACTATGTCATCACGCCGAGCCTCAGAAATGGCGGATTCAATCGCCTTTGCTCTTTCAACAACGCGCGAAATTGTTACTTCTGAAGGCGAAATGCCTCCACAAATATCGTCGATGATTGCTTCGGGTTGTTCATTTCGAGGATTATCCGACGTCACAAAAACGACATCTGCGAGTTGTGCTGCAATCTGCCCCATTAGCGGCCTCTTGCCCGAGTCGCGATTGCCGCCACATCCAAACACAACGATGACTCGACCGGTGCAAATTTCTCTCACCGAGTTCAGCAACAGGCTCAAACCATCGGGGGTGTGTGCGTAATCAACAATGACGTCAAAGCCACAGGAACTCGGCACTGACTCGAATCGACCAGGAACACCATTCAACCTTCGTAAACCTGCCGCGATGACGTTGATGTCAAGACCCAAGGCTTCGGCTGCCGTTGCGGCTGCAAGAGAATTCATGACAGTGAATGATCCACCCATGGGAACCCACACCTGGGCTCCACGCCACTCGAATGACACATGATCCACCGACATCAAAATGTTTCGTGCATCTGACACAGAGAACTCAACCATCGGAATTGCCATTGCGTCTTTCAATAACAACCCCTTTGGGTCATCCGTGTTCACAACACCGCAACGTGACAAGTCCTCCGAGAACAACATCGCTTTTGCTGCGAAGTAGGCCTCTTCTGTTCCGTGAAAATCCAAATGATCGCGTGCGATGTTGGTAAATACTGAGACATCGAAAACGATTCCGTTCACTCGATGTTGCACCAATGCGTGCGATGACACCTCCATGACAACGCACTGCACGCCGTCATTCACCCATGTGCGAAGTTGTGCCTGAATATCTATTGCTTCAGGTGTGGTGCGCACACCAGTCAAGGTTCCCATTTGTTGAACCCGTTGTCCGCTGGCTTCAAGAATGGATGCAATCATTGCCGTGGTGGTGGTTTTCCCATTTGTGCCCGTGACGCCCACCATCTTCAACGAGCGAGATGGATAGCGAAAGAGCGCCGCCGCAAAACGACCCACAAACTCCCGCACGTCATTCACGCGGATGACAGAGATGTGCGGTGGGACAGTTGAAAGATCTTGATCAACTAGTAACGCCACTGCACCCGATGAAATTGCCTGTTCAACAAACGAGTGACCGTCAAAACGCTCTCCGCGAATGCAGCAATACAGATCGCCAGGTTGCACATCTCGAGAATCTTGCGTGATTCCCGTGATGGGAACGTCACCGTTTAGAACATCTGCGAAGACATCAATCTGCGAAAGGACGGATGCGACTGTCTGAGGAAGACAAGAGTGCCGGGCCACGATGCGTCCGCCTAGTGCCCTGCGACAATGGCGCCCGCTTTGCAACCTGTGCTTGAACCAGTTGATTCAATTCCAAGTTCGCGCATGATTGTTGGAACAAGTCGAGCAAATACTGGCGCAGCTGCAGTTCCACCGAAACGGTCTCGTGAGTCTGCACTTGGTTCGTCAATACTGACCAGCATGGTGATTTGAGGATTGCGCGCTGGGAAGAACCCAACGAACGATGCGAAGTAACGACGAGCACCTGAGTCGGTTGCGTATGTGCCGTTGTCTTGCACCTTGTATCCGGTGCCGGTCTTGCCAGCGATTTCCATCCCTTTGACTTTTGCAAGTTCGCCAGTGCCCGAGCAGACCACTTGACGCATGAGATCTGTCATGGTGGCGGCTGTTGTCTCAGAGAGCACGGGGCGCGTTGCAGACGGTGCAACTTCTTTGCGCTTTCCCGCATTGTCAATAGTGGCTTGAACCAAACGTGGCTCCACGTAAATACCTTTATTGGCCACCGTGTTGACACCAGCCACCAATTGCAGTGCTGTTGTTGCAAGTCCATAGCCATAGGTGACGGTGTACTTTTCCGTACCTCGCCATTTCTTTGCATCTCGGAGAATTCCGCGGCTTTCGCCTGGGTAGTTGAGTCCTGTTTTGCGACCAAATCCAAATGCTGAGTAATAGTCGTGCAATTTTTCAGACGAGATTGTCTGGCCAGCAAGCATGGTTCCGATGTTGGAACTCTCACTGAAGATGGTTCGAATGTCCATGTCCATTGTGGGGTGTGGCCATGCATCGCGAATGGGGAAACCATCGATTGTCGTTGCGCCAGGAACCGAGAACACCGTGTCTGCAGCAATTTTTCCTTCATTCATCGCGGCACTGATGCTGAAAACTTTCGCAACGGATCCGGGCTCATACGCCTCTACCGCCGCAAAGTTGCCCTTCGCCACCACAGCTGCGCCACTTTCATCGCGCCGAACATTTGACATTGCATACACTTCGCCAGTTGCAGAATTCATCACAATTGCAGTGCCACCTTTTGCACCCAATTGACTAATGCGATCCAACAACGCTGCGTCGGTGTGATACTGCACAGTCTTGTCAATGGTGAGAACCAAATCGTCGCCAGCGACAGGCGCCAATGTGGTCTTGCCTACGCCGGCGATTGACCGACCGTTTTTATCGACTTCACGAATGGACTTACCGTCAGAACCAATCAACATGGTGTTGTACTGCTTCTCTAAACCAGATGTTCCAACACCGTCTGGGTCGGTTTTGCCAATGACGGCCTCTGCTACTCCGCCTTCAATTTGGCGAGATGGTTCGGTGTACGAATAAATGCCTGGCAGGTTCAGATTCAACAGAACTGCTGCTTCGTCTTTGGTGAGCTCACGCGCGATGTAATGAAACTTGGATCCAGGCTGAGCCAACTTCTCTGCAAGTTTCGCTTCCTCATCTGGCATGTAACCCAGAACTGCAGCTAATGAACGCGCGGTGCCAACAGGATCAGTGATGTCGCGGGGGTCTGCATACACCGTGGTGCTTGGAACAGACAGTGCAAGTTCATTCCCATTTCGGTCGAAAATAACTCCACGAGTTGCGCGAATAATGTTCACGCGCGTGCGCTGATTCACACTGGCTTCGTAGTATCCATCGCGTTGCACCGTCTGCAACAAGATGACGCGACCAGCAATAACTAGCAGAACAACCGAGAAACCAGCGATTGCGAATCTCAATCGACGTTTAACAAGTTTGTGAGCGTCGGTAGATGAAATCTTGTTAGAGCGATACTTCTCCGGAACATCGCCCTTGAACGTCATTTTGATTTCGTTCCAGATTGACGAGACAACACTCTTCATCAACGACTCAAACGGCGACGGCGCTTGAGTGCGCGAGCGAGTCGTTATGTTTTCACGTCCCGACGAACGCTCTCGCGGCGCGGTTCGCTGCTTGGTGGCGGACGATGATGCACGGGATGTGGATTGGGAACTAGGGCGGGTCGATGAAGTTCGCGACGATGACGAGCGTGAGGATGATGCACGCTGCCCAGTTGTTGAGCGTTGCGATGAGGAGCTTCGCGACGAGCTAGTGGAACGCGACGGGTTGCCGTGTGATCGAGTTCCTCGTCGTGACTCGTGGCTCATGGTGCTCCAACTACTGCTGTCTTCAATCGTCCGAATTCATCGAGTTGACTTTCTGTTGCAGCAACAACGTCGGCATCAACTTTGCCAACCGTAGCCGCCACTTCTGCAGCAATAGATGCAGGGATATCCACAATGCGAGTGGACAAACTTGGCACCATTCCCATTTCGCGAGCATTTGCAATCAATTTTTCTGGTGACTGCAATGCTGCGCGTTCTGCGCGCAATGTATCGAAGTGAAGACGTGCGCGAGAAATGTCGTAGTTCAAAGAGTCAATCTGCATTTGCCGATGTGCCATGTGAACGTGCAATGCCACCACACAACCCATGGCCACCAAGAATGCACCGACTACAACAAACACGCGAACATAACGACGTTCCGACTGTGGCACCAGCGCAAGTGGTGAACGCTCACCATTTTCGCGCGGAGCTAAGACTGAAGGAAGGCGAAAAGCGACAGCCACGACTACTTCACCCCTTCAGATGAGTGAAGTTTGCGAACTACGCGCAAGCGAGCAGATGTGCTGCGTGGATTACGAAACTGCTCTTCACGGCTTGCTTCTCGAGACACACGAACACGCTCAACGCTCTTCACTGCACCGCACCCGCATGGAAGATGCGATGGACACGTACAGTCACCAGTTTCCGCAGTACGCATCACTTGTTTAACGATGCGATCTTCACCCGAGTGGTACGACAACACGGCAAGACAAGCGCCAGGAGCCAGTAGAGCAATTGTGTCTCGTAAGGCTCCGGGGAGAATGTCGAGTTCAGCATTTACTTCAATGCGAATGGCTTGAAACGTGCGCTTGGATGGGTGCCCACCACGACGTCGAGCTGGTGCAGGAATTGCCGACGCAACAATGTCGGACAACTGTGATGTTGTTTTCACAGGTCGTGCAGCAACAATTGCGCGAGCGATTCGTGAAGCGAATTTTTCATCTGCATTTCGACGCAACATGGCAGCAAGTGCTTGTTCGTCGTATTCATTCACCACCGTGTCGGCACTGAGTTCTTGCGACTGATTCATACGCATATCTAGTGGCGCATCAAAGCGATACGAGAAGCCTCGTTCTGCAACGTCGAACTGTGGCGACGACACGCCGAGGTCGAAGAGGGCGCCGGCCAACGAACCGATCCCCTCTTCGGCCACGACACGTGACACTGCATCAAAGCGGGCGTGCCGGAGGGTCGCACGTTCGCGGAGACCAGAGTCGAGAAGCGTTGTGGATGCTGCAGACAGCGCAATGTTGTCTTGGTCAATACCCAAGAGAGACACCGATGGATGCGCAGACAAAATGGCAACTGAATGTCCTGCGCCACCCAATGTGGCATCAAGAAATACACCGTCATTCATGTTTGCAAACACCGACAAGATGTCGTTCAACATCACAGGTTCGTGCGAGAACGTGTTCATGCGAACCTCACCCTCGGCCCCTGGCAGCCTCCCGGACAGCAAATGCCGTCCGGATTTATCCCCGGTACGCGCGCGATGGCAGCGGGCGGAGTTGGAGCTAACCACCGTGCCATCCGGGAGACTGCCAGAGGCCGTGGGCCACTGGACGGTTGATAAGACATTCGAAGCATCGACAATCACGCGTCCGCTCCAGCGATCATTTCGGTGCCTGCACCAATGTTGCGCTCGTGACGATCTGGTTCCCAGATTTCGACTCGGTCAAACGAACCTGCCACGGTCACTTTTGCACCCAAAGAAATTCCTGCGTACTCGCGCAACTTCTCGTCGATGGTGATGCGGCCCTGAGCATCAATGGTGGCTTCCACCGTGCTCACTGCGAGGGCGCGTGATTCGCTTCGACCCAATTCACCACGACGGACTTTTTCCAAGATGTCTGCGGCTTCGCGTTCAAAGGCCTCTGCGGTCATGACATCGATGCACTTGTCGCGACCAAATGAGAGGTAACAGCGTGGTTCGAGACGGGGGCGAAAGGCAGCAGGCAGCGCAAGTCGACCCTTTGGGTCGAGCTGTCGCTCATGCACTCCTACGAACACGTCTCCGCCTCCCGGGGGGAGTTCTCCGCCTCCTCCACGCCTGAGACTCTATTCCCCACTTTCCCCCTATGTCAACCATTTAGCCCCACTTTTCTCCACCACTCCCCCCTCTGGCCCCCATGAGGCACCCCTGGACCCGCCTCCGGGGATGGCTCTGCCGAAGACACGTCGTGGCAAAAAAAAGAAAAGACGCCAAACGGCGTCACAAGAGATGAATAACGAAAGACGAGTCTGGATTAGTGCGGCAATGCGTTAAAGACCGCATCGACAATGTCAATTGCCGAAACATCAAGCGAGGCAATTCGTAATTGCCGAACTCCTTCAACTGCGTGCGGTGAAGTCACACACGACAACCATGTATCGCTGGTCCACTGTCTGTACAGAACGCATTGAAAACGTGCGCCATCTCTGGTGCGACGTTGACTGATACCCACCAACTTGTCGGAGCCGACAAAAACTTCTCCGGGTGAATGACTTGCAAAGCACACCTCGCGCCCGTATTCACCTGCAAGGAATCGATCGTGAAAACTAGTTGCGACAACCCACGGCGACAGCGCCTGCACAAAGGCATTGCCTAACCACAACATTGATGACGACACGTCGTCTGTCCATAAAGGATCGTCGCGCGGGATAGTGACATCAATCCACACAGAATCCGACGGATGAACGTAAACAAGTCCCCCGCCGCTTCGACGTCGCACCACTTCAATCTCGCGACTCATTGCGCATTCGTGGTCAATGAGATCAACAGATTGAGATGACCCAACAATGAGAGCTGGTTGAGTGACATCGCACCACCACAACGCACGTTCTCCCACCGGGTCAAGTGCGTGGAAGTCACCCGCAGCACCACGCCAATGATGACGGTTCCACGGAGAGGTCATGGGGGACATCTCTCTACTCTTGTCGCTTTAACTTGCTTCAGCCAAGTAGGGCTTCCACTCTTCGGGAACACGAGGAACCGAGTACGTAATCCACGACAATTCTCGTGGAGCCCTCGGAGTGGTCATGAGCTTCATGCCAGCTTCATCTGGTGTGCGATCGCGTTTTCTCAAGTTGCACGCACGACACGCTGCAATAACGTTCTCCCACACATTCTTTCCACCACGTGATCGGGGAAGAACATGGTCGATACTGTCGGCGTGATTGCCGCAGTACCCACACTTGTGATTGTCACGCGCAAAGACTGCGCGACGAGACATTGCAGTGTGTCGGTGATACGGCACCTTCACCACGTAACGAAGTCGAATAACAATGGGCGATGCCATTGACAATCGTTCGGAATGAACATGAGTTCCGTCGTCTGCTACGACGTCGGCTTTGTCGAGCAACACGAGACAAATAGCGCGGCGAGCCGACACGACACTGAGCGGTTCGTACGTTGCATTAAGTACGAGCGCGCTCCTCATACCTATCTGACCCTGGTCCGTTGGGAATGCACAACAAAAGTCTCTCGACGCGCAGCGTTCATGACTGTTGCTCTTTGCACCATTGGAGATAGTCCACCACATCGACGGGCCGAATCTCGCCACGGGGCTCACCATGTCCGCCGCCGTATTGAGTGACTAAACGAAATTCCAGATAGTCGGCGGGAGGAATGGGAAGAAAAGGAGCTCGCTTCCACCAACCACGAGGCGCCAACCGAGTTATTTGCCGAAGAGCAATCCTCCACAACCCGGGCCTCACAAGAACGGCTCCGATAACGGCGGGACTAATGATTGATGAAGTCCCTGACGGCGCCATGGTTAATCGCGCGGAAACCGCACGCGCGGCTTCGGCATTTTCTGCGCAAGGTCTTGCACGCCGGCGCGTCCGATGAGTCGCAGTTGTCGTTCAATGTTGAGTGCGCACCCCAACATTCCAATGAATGCGACGAATGCGACCAGGTAATGAATCTGCAAAGTGAGAACAACACCCACCAGACATACCACCATTCCGACTAACGACCACCACACGCGTCGCGCGGAGTGTCGGTACAAACCAGACGACGACACCGCCGAGGCGAACTTCTCGTCAGCACTGAGTTGATCTTCAATTTCGCGAAGGATTCGCTGTTCATCATCTGACAAAGGCACGACCTGATTTTCGCACCCCGAGATAGAGAACACAATTCAGAAGAGGAGGTTTTTCTTCCTATCTCGGGAATAAACACCCGGACTATCGAGACGGATCCTCTGGCACCCCGAATCGGTTGGCTCCGGGACGATGACGGTCGAGTGAACTGGCAGGTCCAATGACCCCATCTCCAAATTTCTCCACGATTGAGTCAACGGCTCGACTGGCCGGCATCCATTGTTCTTCGATGTCGGCAAGTGAGGCTTCGCCGTCGGTACCCATGTCAAACAATGTCAGTGCACCAGATTGCTCCTCCGACAATTTCTGTGCATGAACACCCAATAGTCGAACTCCCTGCGACACATCTAGTGATGCCAGCAATGGTTCTAATGCCGCCACCATGGACGGACCCGTTGTGAGTGGGATAGACGGCGTGATGGATCTAGTTACAGATTCAAACGATGCGAACTTCACCTTCAACATGACGGTTCCAGCCGCCACACCGGCATCGCGCGTTCTTTTGGCAACTGCGTCGCAGAGTCGAACCAAATGCGACTTCAACTCGGCAACATCATCAATGTCCCGCAGGAAAGTTTCCTCATGCCCGATTGATTTGGCATGTCGAATGGGCTCCACCACACGTTCATCACGCCCGTGTGCAAGTTCGTGCAAGTGCCGCCCATGCGCTTCACCCACTGCGCCACACAATGTGTTCACTGCAATTGCAGCAACGTCACCAATGGTGTGAATTCCCAACGTGTTGAGACGAGCCAACGTCTTAGGACCCACACCCCACAAACTGTTAACCGGGAGAGGATGCAGAAATGCAATCTCATCACCTGGCTTCACCTCGTAGATACCAAAACCCGGCTCAATACCGTTGGGGTGTGCGCGTGGCTTTGCGTATTCAGATGCCATCTTTGCGATGAATTTGTTTGGGGCGATTCCAACAGTGCACGGCAACTCAGTGTCGGCCATCACTTTTTCTCGCAAAAGACGCGCTACCTCTTGTGCGTCACCGATTAAGGCACCCGCGCCAGTGACATCGAGAAATGCTTCATCAACAGAGATTTGCTCGACCAATGGCGTGAACGATTCAAATATGTCGCGCAGTTGTCGACTCACCTCGAGATAGTGCTCCATGTCTGGATGCAAAAAGACGGCGTCGGGACACAACCGCTTTGCAACAGCCGACGACAACGCTGAATGAACACCAAATCGGCGCGCCTCGTACGATGCCGCCGACACCACACCGCGGCCCCCAGTACCGCCAACAACAACCGGCTTGCCTCGCAATTCGGGATGTCGGCGCAATTCCACCGACACATAGAAGGCATTCATATCTATGTGAAGGATGGAACGAGACATAACAATCTCCTTCGGACGCTAGTTCAGGTTCTTGGCATCGCGCCTACGATGGAAGCGTGTCAGACCCCTCCACCTCCCTCTCTGCCCTTCCATCTACAGCCGCTCGAGCAATGGCCTTTGTCTCCATCCTCATTGGAGGAGTTGCTGGCGGACTCATTGGCTACGGACTAGTTGATGTTCAATGCGATGGCGATTGTGGACTTCCACTTGGACTTGGAATCTTCCTTGGCTCTGTCATCAGCGCCGGAGGCACAGCAATCGTTGCGGTGCTGGTACTGCGTGCGCTTGGCGAATGGAGAGAACTGTCAGATCGGACAACGCGATGACATCGTCTCGTGACCTGTTGGTAGTGGCCGAAGATTTGGCTCGTGCAGCAGGCGACATGGCGCTTCGTGGACGCAAGAGTGGCGACGTTGCCGCCACAACGAAATCGTCGCCCACAGACATGGTGACGCAATACGACAAAGCAAGCGAAGAACTCATCACATCTGGTCTTGCTAGTCGCCGTCCTCACGATGGAATCATTGGCGAAGAAGGCGCAAGCGTGTCAGGCTCGTCGGGAATCACTTGGCACATTGACCCCATTGATGGAACGTCGAACTTCTATTTCGATATTCCCATGTGGGCCGTTTCCATCGGCGCCGTTGATGAAAATGGACCACTTGTCGGAGTTGTTTATGCCCCAGCATTGGGCGAGATGTATACAGCCATTCGTGGCGAAGGTGCATTCCTCAATGGCTCACCTATTCATGTTCGCAACAACTCTGAACTGAGCGATGCGTTGGTG
>CAZRHK010000001.1:0-20099 GCA_964599815.1 uncultured Bifidobacterium sp. | reverse complement strand
GTGCACGGGGTTCAGCTATCGAGTACACGAACGCACGCAGCATGCACAACGTGTTGCACAGATGGTGACCCACATTCGCGATATTCGCCGTTTCGGAGCCGCTGCAATCGATTTGTGCTTCGTGGCATGCGGGCGATACGACGCCTACTTTGAAGAGCACCTTCACTCGTGGGACCTAGTGGCCGGCCAAGTAATTGCCACAGAAGCAGGCGCCATCGTCACAAATTACGCTGGCGAATCCGTAACACCTGCACAAGTGCTTGCAGCGCAACCAGGAATTCAACAGCAACTCATCCAACTCATTGCACAGTCGTCGTAGGAGGCAGACATGACCGTTGTGCTTGCATTAGATGCCGGAACAACTGGAGTTCGTACACGTGCAGTCTTCGACGATGGCACGCCGTCATTCTCTTCATATCGCGAATTTCCTCAGTATTTCCCACAGCCAGGTTGGGTGGAACATGACGCAAACGAAATCTGGGATGCGATGGCGCACACTCTCGCTGACGTTGTCTCGAAAATAAATCAACCCATTGCAGCAATTGGAATCACGAATCAACGAGAAACTGTTCTGGCGTGGGATGCGAGAACTGGCCAACCAATTTCGCGCGCCATTGTGTGGCAAGACCGTCGCACCGCAGCAACATGTGAATCACTTCTCCCCCATCTCAACAACGTCCGCCACACCACGGGTCTTGTTCTAGACCCGTATTTCTCGGGCACAAAGGCCGCATGGTTGTTGCAACACAATGACCACCCACCCGTTGAACATTTACGTATTGGAACAATTGACTCATGGCTGGTGTGGAAGCTCACCAACGGCGCTTCATTTGTGACAGACCCCAGCAATGCCAGCCGAACCATGTTGTTTGATATTCGTTCCATGACGTGGAGCGACGACATGTGTTCTCTGCTGAACGTTCCGCGCGTAGCACTCCCAGAAGTTCGACCATCAAGTTCTCGCTATGGCGTGACAACCGGGGTTGCAGGCGTCCCAAACAACATTCCCATCTCTGGCATTGCAGGAGATCAACAATCCGCGCTTTTCGGCCAAGTGTGCACAACACCTGGCATGGCAAAGAACACGTACGGAACCGGAAGTTTCATCTTGCTAAACGTGGGAACCACGTGTCCGGCGCCCACCGATGGAATGCTCACTACCGTTGCATGGGATCTGGGTGATGGCGCGCCTGTCTACGCACTTGAGGGCGCCATCTTTGTCACTGGCGCTGCTGTGCAGTGGTTACGAGACGGTCTCGGCATTATTTCCGCGTCTTCAGACATTGGACCACTTGCCGAATCGGTTCCAGATTCGGGTGGTGTGTTTGTTGTTCCAGCATTCACCGGACTTGGTAGCCCTTGGTGGGACCCATATGCACGCGGAACCATTGTTGGAATTACTCGCGGTACAACTCGCGCACACATTGCTCGGGCCGTTGTAGACGCAATGGTGTTTCAAACTCGCGACGCTATCGATGCAATGACAACCGCAGGTGGTGTGACGCTAAACGAGTTACGCGTGGACGGTGGTGCATCCGTGATGGACGGAATGCTTCAACGTCAATCAAATGAACTTGGTGTTCCCGTTCTTCGCCCCACCGATCATGAAACAACCGCACTAGGCGCCGCGTACTTGGCCGGTTTGGCAGAGGGCGTGTGGGCATCTACAGACGAGATTGCATCAATGTGGTCACTTGATAAGCGTTTCGAACCACAGGCTGAGTCTGGATCTCATGCGCAATGGCTTCGCGCGGTGGAACGATCTCGCCACTGGGCAGACAGCGCAGCAGAGTAATTACAGATTTTCGGCCACCAACAGCGCTGCACCAATTGCGCCAGCGCGTTCTCCCAAGGTTGCAGAACACAATCTCGGATGCGGACGCGCAGCCGATGAATACAGCGACTGAGACAAATACTTTTCAATGACGGATAAATCTCCGTTGAAAGATTCAACAACACCGCCGCCCAACACAATGACCTCTGGATCACAAATGTTCGTGAGACTTGCAAGACCAACTGCAATCCATTGCGCAAACTCATTCACCACCGATTGTGCTGCGCTGTCACCCTCGTAGAACTTGCGAAACACCTCTTCACCACTAAGTCCACCACTGAGATAACGAAGCGCGGAACCTGACGCATACCGTTCCCAACAACCATGCAAACCACATGGACAAGGAACACCATTGCGTTCCACCACCATGTGCCCAATCTCTCCAGCGAATCCATGTGCGCCGCGGTGCAGTTCTCCACCCATCACAATGCCGCCACCAATACCAGTTCCCAAAGTCACCATGATCGCGTCGCGAGTACCTGCCGCCGCCCCCACGCGCCATTCTGCAAACGCTGCCGATGTTGCGTCGTTTTCAACATGAACGGCAATGCCTGTTTGACGTCGCAGCTCTGGACCTACGGGAACATCTCGCGCACCAACAAGGTTCGGCGATGCATGAATGATTCCATCATGCGAGATCAGACCTGGAACACCGATACCCAATGTTGTTTCGCCGCCAAGTTCACGAAACATCGATTCAAGCAACGAGATGAGATCGTCAGCGTGGGGTGTTGGATATCGCAATTCGGCAAGAAGAGTTCCATCGCTGTCTATGCGAACCCCATGACATTTTGTGCCGCCGACATCAATGCCGACGTGATTCACGACTCTGCGCGTGCCTTCAACTCTTTCACCGCTTCAATCAGAATGCGGGCTTCAGCTCGGCGCTTCACGAATCCGGGCAATGGAACGACGAGCTCAATGTCGAGTTCGTAAAACACCTGGGTGCCACCGTCGACTTCAACGAATGAGTACGCACCGTCTAATGCGCGCATGATGTCGCCTTCCACGAGATGCCACGACAAACGAGATGGCGCTTCTGAGTAGTCATACTCAAGCGTGTAATGGGTGCTGCGACCAAGTGCAGACGCGCGATATTCCACTTGCGAAATTCGCCCTTGCTCGTCGCGAGCACGCACGGTGGCTTCCTTTACATCTTTTGCCCACTCGGGATAGCGCTCGAAATCGAGCACGATGTCGATGCATCGTTGCAACGGAGCGTTGATGAGTGTGGTCTGCGCAGCGCGATCAGTCATGACCATCATCTTGCCTGCTGGAAGAGCCTTCGGGTGGAACCCCCGCTGACTTCCCCTGATTTCGCGGTGAAAACTCCCCGTGCAAGGCGGCCCAAAGGCCATTCATCCCAAGCCCGAGAACTGGTACGAGAATGCCAAATGCCAATGTGCTCCCAGGCTTGCCATCGGTAGATGAGCGCATTAGCGCTGTAGCGATGGACACCACCACCTGGACGCCGAGAACCACATTCATTCGACGAGCTACAGATTTTGGAGCGCAATTGTCGGTGAGGAAATACATGGATGCAACAGCAATGTTGTCGTACCGACTGCGTTGCACCGCGGTCCAATAGCCCCACAAAAACACCACTACACCGACGACGAAGCATGTCACCGCGATTGTTGCAGCAATAACTTTCCACGGATTCTCAAATAGCACCACGGCCAACACTGCCGAGGCAACAAACAGAGCTGTGAGCACTTCATTAACTCGCAGAACAGATGAACCCTTCACGCCGTTCATTGTGTCTGAACTTTCAGCACTTCACCCAGCCGTTTCGCTAAGACGTCGTAATTGAATTCGCTCTCTGCACGTCGACGCGACGCCACCGACATGGCCTGCCATGTCTCTGGATGGTCGAGAATACGAACTAATCGAGCCGCCAAGCCCGCTGCATCTGTGGGGTCTTTCATCACAAATCCGGTCACCTCATCTTCCACGGCCTCAGCGGCACCACCGCTATCTCCGGCAATCTGTGGCACTCCGCATGCGGCAGCTTCGACGAAAACAATTCCAAAGCCTTCTTGCTCTAGCCCTCCCCATCTGTTGCGACACATCATGGAGAACACATCTGCACATCCGTACAAAGCAGGCAGATCATCGTGCGGCACGCGCCCAAGAAATGTGACAGGCGCCGATAACTCGGTTGCCAATTTTTTGAGTCGATCTTCGTCTCGACCTGTGCTTGCAATGACCAACTTCAAACGCGGGCGATGTGGCGCCAATTGGGCAACGGCGCGAATAACGGTGTCGAACCCTTTGCGTGGCACAAGTCGACTAATACCCAAAACAATCTCATCGTCTTCTACAAAGCCGAACTTGGCACGCGCATCACGACGTTGATCTGGCGTGAGAGGAACAAATCGTTGCGTGTCGACACCGGGCGGAACAACAGTGGTCTGCAATTCGCGACCAGCTGCGTGATCACCCTCGCGAGATGGGTAACCGCCCGCCGCAATCACATGTTGTGCGCCACGCAACACATGGCCAAGAACTTGTTTCGACACTGGCAGTCGTCCGGGCACAGTGACTTCGGCGCCATGTAACACCACCATGTACGGAACTTTTAACGATGGTCCAACAAGACCAAGCGGCAACGCGGGGTCTAGCACCACAAAATCTGCACCAAAATCTTTTACCAATGAATTGATGCGCTGCACCATCCACGGATGCGGCAACAACACTGGCTCTTTAGTGCGTTCGATGCGATACGGCTGAGATGCATCGAATTCAGCAGCATCGGCATGTGGACTGGTGAGAACAGCAAACGAGTCTGCTGGAAGACGGCGCCACCACTCCCACAACAACGACTGAATGCCACCAATCTTTGGCGGAAAATCGTTGGTAACAAGAAGATGCTTCATAAGTCGCCCCGTAAGGGTGGCAGATTTTGTAGCTCGGCAACAACTATTGGTGATGGATCATCGAAATGAAGCAGATTCGTCAGCCCAAGCCGCGCCGCAGCCCACACAGCATGCGCACGTAGTTCTTCTCGTTCATGTGAGAGATAACGACGCACTGTATCCACGGTGTTGGAGTCTGACGGCAGTCCTCTATTGCCAAGAACAATCAATAGGTTTCGGCGAACCCAAGTCATGTCTCGGTCGGACACATACCAACGATCACACGACGCATCAAGCGCGTTGTCGTCAAGTGCAAGCAAATGCAACACGTCAACATGTGTTTGCACATGTGCTGGAGCAGGTCTCGTTCCGTATTTTTTCGTGGGCGGACACACCACTTGACATTCGTCGCATCCGTAGATTCGATCACCAAGCGCTTCTCGATAGCGCGGATCAAAAACGCCTGGCTTCTGCAACAACCACGACAAACATCGATTCGCATCGATAACGCCTGGCTCCACAATTGCCGCTGTTGGGCATGCAGGGACACAGCGCGAACATGTACCGCATCCGTCGGGAACTTCTTGTCCAATCGGCAAATCGGCAGTGGTGACGATGCAACCAATAACGAACATGCTCCCTTTCCCTGGAACCAGCAAATTCGCATTGCGTCCGTACCACCCGAGTCCGGCAAGCCATGCAATCTCTCGGTCGACAATGGAATTGTCATCTGCAAACACGGTGGCACGATGGCCATCTTTACGAAGTTGTGCAGCCACGTGCGTTAACGATGTTTTCAATTCGCCGTAATGGTCTTCCCACGCATAGCGCGCAATTCGTGCGTGCAAGCGTCCAGTTGCAAGGTCTATTGGTTCGTCGTATGCATACGACCGCATTCCAACGATGACGGTTTTTGCCTCGTCCACCAGCAAAGCGGGATGAGTGGAACGATCGGGCCGTAGAAATGTGAACTTAAGACCATTCGTGAGGTTGCGGTTAAGGCGGTCTTGCAATTGACGTCGCGCGCGCTGCATGACTCCGGCTGGGGCAACGCCAAATGCATCGAGGCCCGCCTGTTCTCCGATACGTGCAAGTTGCGCTAAATAGTCGGCACCCGAGGGAGCGCCCGTGGCGACAACCTTTGGATTTTTGGGGACTCGACTAACCGACGGCACGGTGCCGAAGCGTAGGCACCAAACCTGCCTGAGCGAGCAGGCGAATGTCACGAAGTTCTTGCAAATTGAGGACCACGGCCCCAGATTCCTCTGAATCGCACAGAACACTCATCATGCAGTCGCCACATGCGTCTGTATTGCGCATGATGCACGTATCGCATGAGATCATGAGAACGGGCTGTGAATCTGGCGTTGGTGCTGACTGACTGGCTTCCATACACACCACTCTGACGAACGGGTGTGACAGGGTTTCGTCAGAGAACCACCGCACCAGCAGTGTCGAGCTTCAGCAGCTTGGCGTGACCATCGGCAGGCAGCGCTGCGGCCACTGCTTCGGCCCGACTTGGTTCACACATCAATGCGACAGTGGGGCCTGAACCCGACAACCACCCGCACCATGCGCCAGCGTCAAGCCCAGCCTGTAGAGCCGCAGCACACGGAGGTGATGCCGTCAATCGAATTCCCTGATGAATGCGATCTTGAGTGGCCTCCCGAAGAATTGATACATCACCGGTTTGAAGTGCCGTTACAAACATGGCAGTACGCGCAATGTTGAAGACCGCATCGGTTAACGCAATGGACGGACCAATCTTCCCGCGAGATTCATTAGTTGAAGTGGTGAAGTCTGGAACCCACATCACAAACACTGGGTCTAACGCCATAGGAACGGGCACCACCAAGGAACCACTTGCAATGACAACTCCGCCAAACAGAGACGGCGCCACATTGTCTGCGTGACCTTCCAGTTCTGTTCCAATTTCAAGTGCAGAAGATGTTGCTCGATTCCACGTTGCACCATCTCGCTGCACTTCGGCTGCAACTATTCCGCCAACGCGCACAGCGCCGCTAAAGCCCATGCCACGCCCCATGGGAATGGAATTCTTCACCCACACGCGACCCGATCCGCCTGCGCGAATAAATGCGACCTGCGCAGGATGCGTATCTTCAGCCTCGTGCGCGCCATCTGGCAATGCATCGACACCAACGATTCCAATGTCTGCATACAACGACAACGCAAGACCCATGACATCGAAGCCAGGGCCCAAATTTGCAGACGTTGCTGGAACTCGAACACTCATGGTTGCGCTTCCATTCGCTCACGTTCGCGTTGCGACACACGAACTACTTCTGCCAACTTTGCCGACGCTGCACCAGAATCAATGATCTCGGCAGCGCGTGCGATACCCGCAGCAACATCGTGGGCAACACCTGCAATATGCAACGCACAGCCAGCGTTCAGCAACACAATGTCGCGCACCGCACCATGCTGACCAGCGAATGTCTTTTCCAAGATTGCAAGATTGTCCGACGCTTCCCCACCCCGAATGTCAGCCAATGTTGACGGAGTAATTCCATAATCGGCAGGATTCACTTCAAATTGACGAACTACTCCGTTGCGCAATTCATACACAACATTTGGGCCACTGACTGCAAGTTCATCGAGACCGCCATGACCATGAACAACCCACGCGTTGTTGACTCCACGCGACGACAACGCTTCGGCCATACGGTCCATCATGTTGGGAAGAGCGACACCGACCAACATGTGAGAGATGGGCGCAGGGTTTGCCATTGGCCCCAACAAGTTGAACGCAGTGGGAATTCCAATCTCTCGACGCGATGGACCCGTGTAACGAAATGCTGGGTGGAAACGAGCTGCGAGGCAAAAACCAAATCCCACTTCTTCAACACACGTTTGAACACCTGCGGGATCTAATTCAATTGCCACCCCAGCAATTTCCAGCAAGTCTGCAGACCCACACTTCGAAGATGCTGCACGGTTGCCGTGTTTGCAGACGGGAACTCCTGCTGCAGACACGACTAGTGCAGACATGGTGGACACATTGACTGAGTTGCTCTTGTCGCCACCTGTACCAACAATGTCGATGGTGCGAGATGCAACATCTGGTGACAATGCAACGCGATTTCCTGCGGCACGCACTGCGCGCAACATTCCCTCTAATTCATCTGCTGTCTCACCTTTGGCGCGCAACGCAACAATGAATGCCGTCATCTGAGAAGGCGTTGCAACACCATTCAAAATTTCAGTGATTGCTGCTTCCGCCTGATCGGACCCAAGGTCGCGATGTTCGATGAGCTGTGCCAGCAACGTTGGCCAGCCAACGAACTCTTCGGAATGAGACATGCATTAAGTATCTACGCCGAGCGGCGTCGTTGACGAATGATTCTTCGTCTTTCTCTCTCTGTCATGCCACCCCACACGCCATCACGTTCGCGCATGGCCAATGCATGCTCTAGACACGACAGCCGCACAGGACAGATATCGCAGATTGCCTTTGCCTCTTCGGCATTCTCTTCTGAATCAGGGAAAAACACCGCAGGGTCGAGGCCGTTGCACGCCCCGCGCTGTCTCCATGTGATTTCTACTGCTGACACCGGTTTCCCCCCTCGATGCCGGGGTCGCCCCCTTGCCTGCATCGTATGTGTCGGGTGTCACAGATGTCTAATCCGCAGACGCGGACCGCTGGACCTTACGGGAGAAGGTCGGTGAGGAGTTCTGCTTTTGTGGTGGGGCTGAGTGCGGCAGCTTCCAAATAGTTGGGCTGGCTGCATTCCACGATGACATCGCCCGCCTCGAAGGCGTTCACCTGCTCTGGGGTGAAATTGAAGGTGAGGTAGTGCACGGCTGCAGTGACATCGTCACGAGTGAGGCCGGCGGCATGTTGCTGGTCGATCTCACCCTTAATGCGAGTGCCGTCTGACAACAACAAGCTGATGCTGTTCTCGAGACCTGCAAGCTTTGGCAGCCATTCACGAACCTGCTCGTCGGATGTGAGTTCAAGGAACAACGTTGCACACAACTGACCTGGCTCTGGAATCATCGGGTTGTAGGCCTTCAACTCCTCCATGACGCCTTCGTCTGTCATCACTTTTTCAACACGCACCATCTCTTGAATTTGCAGACGCATGGTGTCGCGGTTCTCAAACATGACAGTGATGAGTGTTCCAAGCGCAACACGGCGACGACGCTTTACTTCAATCATGCGCGCACGAAACTCTTCACGCTCGCGTTCGTATGCGCGCAGATCTGCGATGTCGGATAGGGACAGTTTGCGGGTGGGGGTCATGGTGCTCATGTTTCCTCTGTGATTACTTCTTTGGTTCTTCTGGAATTCCGTACGCACGTGCAACAACCTGTAACGGGTGCATTGCCGTGCGACCGGTTTGTTCGATGATGGCCGTATTTGCAAGGTGACAGTCACCTGCAACTACTGCGCTATCTGCTGCCTCCACTTTGTCGGCCAATTTCTTAGCCACCGGAACTGAATACTGTTCGTTTCCGGCTTTGAAACCCCACATGCCGTCAATGCCAGAGCACTGATCGACAAGCTTGATTTTCGCGCCAGTCAATTTCATGATGTCGCGACTACGCAAACCAATGTTTTGCGCTTTCAAGTGGCACGGAATGTGATACGAGATGGACTCTGCAATTTCGCCGTTGAATTCAGTGTCGAGTTCTGTTCCTTCGGCCTTGTGCAGATTCATTAAGTATTCAGACGAGTCGAATGTGTGTTGTGCGACGAGTTCTGCATCGGGGCCACCCACATAGTCGACGTAATCCTTCTTCAAGATGTAGCCACATGTTGGTTGTGGAACCACAATGTCTTTGCCACCACGAATGGCCGCTGCGAGAACTTTGACTTGCTTGGCAGCAACCTTGATGAAGTTGTCCATGTCTCCGCTATGCAAGTACGGAGCACCGCAACAACCTGCGCCTTCAACGAGTGAACATTCCACGCCATTGCGTTCGTACACCTTCACGAGGTCGTGACCGATACCTGGTTGTTGATACTCAACAAGACACGTTGGAAACAACGCAACCGAACCTTGCTTCTTCTTCCCGAGAACTGGTGTTGCTCGCTTCTTGAACCATGTGCTGAAGCGCTGCTTTGCGTACGGCGGCAACAAACGAACAGATGACACGCCAGTGGTTTTTTCCACTGCCTTTCGAACCAATGAGCCTGGCTTTGCACCGATGACCAAGTTGGACACGGTGGACACCGACGATGCGAGCTTTCCAAGCGAGTCTGTGTGGCCCATTGTTTGAGTAGTGATGCGCTTGCGCAACGACACCTGGCCATTTGCACGTCGCATTGCATCATGACGAAGCATGAGGCGCGGGAAGTCGAGTGCCCATTCGTGCAATTCAGGAATGTATGGGCAATTCACGTAACACAATTTGCATTGGAAGCATTCGTCTGCAACTTGGTCTTGTTGCGCCGGTGTTAAGCGTCCTGCATCTTGATCTTCGTGCTGATCGACGTAGCTAAAGAGAGTGGGAAACGACGAGCAAAACTTGAAGCACAAACGGCATCCGTGACACAGGTCGTAGACACGAGTGAGTTCGTCGCGTACGTCTGCTTCGTCGAGATACTTCGGATGCTTTGGGTCATAGGTGATTGTCATTGTGTGCTCAGTCGGTTGTAGGGAAAAGGGGGCTTCACGCAAATGGGTGACTGCCAACAATGTCAGCAGCCACCCATTTGTTGTGATTCAAGTGTGCCAGTGAGGCACAAGCACTGATTTAGAGTGCTGCAAGTCCTTCGCCGAAACGACCTGCGTGGCTCTTCTCGGCGCGTGCAAGCGTCTCGAACCAGTCGGCAATTTCGTCGAATCCTTCTTCACGTGCAGTCTTTGCAAAGCCTGGGTACATCTGGGTGTACTCGTAGGTCTCGCCTGCAATAGAAGCCTTGAAGTTTGCTTCGGTCTCACCGATTGGCTCGCCAGATGCTGGGTCGCCAACTTCTGCGATGTACTCGAGGTGGCCGTGTGCGTGTCCGGTTTCGCCTTCTGCGACGGAACGGAACAATGCTGCTGCGTCGGGGTAGCCCTCAACGTCTGCTTTTTGTGCGAACCAGAGGTAACGACGGTTTGCCTGGCTCTCGCCAGCAAACGCCTCCAACAGGTTCTCGTGGGTCTTGGTGCCCTTCAGGCTTGGCATGACCGGGTCCTTTCGGTTTGTTTGGGTGGGTTTTTTATCTGTGATCAACAAGAGATGAGCAGTCGGCACAACGGCCGCGATAGACGATGCGAGCATCGGCAACCGTGAACCCTTGAAGTCCGCGCAACTCAGGCGCTTGCTGAACATAGACATCGTGAACCGCGCCGCAGTCGTCACAGACGGCGTGGTGATGGTCGGACACATTGGGATCGAAGCGAGCTGATCCGGTGCCGACGTCGATTGATTGCAACTCCCCCATTGAGGTGAGGTCGTTGAGAGTTTGATACACGGTGCGCAACGAAATGCCAGGCATGATCTGCGACGCGGTAGCAAAAAGGGCGTCTGCAGTGGGGTGCGCACAGTTTCCGTGCATGAGGCGGAATAAGAGTTGGCGTTGCGGGGTTACCTTTAGGCCGGCTGCGCGAAATGCAGTGGTGAGCTCTTCAGGTGAACGCATGGGAGACACCTTATTCGCAATCATTGCGAATTTGCAAGTATTGCAAATAAGGAATTTCTGACCCCCTTCTTCAGCCGAATGGGCCTCCACCTAGGCTCTCGGGCGATGTCGCGTATTTCTGATTTCTCCCGCCCCCACTCTCTGGCCCGTCTGCAGGCTGAGGAATTCGATGTCCTAGTTATTGGTGGCGGCATCACCGGCGCCGGTGTCGCACTCGACGCCGCATCTCGCGGATTCTCCGTCGCCCTGGTGGAACGCGACGACTTCGCCTCGGGCACATCATCTAAATCCTCAAAGTTGATTCACGGTGGCCTGCGTTACCTGCAACAAGGTGATGTGCGTCTTGTGTACGAGGCGTTGCACGAACGCAAGCGTCTGCGTCGCAATGCACCACACTTGGTGCACGTTTTACCTTTCATGATTCCCATCCTCACCAAAGATGGTGTTGTGTCTCGCAAGATCTCTCGCGCGCTTGGATCTGCAATGTGGATGTACGACCTCACTGGTGGCTGGCGCATTGGCCGCATTCACCGTCGACTCTCAGCGAAGAAAGCATTTGCGCACCTACCAACAATGGAGCAACGCAAACTTGCGTCAGCGTATTTGTATTACGACGCAGAAGCAGACGATGCACGACTGTGTCTCACTGTTTTGAAAACTGCAGCCGACTACGGCGCAGCCATTGCCAATAGATGCCGCGTTGATTCGCTCACATCGCATTCGCGCACGTCGCACGAGGCGACTATGACCGACACCCTTACCAGTGAAACATTCACGGTGCGCGCCAAAAGTGTCATTAGTGCAACCGGCGTGTGGGCCGACGACATTCGATCGCTCGACGAGAACGTTCATCCCGACACCATCCGTCCGGCCAAAGGCGTGCACCTCACAGTTCCTTGGGACAAAGTTCGCAACGACATTGCTGTTGTGATTCCAGTACCAAAAGATCGACGCAGTTTGTTTGTGGTGCCCTGGATTTCCAATAACGACGGAACATTCAGATTCACATACATCGGTACCACCGACACCGATTACAAGGGCCCCGTTGACGATCCGCAGTGCACAAAAGACGACATTGAATACGTGCTTGCCGCACTGAACGCAAGCGTCACTACCAACGTCACTCTCGAAGACGTCACTGCTGTGTGGTCTGGATTACGCCCACTCGTCAAGACAGACGATTCTTCAAAGAAAGCTGGCCGTACAGCAGACCTCAGTCGCCGCCACAAAGTGTTCACATCAGATAACGGCGTCATCACTGTGACGGGTGGAAAACTCACCACCTATCGAGAAATGGCCGAAGACGCCGTAGATGAAGCATGTGCACTATTGGGTCAAAAGAAGTCCTGCAAAACAAAGCGGCTCTCCCTGCGAGGCGCAACCGGCAAACGTCAACAATCAACAAACGTTGACAAGCACCTCGATGGCCGATTTGGTAGCGACGCTGCACTTGTGAAGGAACTCATTGCTAAAGATCCAACGCTTGCTGAAGAGTTGGTGCCAGGACTTCCCTACTTGAAGTGTGAAGCCGTCTTTGCTGCAACACATGAAATGGCAACAACGCTTGACGACATTCTCACCCGCCGTACACGTGCACGATTGCTTGATCGTCGGGCAACACGACAAGTTGCAGCAGACGTTGCAACATTGGTTGCGCCATACCTTGGTTGGTCAAGCGAAGAACGTGACAGGCAATTGGCACACTTCATAGATGAGTGCGCTCGCGAAGATGCTGCGGGTCTTGTCACAGAAGCAGAATTCATTGCAGCGTCTACACCTGGAACGGAAAAATAATGAGCCTCAAAAAATTCTCAACAACGGCTACTCCCCCAATTGAATTTGGATCAACTGCCGCGAATGCACAGGCCCATCTGTCAACTACTGCGCCAGCGCTGACTGCAGAAAACGTGTCGGCCATTGCTGCAATTTGCGATACCACCACAGACCACGCCATTCGCGCAGAACATGGACGCGACTGGTGGCCGTTGTCATTGGCATGGTCATTGAAAGACGAAGTTCCGCAGTTGCCACACGTGGTGTGCCGACCACAATCCACCGAGGAAGTGTCGCGTCTACTTGCCTATTGCAATACGCACAACATTGCTGTCACACCATCGGGCGGGCGAAGCGGTGTGTGTGGTGCAGCCATCCCACTTCGAGCTGGCGTCTCACTGGACATGACACTGATGCAGGGGCTCGAATCCGTTGACGAAGTCTCAGGCATTGTGGAAACACTTGCAGGAACATTCGGCCCAGACCTTGAAGACGCAGTGCGCACATACGGACTCACCATTGGTCACTACCCGCAATCTTTTGCACTCGCCACTGTTGGCGGATGGGTGGCATGCCGCGGTGCGGGCCAATACTCCACTCGCTACGGAAAAATTGAAGACATGGTGCACGCGCTGGAAGCAGTGCTTGCAGACGGCACCGTTATTCGCACTGGTGGCGCACCCGCTGGTGCTGTTGGCCCAGATCTCAGCCAGTTGTTGTTGGGCAGCGAAGGAACTCTTGCAGTCATCACTCGTGTGTGGCTTCGTGCGCATCCACTTCCCGAAGTAGAACGACGTGGCGCCTACGTGTTTGCGAATCTCAGCGATGGCTTCGAAGCATGTCGCCGACTAATTCGCGCGGGTGCAACGCCTGCAGTGCTTCGTTTGTACGACGGCGCAGAGAGCAAGCGTTCACATGGCGGAGACGGAACAAACGCAACAGTTCTGGTGCTTGATGAAGGCAACGAACAGTTAGTTGATGCAACCATGGCCATCGTGCATGACACATGTATGTCAATGGGTGCACAACTTGGCGATGTTGAACTTGTAGAGCAGTGGACACACCATCGCAACGACACCAGTGGACTTCAGGCACTGACGCGCAAGGGCTACGTGGTGGACACCATGGAAGTTGCTGCAAATTGGGCGCAACTGGACACCGTTGTAGAAAATGTTGAATCGGCCATGTTGTCGGTGCCACATGCACGAAGTGCAACCTGCCACTTGTCGCATAGCTACATCGAAGGTGCGTGTATCTATTTCACGTTTGCCGCCACTCCTCCACCAGAAGAGTTTGAAGCAACATATTTGGCAATGTGGGACGCCGGCCAACGTGCAGCTATTGCATCTGGCGCAAACCTGTCCCATCACCATGGCATTGGTTACAGCCGTGGCCAGTACATGGAAGAAGCATTGGGAACGTCAATGAACGTGTTGCGCAGCGTGAAGAAAGCACTTGATCCAAACAACATTTTGAATCCAGGAAAACTGGGATTGTGAAAACTCTCGTCATCGACGTTGGCACCAGCGGACTGCGTTCTGCCATCGTCCACGACAACGGAAGCGTCACCGACCTTCACTACGAAGCGTTTACGCCATCAACTCCAGCTGCGGGACTAGTCGAATTCGACGCTGTCGAGCTGTACAACGCAGTCAAACGCGTGTGCATTGCAACGATTGGTTCACAAAAAATTGACTCTGTGGGAATTACTAACCAACGCGCATCAACAATTGTGTGGGACAGCACCACAAGTCTCCCCATCTCGCCCGCTATTGGCTGGCAAGACTTGCGCACCGTTGGTGACTGCATCATGGCTCGCATTGAGCACGGTCTTGCATTTGCACCCAACCAGTCCGCCACCAAACTGTCGTGGATATTGAAGAATGCAGCATCACATGTCGATGCATCAACCCTTCGTTTTGGAACGGTGGACACGTGGCTCGTGTGGAAACTCACTCACGGCGAATCTCACGTCACCGACCACACCAATGCAGCAGTCACTGGGCTTAGCGTTCCTGCTGGCACTCAATGGAATGACAGCATTTTGACAACGCTGGGCATTCCTCGCGATTGCATGCCACAGATTGTTCCAAGCGCCGGTTTGTGTGGCGTTGCTCGAGACTTGCCAGGTCAGCCACCCATCATGGCGCTGGCTGGCGACCAACAAGCATCACTTGTTGGTCAAGGTTGCATCACTGCAGGACTTGCAAAGATCACATTTGGCACAGGCGGCATGCTTGATGTGTTCATTGGCAATAAAGCGCCAGACCAAGCACAACGTCATACTCACGGAACATTTCCCATCGTTGCGTTCAGCGACAACTCTGGCGTCAACTACGGAACTGAAGGAATCATGTTGTCGGCCGGCACCAATATTGAATGGTTGCGCGATGACATGGGTTTGATCTCGTCTGCCGAAGAATCCCACGACATTGCTTCGTCAGTGGCAACAACAGATGGTGCGGTCTACGTACCTGCGCTCCTTGGACTTGGAACTCCGGCATGGGACTACGGCGCTCGAGGCGCATTTTTTGGCATTACTCGTGGAACCACCAAGGCCCACATGGTTCGTGCCGTTCTTGAAGGCGTGGCCCATCGAGGCGTCGACCTCATCGACGCCGCCGAAGCAGATACTGGCATCTCCATCTCGGACGTTCGCATTGACGGCGGGATGAGCAGGAACCCCACGTTCGTCCAAGCGCTTGCCGATGCCGCCCAACGCCCCATTCGTGTGTCGCAGATGACCGAGGCCACCACCCTTGGTGCCGGATTCCTCGCGGGTACCGCAGCAGGTCAGTGGTCACACCTCTCCGAGGCCTGTTCCACCCTGTCTTGGGCTGCCACCGTTCATCCATTAGGTAATCCAGGGGTCTCGCGACAACAATGGAGCGAGGCGGTGTCTCGAAGCCGCTCTTGGATACCTGACCTCTCGGCGCTGGACTTCTAGTGTTGGGGGGCGAGTTTTCGCCACTACGACAAAGGATGACCCACGTGGTAAATCACCAAGTTGACCTCCCCGAAGGAACCACCTCGCGACGCAAGTTGATTGCATCGCTTCTTGCAGGTGGCGCCGTTGCAGCAACCGCTCCATTTTTGGCATCGCAAGCATCAGCTGAAGGCGAATCTGGTCCATCAACAACTGCGCCGCCACATCGTGATGCTGCAGACAACGCCGCACTTAATGCAGCACTGGTTCGCGAATCTCGCATGGCAGCAACATATGCACTCGCAGTTGCCGCCACCTCGGGCGACGACAAGGCTGCACTTCTTCTCATCCATGATCATCATGTGGCATACGCACAAGCATTGAAGGGCTACTTGGCCACCGAGGCTGGTGCAGCATCCACGCAAGCACTTGCAACTCCGTCTGGATCCATCGCAGACATTGCTGGACAAATGGTCGCGCTCGAAGTAGAGACCGTCACCATCCACACCAACTCGCTTGAGTCGCTTCGTGGAATCAACGCCGCATCACTCGTCGCCTCCATCATCACCGTTGAAGCGCGCCATGTTGCTGCACTCAACGTCATCGCTGGAACTTCCCCAATTGCTGCGGCATAAGAAACTGCAAGGACATCTCATGAACGAACAGACTTCTTCCAACATTTCACGCCGAAACATGCTCCGCTCTGGCGGTGCTGTTCTTGCTGGCGGTGCAGTACTTGCCGCATGTGGTGGTGCAAGCCACTCTGGTTCTATTGCGCGAATCGGCGAGGCCCCAGAAAAGGTCGAGCTTGAAAACGTACACGTCACAGACGTGGCACTTCTCCGTACAGCAATGTCGGTGGAAAAAATGGTGGCAACAATGTTGAGCGACTCACGAGTCACCTCACTTGCCGAATCACGCATCTCGCCATTTCTTACGAAGTACGTATCTGCGCACGAAACCAACATGTCGGTCATTGCACCACTCGTTGCCGCACGAGGTGGCGCCACTGTTACTGAACCAAACGAAAAGTTGATGACCGCATACGGCAACACAGCGCTTGAACTTGTAGAGGCTGGAAAGGCTCCAGGAGACGTGTTGAATCTGGTGCTTGGTCTCGAAACGCTTGTTGCAGCTACATACCAATACTTCGTTGGACTCACCAACGAAGCTGCATTGCGCGCAAGCATGATGCGCCTTGGTGCATCGTCGTCTCGCCGTGCAGCAGTAGCCGCCCAGTTAATTCGTGGTGGAACCGCCGGATTTTCTCCAGCACTCAACGAAAATGGCGAAGAGCTCACAGCAACTCTTCCGTCTGCATTCGGATCACTCAGCTCCGTGCAGGTTCTTCTCGGACCACTCAACGAAATTGGAACACGTTCACCATTGGCGATGGATACGCCAAGCCTGAACAGCATGCTCTACTGACATCTGTCAGCACGTCGCAGTACAAATTGTTCTAGGCGAACCCAAGGCGCCTCCGTACACTCGTAAGTGACGGTGAGTTATCCGGATGACCGCGGCAATGAATGTTGCTGAGGAAAGTCGGGGCTTCACAGGGCAGAAAGCTGACGAGAGTCAGGTTGGGGCGACCTAACGGAAAGTGCAACAGAGAACAGACCGCCGATGGATGCAACAGCATCACAGGTAAGGGTGAAACGGTGCGGTAAGAGCGCACCAGCGTGCAGAGCGATTTGTACGGCTTGGTAAACCCCTTTCGAAGCAAGGCCAAGCAGAAGGAGGGTTGCCCGCCCACTAATCCTTCGGGTAGGCCGCACAGAGGGATGGTCATCGCTCGCAATTGCGAGTACAGAACCCCGCTTACAGGGTGACTCACCGTCACCCCCCACCCTTATCGAAGGTGTGCTGTTTCGTTCAACGACGTGAGCGATGGGCCGCGGGGACTAATGGCAATGCGACAAATTGATGCCCTGTCTAGGTGACACCGCCACGTTGCGTGTGGCCCCACACCAAGAGCCCATGTAATTGCACTTTTAATTGGTGACACATGGCTGACTACGACGACATCTTCATGTTGTGCACGTAGAGACAATTCCTCTAACGCAGGTCTCACGCGAGCATCTAATTCAACAAGCGATTCACCACCTGGTGGTCGAAACTCGGGAGTAGTACGCCAGGTTGCCCACTGATCACTGGGAACATCGGTGAGAGCAAGCCCGTCCCAATCGCCGTAGTCAAGTTCAATGAATCTGTTGTCAATCTCAACGTCATTACGAATGTGTTGTGCCGTTTGAACGGCACGCGTCAACGGACTGGACACAATGTGGGCTTGCGGAAAATGCTGACGGATGAATTCGCCACACTTTTGTGCCTGCACTACACCAACATCGTCTAGCGACAAATCAATACGGCCCTGCAGCAACGATTGAGCGTTAGCTGTGGTTTGACCGTGACGCAGCAGAATCAGCACTGTCCCACATCCGTTGCTGTGGCACCTATCAAACGTCCGGTGGTAATGAATCGAGACCGATTGGCGCGAACGGATAATTGATTGATTTTCCACATCCAACCAAGCATTGCAATTCCGGCTAGCTCGAGTGCGATGTTAAGTGTCATGCGATTGAAACTCGGTACAGATTCGTTAACAAACTCAAGCCCCGCAAATGGCCACCAGAAGGTTTCAGTGCTATTGAATGCGCCATCAAAAACTAAATGCAGCAACATGCCGATTGGTAAAGCGAGCCACCTCCGTCGGCGCAATGAACCTCTACGTGCAATTGACATCACAACACCAAGGGCCGCCACGCTTGCAACAACGGAATGCATCACCCACACACCGCCAGTAAAGACATCGACAAGATCGGGAAGCAATGCGCCTAGTGCAAGAACTCGATAATCAAATCGGTCGTCTCGAAACACAAACCACACCGCAACAAACGATGTTCCGAGAAACCAGAAGAACATTCCGTGAAGGCTATTGGCTAGCCCGGCCGCACCGATGCAGGAAGACCCTTGGCACAGCTGTACACAAGCGTTCGCTGCGGGTCTACACCAACAACTGGCGTTGCAGGATTGGTATCGGTGGGTGCGATGGTGGTGCCTGGGTCAACAACTCGAACAATTGGCCCTCGGTACGCAGTTGTTGTGGTAACCCCAGCAGGAAGCGTTGTTGGCGTGGTGGACACCGTGGGCTGAACTGGCACGGTGGATGATGTTGATGTGGGAATCACCGTGCTCACAGGTCCGGTTGCAGTTTGTGGCAGTCGACCCGACACCACGTTTGCAATGCAGTCAACCCCAGGCAAATACAAACGTTGAGGGTTACGAATTGGTGCAACGGGAGCATCCCAATCAACATTCGGCACTCCATCGTGCGCCGCATCCATGAATGATTTCCAGATACGAACCGGATACGTATTTCCAGTAACTCGCACCACACCGTCGGCAACAAATTCCGGAATACGAACCATTGGCGTGTACGCCTTGGGATCTCCCACCCACACCGCTGTTGTCAACTGCTTTGTAAACCCAACGAACCATGCATTGGTGTTTTCGTCTTGCGTTCCTGTTTTTCCGGCAGAAGGACGCTTGTTTGCCAATGGCGAGCGACGAGCCGTCCCCAACGTCATCGTTTTCTTCAAGATGTCTACCTGTTTATCGGCAATCTCTTTTGAGATCACTTGTGCTGGCGCTGGTCGCTCTGGCGTGAGAACTTCAACCCCTCCCGGAGCTGACGAATTTGGAATTTCGATTTTTTCGATGAAATACGGCTCGAGGTGTACACCACCATTGGCAATTGTCTGTGCACCAGATGCCATGTCCATGGGGCTTAATTCGTTAGCACCAGTAGAAAAACTTGCATACGGCTGAATCTTGTAGTTATCGCGAGTGAGATACATAGACGACGTCAGTCGGTACGTGGTGTTCACCACTCTGTTCAGTCCCACTATTTGAGCCAGTCGCGCATATGCGCAGTTAATAGACAACCACGTGTGCTCATCAAGAGGTCGCACAGGTCTGCTGACACCTTGCGTGATCTTGAACGGTTCAGATGGCTTTCCCGGATTGGGCAACGTGCACGGCAATGTTCCGTCTATGAGGTCACTTGCCTGAACGCCTGCTTCCAGTGCCGCTGTGAGAACAAACATCTTG